>JADHVQ010000043.1 GCA_016783905.1 Bacteroidales bacterium | reverse complement strand
CCTAAATTTCATTGTATGAAAAAGTTTGCCTACCTATTTGCTGCTCTGTTTTTAGCAGCTTTTACCATTTTCTCCTCATGTAAAAAGGATGAAAACACCCCGGACCAACAGTTTACGTTTAACCTGAAGGCCGGACCCGGGTATGTTTCCGGGGATGTCACACTTACAACAGGAGAACAGTTTAAAGTCGGGATTAATGCATTCGCCAGTACAGGGTCCACGCTGATACGTTTTCTGGTTACCCGTGTTTATAACGATAAACCAGATGTCGTTTTTGATACAACCCTGAATTTAACTGTTCTGAATTACGATTTCTTTGGGATTGCGTTAGGTGGACCAGGGACGGAGAAGTGGATATTTACAATCACGCAGAGTGATGAAAGCACGCTTGAAAAGAGCTTCAATATCACTACTGAATCTGCCGTTGGGCCTATCTTCACCTATGACCAGTGCATCATTGGAGCCCAGCAAAACAGTACCGGAAGCTCATTTGCCTCCTCCAACGGTACTATCTATAACCTGGCTGAAGCAAAGAATAATGCAGCAATGATCGATTGGCTCTATTACTTTGGAGTTACCACCTTTGCCACGCTGGCAGCTCCGGATAACGACGATGCAGCTCATATATTTACAGATGGTGGTTCCTATACGAACCCAGGTCCTAACGCACTCCTGAACTGGGCAGTTAGAAATGCGACACGTTTCAGAACCATCAAGGATCCGCTGGACTGGGATGCCATCCAGGATGATACGGAACTCATTGTCCTCAGCCAGGGGGCCATTGAGCCCAATGCACCGGATCTGCTAAGCGGGTATTATGTCGCTTTCGTTACTGCCAATGGAAAAAAAGGATTGATCCGGATCAATAGCATCAATCTTGAAGAGGACGGAACGATTGATATTTCTGTAAAGGTTCAGCAATAAAACCGTGATGGGAATCCCGTCTGGCCGACAGAATTCCCATCCAACATCCCTGCGGCCGTGGCCGCCTGGCGTGACAAGCTACGGTTATTAGCTCCCTGATTATGTGACCTGCTACCCGAGCGAGTCTTGCGGATTCGCCTTTGTTCAGGTTTGGTTCTGGAGTGCTGTTCCCTTGCGGGTACTGCTTTCACATCCCCAATTTCTCAGCGGGCCTTTTATCCCTCACTTGCGAAACCAAATATACAGTACCACTACCTTGAAGTCAATTTTTTCGCTCGAATTGTATTCACATGAAATTAACATACTTTATTAACAAATTGTTAATAAGTCTGTTTTTATAAAATGCTGATTAAGAGGGATTTAATTTTTGGAAAAAGAGGGCCTGTTGAAAAGTTGTTAATAACTTATTTATTTCTCAATCAAAACGGTCAATCCTCTGTTGCTCATCTCATCATGCATCGGTTTCAGTTCAGGGAAAGTCCCCTCTTTTACAGCACATTTTCCCTTATAATGGGCAATCCAGGCACACTGTTCCGCCTGAATGGGATCGTGCCGGCAAACATCGACAAGCGTTTCGATGACAAAATCAAAGGAATTGATATCATCGTTGAACAGGATCAACTGGCTCAGATGCTGAGTCTGTTTATCCTGATGCTCAACCGGTTTTACCTTTTCTTTGACCATAAATTGATGCTTGTAATGCACAATGATACTAATTTTTTCATGATCAAATCGTATTTTTGACAAAATATTTCTCCGGATGCCATTTGATCAATTCGTGTTAGCTCTCACCGAAGCATTATCGCAGCCACTTCCCGGCCTGCATGCCCAACTTAGAATGTCATCAATGAGGAGGGTACAGGAGTTAATGAGTTCTGTTCCTTCCGCGAGAGTGAAGCCAAGCGGTGTATTATTGTTGTTGTATCCGGTGGGGAAAGATCTCTTCATAGTGTTTATACAACGTCCTGAGTATGGGGGTGTTCACGCAGGTCAGATTAGTTTGCCCGGAGGCAAACAGGAACCGGATGATCCGGACCTTACTACCACTGCATTGCGGGAGTCAAAGGAAGAGGTTGGCATTGTACCGGAGAGAGTCAGAATCCTGGGGAAACTATCGGATCTTTACATTCCCCCCAGCAGGTACCTGGTCTCTCCATTTGTGGGCTATTGCTCCACGCGGCCTGAGTTTGTCAAGGATCCTGCTGAAGTTGAGGAGATCATCGAAGTGAAAATATGTGACCTGTTCAGCGAAAGCGCTTACCAGGTAACCAGGCACAAAGTGGGACTCGGTATTCAGATAAAAGCTCCTGCATTCGTGGTGAATGGTCATGTCATCTGGGGAGCTACTGCCATGATTCTGAGTGAGTTCAAGGAGGTGATCCAGGAGTATTTATGAATTAATTACCCGGATTTCCCACGAAATGTCACAGGTTTTGCGCAACATGGCATTCACTCCGCAGTAGTTATCGGAGGAAAGTTCAATGGACCGTTTGATTTTTTCATATACCTCCTCATTCCCCTGTAAGTTGTCGCCTGTAAACTCGAAGATGAGATGGATTTTGTGGTAGTATTTTGGGTGTGTTTCAGTGACCTCTGCGTTGATCAGGATCCTGAAATCACTGAATGTAATACGTTTTTTTGCGAGGATAGAGACGACATCCATCCCGGTACATCCGGCAAGGGCAGATAAAACCATCGGTTTTGGTCTTGGACCGAAGCTGCTTCCACCATGTTCCGGACTGGCATCCATTTTCACAGGAATCCCATCAATAGCAGCTTCAAAGGCCATTTTTCCCATCCACCGAGTTTCAACGAATTCATTCATAAATAAACCTTTACTCGATCGTTTTGGGATTCCTGGTTTCGCCAAAGCAGAAGGAGCCGGGGATTCTGCCAGTCTTCCATGCGCGAATCTGAGTTCCTGTTGAGGAAGAGAATTGGAACGCCATGCCATCCTGAACATAATCGATGGCGTCGGACGCATAGATGGTCCCGTCAATCGGATGAACAGCCATTCCGTAAAATAAATGGTCATCTGATGAGATCAATGGTTGCGTAGGCAGGCTGGGGGCTGTCACAGGCATCTGGAAGATTCCATTCTGCATGTAATAGATGGTATCACCAGTTGGATTGATACTGAGGCGGCTTGGTGTTTCATTACTGGGAAAAGAGAATGCTTTTTCAACCTGTTTCAGGTCCGGATTTACACGGATCAGCATAGGGGCTGAAAATCCATCCCACCCTCCTGAGCATAACACCCACAATTTCAATTTCTTATCAATGACAATGGCCACCGGTTCCGTAGCCGTTTGAATGCTGTCAACAATGTAATCCTCTTTGGTATCCAGGATGAGCAACTTGGCTTTCCGCTTTGAACTTGGTTGAGTAAAGCTGCCAATGCAGGTAATGAACATAAACTTATTATACCTGACCATCCCTTCCGTCCATTCCGGGATTTGGATTGTTTTAGTGATGGTCAGCGTTGTCAAATCAATGACAGAGATATCCTTATAGAGGTTGGTAACATATGCCTTGGTAGAGTCAATAAATTCGATATACCTGGGAGAGTTAAATCCCTCGATGCTCTTGATTAGTTTGAAATTAATAAGATCCACCACCTCAATCCGGTTCGAAGCATTGACTATGATATACCCACGGTTATTCATCACCTTCATCGATTGGGCAACGTCTCCAAGAGGGCGGTTATTGGCCTGTTGGAAAATATGCTGATGAGCCGTACCGGTTGAGTAATCCACGTAAGTAACTGAGGCATTCCCCCAGTTGAAATTCCCTTCATTGACAATGAAGAATCCTTCGGAATAGGTTACTGAGTCGCCCGGAGGGGGATCGACAGGGTCTGTTGTTGGACGGATAGGATCTTTGCTGCACGAGGTAATCACGAAAATCAAAACTCCGATCACTAGGGTTGAAAACTGGAAAGTGAATCTACTCACGTTAGTGTTGATACCCACAGATTTCTGTATTACGAAATAAATCAATGACTTGATTTTCTGCTAAAACCGCCCCTGATCGTGATCGCAAAATTTCTGCCGGGCATGGGGCGGTAAGCTATTGATTGATAATCAAGATCAAAAAGATTGTTTATTTCAAGTTGTAAAGATAACATAAAATCTTTCAATTGAATACTTTTCCCAAAAAAGAGATTAGACAAATTATATCCGGGCATATATTCCGTATTATCTTTTCCAAGATACCGGCGACCTATGTAATTGAATAAATAGGAAAAGAAGTATCCATTTCGCTCAAACCTCATGGAGGCATTCATGGTATGTATGGGGGTGTATATCAGCTGTTTTCCTACGGAAGACCCGTTTGGATTTATCTCTTTCTGGTAAGTGGATTTGCAATAATTATACGTGATGTTCAGGTCAAGGTTACTTTTCCAGAATACGATCGCGGAATTAATTCCCGTTTCAACACCCCTTGCTGTAACTTCACTGACATTTTCCGGAATCCATATGGCGCTGCTTGTGCTTGATGGGGACCAGACAATCATATCTTGCAGCAACATATAATATCCTGTCAGTTCTGTTTCAAGGAACAGGCTCCTGGAGCGGTTCAACCAGTTCCATGTAATCCCGCCTTCAGCCCCGTAACTGATTTCCGGCAACAGTTCTGGATTGCCCCATGTTTCCCAATAGAGATCGTTCAGGGAGGGATATCGGTAATTCCTTGAAAGGTTGGCAGATAGGGAAAGATTGATCTTACGGAAGGGCTTGAATTCAACGCCTATGGCAGGAATGAACGGCATCAGCAGTCCGTCGACCACCTCTGCCCTTGCCAATACCGAAAGCGTCACAGCCGGTGAGGCGCTGTAAATGAGCTCTACAAAACCACCCAGAACATTTCGTTGTTTTTGGTTGGAGTATGCATCCGAGTTGACCCAGTCGTGGATCAGGTCCAGTCCGGGTTGGATAGTCAGTTTCCCAATCCTTGTAAGATTTACCCGTATCCGGTTTGTGAATGAATAGTACTGGTGTTTTGCGTTTATACTGTCATTGATGTAGTGTAGATAATCATTGATCAGGGCCGACGAAACCGTAACAGATAGGTTCCGGTGAATATATTTGTACTCAACCAAACTTCGAAGTGATTTATCTGTTTGATTTTCAATATGATCCGGATTAACATTGGTATTTAACGGTGGAATCTCGCGCGTAGAATAATTGTACCAGATGCGACCGGAAATGAGATGCTGGTTCTTGATTTTTGCGAAGATATCTTCTGAGAAACCATACTGGGTGTAAGCACCGTTGATTAATTTCTCGGTTTGTCCGGTGTAATCATTGTAAAACGGAAAATCGTTGTTCCCTGTTCCGAAGTTGAACCGGGTGTGAGATTGAAGGTTCCCGTTGCCCACCTCCGCATTCAACGTGGTGGTATAATTATGAAAGCTGGCGATGGTCTGTGACAGGATTACATGGAGTCGATTGTTCCAATCAGGTGTCGTTTTCAGGTTGATGATTCCGCCAAATGCTCCGCTGGTCCTGCTGAGTCCGGAAGCGCCATACAGGATCTCTACCCCCTGGAATTGAGCCACAGGAAGCTGAGAGAGATCAATCTGCCCCAGCATCGGTGAATTGATGGTGATCCCGTTCCACTCGACGATGGTATGATGAGCTGTTGTACCACGGAATGAAGGGGTAGCCAGGTTATTATTTCCATACGATTTAATAAAAATTGTGGAATACTGGGCAAGGATTGTACCAAGGTTGGCATCGAGGCGTGGTATCAGGATTGTTGAATCGAGCCTGACCCGTTTAAATCCCATGTTATTGACCGGAAAGCTGGCCTTCACCTCTACCTCTTTCAGTCGAAGGGTATCTGATAACTGTTGTCCGGATGCCGTTGCATATGCACCCATCACAAGCAACATGAGAAGATGACCTCTGAAATGCTTTCCGATTCCCGTCAACGCTCTTTCGGTTTCTGCAACCTATTGTTTGATGAACTTCCGGATTACTTTCGTTCCGTCCTGCAAGGTAAAAACTGCGAAATAAAGACCTGGTGGGTAGTCTGATATATCCAGCTCAACACTTTTATCTACTGGCTCTTCTGAAAGGTAAAACTTCCCAATAGGGTTTACTAATGAAAGCCGTACGGAAGAATGTAACGAATGTTCAATTCGTAATATATGGTGAACCGGGTTCGGAAACACCCGGATGGGAACCGGCGGAACAGAAGAAGGAATGGCCTGAGGTTCAATGTGGATGATCCCGATTGCGTCGAGGTCCAGACCACTTGTATTAAATGGGGTTGGCCATGGATCGTTTATGACATGTCCCTGAGAGTCAAACGACTGGTAACCGGGCTGGATACAGCCCCCCACATCCATGATTCGGATGTGGGTAACGGTGGAGAGATCGACAGCGAGGCTATCTTTCAGGTCAGCAAGGTCGAACGGGGTGCCATAAAATACCCTGTATTTCCCAGCCAGGTTATGAATATGAGTGGCATCAATAGTCCCGAAAGTAAAGACCTGTGGTGTTTCAGGAGTGAGGGAAACCGATGGAAATCTGACGAAATCAATTCCATTCGAGCTCACCTCCACAAAACCAAGTTCCAGAAAATCGTTGCTAAAGGAATTTTCAAACACGGCAAAATCCGGGCCTGTACTGTCGAACATTGGAGCCGGGAGAGTAAGCGTTGCCACTCCCCTGTCGCCCAGGCTGATAACAAAATTATCAGGAGGCCCGGTAGCGTCCGCCGGAAAACCATAAGAGGCCTTGTTTGACCCCATGTATACCATGGAGGTATCGACGAAATTAATGTAGCCAAGCTTTACGGTACATTCCCTCGCCCATGCACGAAAGGCTGAACTGTCCTGATACATGGCAGTGGTGCCGGGCTGTCCGGCCGGCGGGGGGTATTGTCCGTAAACAAATTGTGCTGATGCTATGAAAGCGATCAGCGGAAGTGTCCATTTAATCATTTGAAGAACGCTTATTTCTTGATTAACTTGGTCGACAGGGTGTTGGAATCTGTCTTCACCGTTACAAAATAGAGTCCTGCCGGATAGGATGAGCAGTCGATCCAGGTGCCTGAAACAGTTCTTTCATTATTCCGGTAAATAGTGCGTCCTGTGAGATCCCTGATGAGAATCTCCGCAACGGGTGCGTCACCTGTATACTTAATCCTTACCATGTTTTCGGCCGGATTTGGAAAGATGGCAATGGATGTCTCTCTGGTAACCGGATCATCAATTCCAACGGGAACACGGTAATCAAGGGCAATCGCATCGGTATTGAAACCCGTTATAAAGGAGGTCACAGAATCGCCTGCTGTAGTTCCCACCAAATTGATTCCCCAGGAACTAAGATTACCGACGTTCATATAGAGATATGAATTCACGTAATCTGTGGTATAAGAGGTGAATGAAATATGATTGACAAAGCCGGGATCGGGAAAGATGGTAGTATCTTCAATAACCCGGGTATCCATGTTAAAGGATCCGATTCCATAATTCAGGGTAAGATAGAGCATGTTGCCAACTGTTCCGCTGTTCTTAATTCCGGGTGCTCCATTGCCAACATGAAGGCCTAATAAGTAATTGATGTGAGTCATGGCATAGGTATTATACGCTGTGATACTTCCGGAGTCACTACTTCCGTATGGAGTTTCGTTGATGCAGAATAAGGTTCCTCCATAATTGTATATATCGTTAATACCCGCGGCGTCAGAGCCGAAATCAATCTCTCTGGAAAGTGTCCAATTAGTAACGTTTATGACAGCCAATTTCCCTGTTGTGCTTAAGTAACCACCGTTCACGGCAATGTAGACGGAGTCTAACGTACCTGCAATCCCTTTGCAATCGCCTGAGATATTTTGAATCCGAGCAATCAGAGAGAGATCATTGGCGTTCAGGACCTCCGCAAAAAACCTGACAATCGGATACTGCTTGGTTACGATCAACCAGTCTTTTAAAACACAGATCCTGCTAAGGCCGGAATCGGCTATAGCCATCAATCGCTGTAGCGTATTTGCATCATACATGACAATACTATCCTGTGCTGCGACATATATTTTATTATTTGCAATGACTACATCCTGAACCGATTGCGTTTTAATTTCATCGAAAACAGATGTGGCTCCGTTAGCCGGATTATAGGTTTGAACTGTGACAAAATCTACAAAGGGTGGAGAAGATTCATATGCATTTCCGTTGGCGACAATTACCTGTTCAACCCATTCTGCTTCCTGAGCGAAACCGACCCATGGCAGGATCACCATGATTGCAAGAAAGGACAAAAGTGAAGCAATTTTTTTCATATATTCATTATTTTATTGTCAATCAATAGCACAACAAAGATACATATTTAAGGTTGGATTCAGAAATTTACTGTAAATTTACATCCAAAACATTACGATAATGTTTAACCGGTTCAATGTCATCCTTTTTCTTTTGTGCATTTGTTTTACTGTCTCTTTTTTTAGCTCTTGTTCAAATGCCAGAAAATACAGCTGCAAGTCAGATGGACCCTATAAGCAAAGGTCGATTAAGAAAAACCGCAGCCATTACGGGATGAAATATGGATTCAAGCAGAGTTCTCCCCGTAAAGACTATGTCATAAAGAACCGTAGAAGATAGACACCAATTTGGCACATTCGTTGCCTGAAACCTGTTCCTGATTTTTCGGGGATTATTTTGCGACCCCGCCTTTATATTTGGTGACATTGACCGCTTTTCCGGTTTCGTCATATTCAGTCCATGCCCCCTCTTTGTTCCCATTGACGTATTTCCCGGTTATCTTCAGCTTTCCGTTCCTGTAAAACTCCTTGTAATTTCCCTCCTGCTTATTATTCACGTAGAAGGTGATGGTGGCCGTGGTATCGTTTTCATAGAAGGTACGTTGTGTCCCTTCAAAAATGCCATAATGGTAATTATAAATAGCTATCAGCCTTCCATCCCGGTTGAACCATTTGGAAGTCCCATGCTTCTGGTTCTCCTTGTAGAACGCCTCTTCCTGGATCTTTCCGTCATCGTAGTACGTACGGAAAAGACCTGTTAGCATGCCATTCTCATACTCTTGCTGCTTCAATAATTTAGCAGAAAAAGGACTGTAAATAAACATAAGTCCATGTAGCTGATTGTTTTTATAGTGTTCCACGTTGTTGATCTTCCCTTTGCGGTCAAACTGCAGCGTAATCCCGTCGCGTTTCCCGTTGTTGTATGTTTCTACACGGAAAAGCAGCTCGTTGGAGAGGTAGGTTTCCCAGGTTCCGTCTTTGAGTCCGTTGATATAATTCCCACGCGTGGTCAGCTCACCTTTTCTCTCTTTCCAGAATCCTATTTTCAGGCCTCTTTCATTGACCTGATTGACAGGTTCTCTTTTGTTTTCAGGCTCTTCAGTTTGTGCCCATGCCATGACCGGAATCAGGATTAAAGCCACCAGTAGCACATTCAGGGTCTTCTTCATAATGTAAAGTTTGGAAGTACAAAAGTAAAAAATGATGTGGAACTACCCGGAGATTTCGCCTAATAAATCGAAAAATCTGGCTTCGGTGATGCGGACCTGATGAAAATTACCTGCATTCACCGTGGACGCGCTTTTTTTGATCAGGATCTCCTGATCCACTTCAGGGGAATCGGCTTCGCTTCGCCCTACCCAAAATTCCTCTTCTTCCCTGTCTACAAGCACCTTAATCTCTTTTCCTACCTGGTGCTGATTCCGTTCCAGGGAGATTTGCTCCTGAATCTTCATCAGGTGAGCCTGGCGCTGCGACTTTATCCTGGATGGAAGGGTATCCCTGAGTTTGAATGCCGGGGTTCCCTCCTCGTGAGAATAGGTAAACACTCCCAACCGGTCAAACCTGGAGCTTTCCACAAACCTGCAAAGTTCATCAAAATCGCTCCCGGTTTCTCCCGGATAACCAGTGATGAAGGTGGTACGGATCGTGACACCAGGAATGGTTTTCCGTATCGTTTCAAGTAATTTACGTGTTTTATCGCCTGTCATTCCCCGTTTCATCGAACGAAGAATCCGATTATTGATATGCTGAAGAGGAATGTCAATGTAGTTGCAAATATTCGGGTGATCGCGGATTACATCAAGCACCTCCAGTGGAAAGGCATGCGGGTAAGTATAGTGGATGCGAATCCATTCTATGCCATTGATGGCAGCCAGGCCCCGCAGGAGATCTGCCAGTCTCCTTCTGCCATAGAGATCGAGCCCGTAAAAGGTGGTATCCTGGGATATAACGAGCAACTCTTTCACACCTGCTCCGGCCAGGTAAGTAGCTTCAGCTATTATTTCTTCCATGGCTTTCGATTTGTGAGCTCCCCGTATCATCGGAATGGCACAAAAGGAACAGGTCCGGTCACACCCCTCTGCAATTTTCAGGTAGGCATAATGAGAAGGGGTAGTGATTGTCCTTTCACCCAGAAGATTATGGCGGTATTCGCCTCCAACTTCATGCAGAATCTCCGGCAGTTCATTGACACCAAAAACACCGTCGGCTTCCGGGATCTCCAAGGTCAGTTCCTGGCGGTAACGTTCCGTGAGGCATCCCATCAAAAATAACCGGTTGATGTTACCGGCTCTCTTCGCTTCAGCATAGTGCAAAATGGTATCGACGGACTCCTGTTTGGCATCGCTGATAAATCCGCAGGTGTTGATGATGATAGTGTCGATACCCTGGAGGGTTTCCGGTTCAAAAAGGATCTGGAACTTACTGGATTCCAGTTGTTTCATTAACACTTCACTGTCGACAAGATTTTTGGCACATCCCAAAGAGATCAGACCAATGCTTTTATTTTTCAGGGGAGGTATCACCTCTGATCCGTAAATAGGCTGTCTACAAACTCCATGCGGTTGAATACCTGAAGATCCTCCATCCTTTCCCCAATGCCAATGTATTTTACCGGTACCTTGAACTGGTCGGAGATGCCAAGAACCACTCCCCCTTTCGCGGTTCCGTCGAGTTTGGTCAGGGCCAATGCATTGACCTCAGTAGCCGCAGTGAATTGCTTTGCCTGTTCAAACGCATTCTGGCCAGTGGATGCGTCGAGGATGAGTAATACTTCGTGGGGGCCATCGGGAACCAGCTTCTGGATTACTTTACGGATCTTGGAGAGTTCGTTCATCAGGTTGATCTTGTTATGAAGCCGGCCTGCCGTATCGATGATTACCACGTCAGTTTGATTAGAAATAGCCTGATTTACAGTATCGTAGGCCACAGATGCGGGATCAGTCCCCATCCCATGTGTCAAAATGGGCACACCTACCCTTTCGGCCCAGATGGTGAGCTGGTCAACAGCGGCGGCACGAAATGTATCAGCAGCACCAAGCAATACCGATTTTCCGCTCTGTTGAAATTGGTAGGCCAATTTGCCAATGGTAGTGGTTTTACCAACGCCATTGACACCTACCACCATGATGATATAGGGTTTTTTCCCTTCTGGCAGGATGAAACCGGTGAAATCCTCGGTATTGTTCTCCTGCAACATGGCTGCGATCTCCTCTTTCAGGAGCTGATTCAGTTCACTAGTCCCCAAAAATTTATCCCGGGCAGCCCGCTGCTGGATCCGATCGATAATACGTAACGTTGTCTCCACCCCAACGTCGGAGGTAACCAGTACCTCTTCAAGGTTATCCAGAACCTCATCATCTACCCTGGATTTTCCAACAACAGCCTTGGAGATTTTTGAAAAGAGAGAGCTTTTCGTCTTTTCAAGTCCCTTATCCAGGTGTTCCTTCTTTTCTCCGGAGAAGATCTTTAAGAATCCCATTGTTTCAGCAGCTAGAAGTTGTCAACCATATAAAAAAAGCTTTTTTCACCCGGAAAAAAGCTTCTTTCAACATGTGAAAATCTATTAATCCTCTTTTGCAGCGATGAATTCTTTGATTTTGTCGTTTGGAACCATTGCCTCTTTAAATGTATATGCTCCTGTTTTTGGGGATTTTACCATCTTAATCACCTTGGTAATATCTTTGGAGGTGGCTCCTTTAAATGCTGCAACTACTTTCTTTGCCATGACTTATCGCTGTTATTTAATTTCTTTATGGACCGTCATTTTTTTCAAATACGGATTGTATTTCTTGATCTCTATCCGTTCCGGTGTGTTCTTCTTATTTTTGGTTGTAATGTACCTAGACATCCCGGGTACCCCGCTGTTCTTCTGTTCGGTACACTCCAGAATCACCTGAATCCGTTGATCTTTACTCTTTTTCGCCATTGCTCTCTCTCCTGTTTTTTAAGGCGTGCAAAATTAAATATTTTACGGTTAATATCAAAACAATCCTGAAAAAATCCTTACTTTCGAAGCCGAACTAAAGAGAGGAAGAGATGATCAAAAAAGAGATTCATGATCAGATTGGGATCGTATCCCTGAACCATCCCGAGAAGCTGAATGCACTGAGCCTCTCTCCCCTCTCCATCGAGGTCATCAAAGCACAATTCCGCATCCTCTCCAATGCCCAGGCTCTGAGTGCCGATATCTTTGAAAGAATCGAGGGATTACGGAAAAAGGTGTGGGAGAGTAATGACTATCATGAGGGGATCAAAGCCTTCCATGAAAAGCGAAGACCGCACTTTACCGGAAAATGAGAGCGATGAAGTGGGATTCATATTTGCGTGGGTATCAGGCCTTTCTTCAATTAGAGAAGTCGCTGTCGGGGAATACGGTTGAGGCTTATTTGCACGATGTGAAGAGGCTGATCCAGTTCCTGGAACATGCCGGAGAAGATCTGCAACCTGCCCAGGTGGAGTTGCGTCATTTGCAATCATTGTTGAAATGGGTTACAGAACTTGGGATGACATCACGCACCCAGTCTAGGCTGATTTCCGGATTAAAGTCTTTTTACAAATACCTCCTGCTTGAGAATGTCCTGCAGAAAGATCCCACGGAATTGCTCGATGCCCCCAGGATAGGCAGGAAACTTCCCGTGGTGCTGACCATTGCAGAGATTGAGTCCCTGATCGGGGTGATCGATCTCAGTAAACCCGGAGGCGAACGCAACAAAGCGATCCTGGAAACTCTTTACGGGTGCGGACTGCGGGTAACCGAACTCATCAACCTGAGGATCTCTTCGTTATACTTCCCTGAAGGATTCATCCGTATCATCGGGAAAGGAAATAAAGAACGGCTGGTCCCTATCGGCAGGAGTGCACAGAAACAGATCAGCATCTATAAGGACTCGGTACGATCCCTTCAGCCTGTCAAGCGCGGGTATGAAGATTTCCTGTTCCTGAACAGGCGTGGTTCCAAACTCAGCCGCGTCATGATCTTCACCATCGTGAAAGAGTTGGCCGGGAAAGCCGGAATCAACAAGAGCATCAGTCCGCATACCTTCCGTCACTCCTTTGCCACTCACCTGGTAGAGGGAGGAGCAGACCTGCGCGCTGTACAGGAGATGCTTGGACATGAATCGATCACCACCACCGAAATTTATACCCACCTGGACCGGGAATTTCTGAGGAGCACGATTATTCAGTTTCATCCGAGAGGCTAGGCTAAGGAATGACGAATAACGAATGACAATTTAAAATTCATTCGTAAATCGAAAATCGAATTAATCGTAAATCATTTAAAGGGTGAATCCGGCTCTTTCGCCATGTGATTGTAGACCATTTTATCCATGAACTTTGGAAAGAATTTGTTGAGCAACACGGTCATTTTGCCCTGGGTGGTCAGGGTAAGCCGGTGTTTCCGGGTTTCGATGGCATGGCAGATGTGTTTGGCTACCTCTTCGGCAGACATCATTTTGGCTTCGTCCCGTGGAGATTCTCCCTGACTGCTTCCGTCCCTGGCCAGAGCTGTATTTCTGATATTGGAATTGGTAAAACCAGGACAGGCAATCAGGACATGAAGGCCCTTTTTCCTGTTCTCGATCCGAACCACTTCAAGGAATCCCTGAAGAGCAAATTTGGAGGCCGAATAGCCTGCCCGGCCGGGAAGGCCCTTATAACCAGCTACAGATGATACACCAGCCAGGGACCCATGGGCTTTCAACAACTCAGGCAAAGCATATTTGGTACAGTACACTGCCCCCCAGAAATTCACATCCATCACCCTCCTGAGTACCTCCAGATCCACCTCCTCAAACAATGCCCGCATGGAAATTCCCGCGTTGTTGATCAACACATCAATTCGGCCATAGTTCTCCAGTGTATTATCAATCAAATTTTTACAATCGCCCTCCAGCGTTATATCCGCAACGGTTACCACAACCTCCGCCCCACCCCTCACAAGCTCTTCACGAGTTGAGTGTAACTGTTCACGGTTTTTATCGGCCAGGGATAAGATTGCACCCCGATTTGCACATTCGAATGCCAGTGCATTACCGATTCCGGAAGCAGCGCCTGTGATGATAACAACTTTATCTTTCAAAGAGTTCATGTGGTGATGTGGTGATATGGTGATGTGGTGACTTGGCGAAATTAAGAAAAGATTGTGCGTCATTTTGTATTTTCGCAGTATAATATTGCAGTATGACAGACCGGGAGTTGTTTTACAGACATCTGGGATTGCCTTCCTTTTCCCCTTTGGGTCTGGATATCTCTCATGCTGAAGGAGTCTGGTTAACCGCCAGTGACGGCAAGCGATATCTTGACCTGGTATCCGGGATATCGGTTAGTAACATCGGCCACAGGCACCCAAAGGTGTTGGAGGCCATCCGTGATCAACTTGATAAATACCTCTACCTCAACGTGTACGGAGAGTTTATCCAGTCCCCGCAGGTTCGTCTTGCGAAACAGCTCGCCGATCTTCTCCCCTCTTCCCTGGATTCGGTCTATTTTGTCAATTCGGGCAGCGAAGCTATTGAAGGGGCCATAAAGTTGGCCAAACGATATACCGGGAATTTCGAAGTGATCGCCTTTCACAATGCTTATCACGGCTCCACACAGGGGGCCCTCTCCATCCTGGGGAACGAAGCGATGAAGAACGCATTCAGGCCTCTGATACCGGATACCAGGTTCCTGAGGTTCAATAACCTCGATGACCTGAAGCAAATCACGAATAAAACTGCCTGTGTGGTTGCCGAAACCATTCAGGCAGAAGCCGGACTGATCCTTCCGGAAGAGCGTTTTCTTGTTCAACTGAGAAAACGATGCGATGAGACAGGAGCCCTGTTGGTGATAGATGACGTTCAGATGGCTTTTGGCCGGACCGGTACCTTTTTCTCTTTTGAACACTACGATGTTGTCCCTGACATTCTGGTGCTGGCCAAGGCGTTGGGAGCGGGAATGCCATTGGGAGCCTTCATTGCCCCGAAAACAATCATGGATACGCTTGCTTCTGATCCGGAACTGGGGCATATCACCACCTTTGGAGGTCATCCTGTCAGTTGTGCAGCTGCCCTGGCCGGAATCGAGATCTTGCTTGCGGGCGATCTGTTGAGAAAAGTTGAGGCGAAGGGACAACAGTTTGAAAAAACTATCAGTGGCCATCCTGTCATTAAGTCATTCAGGAGGAAGGGATTGGCTATGGGCTGCGACCTGGTGGCTCCCGGGAAACGCAAAGCACTTACGGAAGCGGCCCTTCAGAATGGAATTATTATAGATTGGTTCCTATTCCGGCCGGCTACATTCCGGATTGCTCCCCCGTTGACGATCACGGCAGAAGAGATTGAAGAGGCCTGTGAGAGGTTGATTGGTGCGCTGGAGGCGATTCAGTAAAAGATTGATACCAGATGCCGGATACCGGATATCATTTTCCGTAACATTCGTCATTCGTAATTCATAATTCGTAATTGGTTTTGCCTGTTTACCTGCTACCGGAAGAGCCTGTATTTCCTCCTGCAACGGAGGCGGAAGAGGAGGGACTGCTGGCCATTGGAGGCGACTTTTCGGTGGACCGCCTGCTGAATGCCTATGCCTCAGGGATCTTCCCCTGGTTTATACATGATGGTGAGCCCTACTGGTTCTCTCCCGACCCCCGGCTGGTTCTGTACCCTGAAAAGTTAAAAATATCCAAGTCCCTGGAAAGGATTATCCGGTCAGGTCGGTTTACAGTGAAAATGGATCATGATTTTGAAGCCGTTATCCGCCATTGTGCCAAAATTAAACGTTCCCACGAACCTGATACCTGGATCAGTAAAGAGTTTATCGAGGGATACACGAATCTTCACCGGAAAGGATTCGCCCACTCGGTGGAGTGTTATTTAAAAGGTTCCCTGACAGGTGGTCTTTACGGCGTTTCTCTTGGGAAAGCATTTTTTGGAGAGAGCATGTTCTATACCGAACCCGATGCTTCCAAAGTTGCGCTTTTCCACCTGGTGCAGCAACTTCTCTCCTGGGAATTTCAATTCATTGATTGCCAGGTTGAAACAGAACACTTTATGAAACTGGGAGCCGAGTTAATGCCTCGTTCAGAATACCTGGGTTTACTGGAAAAGGCGATCAGGTTTCCAACTAGAAGAGGATCCTGGATACTGGATACTAGATCCAGGATCTAGTATTCTTTACAGTCCGAGCTTCTTCCGGATATCCTTTGGAATAATATCTTTATGCACCATGATATCCATGGTTTTCAGTTCAACGAAGGGTTTGGATGCATAAAAATAGCCATCGTACTTATGGGTACCTATCCCCCATGAGTTTTTCACAATATAGTAAACACTTCCATTTTGATCTTTGGCCATCCCGATGATGTGCATGCCGTGGTCGTCGGTCGACTGATAGTTATCAAACTCGTTCTGTCGCATCTCCTGGGTGATCTCTTTTTCAGGGACGGGACTTTTGAATTTGTAAAGCAGCTCCTCTTTCTCCTTATCGGTCATCTTCTCCCATTTTGCCTGTTCCAGCCCGGCCAGTTCCGGAGCGTCCTTATCCGGGACAATGGCCACCCCATTTTTCCAGGAGAACCCCTTGTCACTTATATCACTTCCCCACACCACCGTATAGCCTTTCTTCAGGGAGTTATCCAGGATCTCCATCATCTCATCCAGATGTACGTTGTAGATCTCATCCATCAGCCAGTTATCGGGGACCTCCAAAATGAATTTTTCGTAGAACGGATGATGGGTGTATGAGCCGATCTCTATATAGTCGTCGGGATTGAGACCAAGCATATCGGCAAAGGATTTCGGAGTATATTCCACATCCTGATAGGTGAAGGACTCCGGGATCTCGCCCAGATAGGCATCCAGGATTCCCGTGTATCCTTTCTGCCAGACCGGACTCAGCTTTTTGTTCGGATTCTTCAAAACGGCGTCGATGTAGCCTTTCAGTACGGCATCCATCTCCCCATGAACCGGGTTTTCTTCCCCGATGACAAGGCCATTATAGACCTCGTCGGGAACGATTCCGTAATTCTTTAAGACGTAAGTAACGTCATGTGCTGCACCTCCGCCTCCATAGTTGTGTTCTCCGTGAAACCGCACGTAAAGCGGGGCTTTGTCAGCATAGGTATGGTAGACCACGAACATTTCGGATAGGTCAAAGGTATCTTTTCCCATCCTCAGAAGTTCCGACTCCAGGAAAGATAAGGAAGAGTAACTCCAGCAGGTGCCTGAACGGTATTGGTTTTTCACCGGGGTGGCGGGTAGTTTAATCACTTCCGTAAATACATAGCCCGAATCTGCTTTCACTTCTTTTGCTGTGTCCTGGGTATTTCCTGAGATTGAAAATCCCAGGAACAACATGGCTAAAAAGGTAATTGATTGTTTCATCATTAATTTATTTTGATCTATCCAGCCACATCATGGTTGGATTCCCCTGTGATTTGGTGACTTGGTTCATTTTCAACCCCCAAATGTAGAAATTAATCCGGTTCGAAGGGATGATTTTTGTTGAAATCGGGACGGTAGTGGTTGTAACTTGCCAATCCCTGGATATATCCCCGGTTGATACCGAATGCTTCCATGGCTTTCACTGCCCTGGCATACTCTTTCCGGGCCAGTGAGCGGGAGAGTTCAGGATCAGAAAATGCCCTGTTGGCCGGATAGTATTGCGACATCAATCCGATATGAAGCAGCGGTGACAACTCAGTCGCTATAAACCGGAGTACCTCGATGCTGTTCCGGATGGTTCCGGGAAGGACCAGGTGGCGTATCAGGATCCCGGATTCGGCGTATCCCTCCTCATTGACCCGCAGTGCGGTTCCTTTTTGCCGGAGCATCTCTTTCAGGGCAGCCCCTGCGACCACAGGATAGTCAGCCGCATCGGAAAGTCTATCGGCCTGCCCGGAGTCCATGTATTTCAGATCAGGCAGGTACACATCGATGATCCCTTCCAGTCCACGGAGTGTATCTGTCTTATCATACCCGTTGGTGTTGTAAACCCAGGTTGGTTTGTATCCAAGGCTTCCGATGACACGGATGATGGCTTTCATCTGGGGGACCATATGGGAAGGAGAAACAAACCCAACGATGTTGATGCCTGTATCAAGGATGCCGGTCACCTGACGGATCACCTCCTCAAGCTGCATCTCATCCGGCCCATGGTCTCTGAGATTATCGCTGATCTGATGGTTCTGGCAATACATACACTGCAGGTTGCAATGGGTAAAAAAGATGTTACAGATGCCCCTTGAGCCACTGATGATGGGCTCTTCCCCACGATGGATACAGATGGAGGAGATACTGAATCCCGTTCCGGCATTGCAATATCCCCGTTTGGCAGTGAACCGGTCGGCATGACAATCCCGTGGACAAAGCGCACAATCGTGGAGGATATCAAGTTCATTAAGAAGTGAAGAAAAGTCCATGCTGATTCACCGGTTTTTCATTACTTTCGTGTCCTTCAAACCAAGACTATTACCGCAGAGACATGAACCTGCACGCTGGCAGATAAAGGGCACTAAGGACGCGAAGATAAGGATTTTAAGGATATGGAACTAACCCGATACACGCACATCATCTGGGATTGGAACGGTACATTGCTGGATGATGCCTGGCTATGCGTGGAGGTGATGAACGGCATCCTCCGGCAGCGTAACCTCCCTCCTATTTCCCTGGCAATCTACCGCTCCATTTTTGACTTTCCTGTAAAGGATTACTACCTGAAGCTTGGCTTTGATTTTAACCGGGAACCCTTTGAGAAAGTTGGGATGGAGTTCATGGTGCTATACAACCAGCGGCAAACCGAGTGCAATCTGCACCCGGAGGTCAGGCATCTGCTCCCCTATTGTCAATTGAAAGGGTACAGGCAATGTATCTTATCTGCCCGTGAGGAGAGTGAATTAGTGGCAGAAACGGAAATCCTTGAGGTCAGACCTTTCTTTGACCTGGTAAGAGGCTTGGATGATCATTATGCCCATGGGAAGACAGACGTGGGGTTTCGCCTCATCCAGGATCTCGGGATCCCGAAGCAGGAACTGATCTTTGTTGGCGACACACTGCATGATGCCGAAGTAGCCAGCGAGATCGGCATTGATTGCATCCTGATCCCCAACGGACACCATTCTGAAGAACGGATCCGCTCCGCCGGAGTTCCGGTATTTTCTACTCTCTTCGATTTCATTAACAGAATCTAATGCTCACTCATTCATAAACTAGATGAACAAGAATTGGAAATCCATCCTCTATTATGTAATTCCGGGCAGCTTCGTTTATCTATATATTGTCAACCGAACCTTCTCAGTTAGTATTACTTATGATGAAGCATGGACCATTATGACTTTTGTTCCTAAAAATATTTGGGGTCTATTTACATATACTCCCTGTAACGCAAATCATCATCTGCTGAATACGATACTCATCAAACTTCTTTATTCTTCAG
>JADHVQ010000042.1 GCA_016783905.1 Bacteroidales bacterium | reverse complement strand
CTGCAATGTTGATGTCGCGCATCATGATCCGCAGAACAGCAACCATATTCAGTGAAAGTTCCAGACGTTCCTGAAGCGATAATAACTGATGCCGGTACTGGAATAGGGGTGTATCTTCATGTTCAATATAAGGCCCCATGCCAACCATGTCGATATCAACAGCCTTAAAGAAGAGAAGGTCGTCAGCCAGGTCCTCCATCGTTTGAAAGGGGAGCCCGATCATCACTCCGGTTCCTGTCTGGTAGCCCAACCTCCTTAACGTTTGTAAGGCCTCCAGCCGCTTATCGTAGTCGTGGAACTGATCCTCTGGATGCAATTTCTGATAAAGGTTACGGTTGGAGGTTTCGATACGTAACAGATAACGGTGAGCACCTGCATCAAACCAGCGACGGTAGGTCTCCTCCTGCTGTTCACCTAACGAAAGGGTGATATGCAGTTCATGGTTTGTTCGCCCTGTGATCTCACGGAGCAATCGTTCGATGGTTGTGATGAACTTCTGGGTGCTATCTTCTCCAGACTGGAGAACAATGGAGGCAAACCGGTTACGATAAGCATAAACCGCAGCCTCGATGACCTCCTCATCGGTAAGCTGGTACCTCAGGTACCTGGTATTATGAGACCGGATTCCGCAATAATAACAATTCTTGAAACAGCGGTTGGAATACTCAATCAAACCGCGGAAGTAGACTTTCCTTCCAACGGTTTCTGTTTTTACCTCCAACGCCCTTTCAAATAACTTAGAACTGTTTGGTGGCCTCAACCCTAAAAGGGGAATGATATCCTTTGCCTGGATTTCCTTTTTTTGTAAAATCTTTTCAACAGGTTCTGGCACGCTTGATATTTTTTTTATATTTTAGCAACAGAAAATGATCCTGATCACAAGCGCAAAAGTACACTTATTGATAGTTTCATGGACGGAAAAATAAGAACTGTATTAGTTGATGACGATCGCACAAGCATGCTTACGCTGGAGTCGTTGTTGAAAAAATTCTTCCCGGCTATTCAAATAGTTGGGAAGGCTGAGAACGTTGCGCAAGCTGTTAATGAGATCAACAAGACAGACCCTGATCTGATGTTTCTCGATATCTCACTTCCTGACGGAGAGGGTTTTGATGTGATTGAACAGACACCGGATAAAAAATATGAAGTGATCTTTATCACTGCCTACGATCAATATGCTGTCAAGGCCTTTGAATTTTCCGCGCTTCATTACCTGGTTAAGCCGGTTACACCAGACGGATTAAAAGATGCGATAGGCCGGTTCAAGGAGATCAAAGCGGACGAATATCTGGATGACAAGATCACTGTTCTGAAGGAGAGTCTGAAGAGCAAGGTCGAAAAGATCATCATTCCCTCATCCGAAGGATTGAATGTGGTACGTCTCAGCGATATCATGCGGCTGGAAGCCGATGATGTCTATACCTATTTCTACCTGACCGACGGGCAGCGCCTGATGGCTTCACGTCCCCTGAACAACTATGAAAGGATCCTGGATGATCTCCCTTTCTCACGTATTCATGCCAAGCACCTGGTGAACCTGATATACATCAAACGATATATCAAGGGAAAGGGCGGATCGGTTATCATGGAAGATGACTCCGAAGTGGAGGTATCTGTCCGCAAGAAACCAGATTTCCTGGCTAAATTGAAAAATTTCGCACGGTTCGTTTAAACGTTAAACCGTACATGTAACATGTCGCCGTCCTGTACGATGTAATTTTTTCCTTCAACCATCAGTTTCCCCGCTTCACGACAGGCATGTTCGGAGTGAAGTTGGATAAAATCTTCATATTTGATCACTTCTGAACGGATAAAGCCCCGCTCCATATCACTGTGGATCACACCGGCAGCCTGATGGGCAGTCATCCCGCGTGTGATGGTCCAGGCCCGTACCTCTTTGGGCCCGACTGTGAAAAAGGTTTGCAAGTCAAGCAGATGATAGGCGCTTCTGACTAACCGGTTGATTCCCGGTTCCTGCAGACCGGCATCTGTCAGAAATGCATGTTGGTCCTCTTCTTCATCCAATTCGGCAATCTCTGATTCCAGCCTGGCTGCCAATGTCAGAATCTCTGCCTGCTCCTCTTGCAGTGAATCCAGGAACCTTTTGGAATAGAGGTTTCCGTCAACAGCAGAAGCGTCATCTACATTGCAAACATACATGACCGGTTTATCGGAAAGGAGAAAAAGATCTTCGAGGAATCTGTGATCTTCCTTTGACAATGGAGCCGTACGGGCTGACTGAAACGATTCCAGATGATCCTTTACAGTTTTCAGCACTTCGATCCCCCGTTTGGCCTCTTTGTCTCCTGATTTGGCCACTTTCTCCAGCCGGATCATCTTCTTTTCCACCGATTCAAGGTCACGGATCTGTAGCTCCAGATCTACAGTCTCCCTGTCCCTTACAGGATTAACAGATCCTTCGACATGAGGATTCAGCGGATCGTCATAACAGCGGACCACATGGATCAGGGCATCAACATTACGGATATCTGAAAGAAAGCGGGTGCCCATGCCGGTTCCTCCCCGGGCCAGACCAGGGATATCCACTATCTCAACAGTGGTGGGAGTCGCCTTGGCTACATCAACCAATTTGTGAATCTCATACAGACGGGGATCAGGGACCACCATCGTACCCATATTGGCTTTCATGACCAATCCCGTTTCGGCCCGGTGACTTGAAATGGAGTTAAACAGCGTGGTTTTCCCGCTTCCTGCTAACCCTATAATACCACATTTAAGAGGCATTCTTGTCTGATTAATGAGGCAAAATTAGTAAAAGAAATATATTCTATGTAGTTTTGCACCCCAATTTGGCAAGGGGCAGATTGACTTGACGTTCTTTATGTAAATCCCCTGATAATCAATTTAATTATGAACCCGGTTGGCACCTTTTGTGCCACCACAATGAAATGTGAATGACCACTGAAGAAACAAAATTACCTGAAGAAACAAAATTACCTGGAGAAACTGAAGAAACTGCGGAGAATCAAGTGGAATCTGAAGTCAACAAATCCATTGCTGAAGAAACAGAGAACCCTAAAGCTGAAACAGATGCCCCAGTAGAAGAAGAGGTTAAACCTGACGAGCCTGTGGCTGAAGAACCCATGACAGAAGAACCAGTCGCTGTCACTGAAGAGAAATCCCCGCCTGAAGAAGAGCCTTCGAAGGATATAAAAGTTGAACCTGCTACCGCTGAATTTGACTGGGATGCCATTGGGAAAAAGCATGAGCTCTATACTGAAGCTGAACGCAAGAAACTGGAAGAGGAATACGATCGCACCCTGCGTGCCATATCGGAGCATGATGTAATTGAAGGAACTGTTGTATCGATAACTAACCGTGAGGTGGTTGTGAACATTGGTTTCAAATCAGATGGAGTGATCCAGCTTTCGGAATTCCGGTATAATCCGGATCTGACGCCTGGAGAAATGATAGAGGTCTATGTTGAAAACCAGGAAGATCCTACCGGTCAGCTGATCCTGTCGCATAAAAAAGCCCGTATCCTGAAATCCTGGGAACGCATCAACGATGCATTTGACAAACAGGAAATCATCAAGGGGTACGTTAAATCACGCACAAAAGGAGGTTTGATCGTTGATATTTTCGGCATCGAAGCCTTTTTGCCTGGATCCCAGATCGATGTCAAACCGATCCGCGATTACGACGTATTTGTCGACAAAGTGATGGAGTTTAAGGTGGTGAAGATCAACCATGAATACAAAAACGTTGTGGTTTCGCATAAAGCGCTCATCGAAGACGAACTCGAAGCCCAGCGTGCCGAGATCATCAAGAAACTGGAGAAAGGACAGATCCTGGAAGGGACCGTGAAGAATATCACCTCCTATGGTGTATTTATTGACCTGGGTGGTGTGGATGGTCTCATCCATATCACCGACCTGAGCTGGGGCCGCATCAACCATCCGGAAGAGATCGTTCAGTTGGATCAGAAAATCAAGGTCGTTATCCTCGATTTCGACGATAACAAGAAACGTATCGCACTGGGTCTGAAACAATTAACACCTCACCCATGGGATTCCCTTGATCAAGAGATGAAAGTGGGAGATAAGGTCAAAGGGAAGGTTGTTGTCATCGCTGATTACGGTGCCTTTGTAGAGATTGCACCCGGCGTTGAGGGATTGATCCACGTCTCTGAGATGTCGTGGTCGCAGCACCTGCGAACCGCTCACGATTTCCTGAAGGTTGGCCAGGAGGTGGAAGGGGTGGTCTTAACCCTTGACCGAGAGGATCGCAAGATGTCGATGGGTATCAAACAACTGATCCCCGATCCTTGGGCTGATATAAAAGAGAAATACCCAACCAAGTCGAAACACACAGCCATCGTTCGAAACTTTACCAACTTCGGCATTTTCGTCGAAATGGAAGAGGGGGTTGACGGATTGATCCACATCTCGGATCTCTCCTGGTCAAAGAAGATCAAACACCCGGCCGAGTTTACAAAGATCGGAGAGAATATCGATGTGGTAGTCCTGGATGTAGATGTCGGGAATCGCAGGTTGAGCCTGGGGCACAAACAGCTGGAAGAGAATCCATGGGATGTGTTTGAGTCGGTTTTCACGATTGGATCAATACACAAGGGAACCATTGTGAGCCTCTCCGATAAAGGAGCTATCATAACTCTGCCTTATGGAGTGGAGGGCTTTGCACCGATGCGCCACCTGAACAAAGAGGATGGAACACCCGTGAAGGATGAGGAGAACCTCGATTTCAAGGTGATCGAATTCTCAAAGGATAGCAAGAAGATCATTCTCTCTCACACCAAAACTTACCAGGATGTTGTTACGGGCGACCGTGCCAAGGACCAGAGTGGCGATAAAGCCAAAGGCAAATCTACCAAGAAAGCTGTGAAGATGATTAAGGACAACCTGGAGAAGACCACCCTGGGAGATATCGAGGAGCTGGCTGCACTGAAATCACAGATGACCAAACAGGAAGCGAAAGCCAAAGAGGCAAAACCGAAAAAGGAGAAGAGCTCTGAGGAGCCACAAGAGGAGAAACCTGCCGACTGATGACATTTTCTGTTACCATTCTGGGTAGTAATTCAGCCATTCCTACCCTTCAACGAAACCCAAGCGCTCATTTACTCAATGTAAATGAGCGCATCTTTTTGGTTGATTGTGCGGAGGGGACGCAGTTACAGCTTCGAAGATACCGGATCCACTTCCAGCGGATCCGTCATATCATGATCAGTCACCTTCATGGCGACCATTATTATGGTTTGATCGGTTTTTTAACCACCCTGCACCTGCTGGGACGAAAAGAGGAACTTCATCTCTATGCTCCTGCAGGGCTGGAAGAGATCATTCAGATCCAGTTGGATGTCTCGATGACTACACTGATCTATCCGGTGATCTTTCATACACTGGTCTCAGGGGATTTAGAGCCTGTTTTCGAAGATGAACGGGTAATGGTTCACTCTTTTCCATTGGTTCATAGCATCCAAACCTTCGGTTTCCTTTTCCGGGAGAAGATCAAAGTGAGAAAGATAGCGGCTAAACGTTCATACGCTTATTGTTCGGATACTGCTTACGATGAACGGATCATCCCTTTCGTTTCCGGGGTAGATCTGTTGTATCACGAGGCTACATTCATGCAGGATATGGCAGGCGCAGCCGCCGAAAAGCTGCACTCAACCAGCGTTGAAGCAGCAACCATTGCAAAGAAAAGTCGAGTAAAAAAATTACTCATTGGCCATTTCTCAGCCCGGTATGAAGATCTGCTTCCATTGCTGGCAGAGGCAAGGGAGGTATTTCCTGAGACCTTTCTGGCCGAGGATGGTGATAAGATAAATGTATAAGTAACTCGACCGTCTTTCGCAAAAAGATCATTGAAGTAATCTTACGTCAATCGTCCCTCGTCCTTCGTCACTCATCCAGCGCCTCCCACAACACCTCCACCGGGTGATAGGCCTTTCGTCCTGTTCCATCCTGGATCTGATGCCGGCAGCTGGTTCCGGGAGCTGCAATGATCACATCCTCATTCATCTTCCTGATCTCAGGGAATAAGATCAATTCACCTACTTTCATGGAGACTTCATAATGTTCTTTTTCATAGCCAAAAGATCCGGCCATACCGCAACACCCTGACGGGATCTCATCCACGCGGTAATTCTCTGGAAGGGAAAGCGCTGCAACCGATGGCTGAACGGAAGCAAGGGCTTTCTGGTGACAATGTCCATGGAGTTTGATGGTGGCAGGTTGTGAGGTGAACTGCCTGGAGGTAATCCTGCCGGCATTCATTTCCCTTTCCAGGAACTCATCATATAAGAGGGTATGCTCTGCCAGTTTGCGAGCGGCCGGTTGTAATCCTGCACCAACCAGATCGGGATACTCGTCCCTGAATCCCAGGATGGCGGAGGGCTCCAATCCAACCAAAGGAATCTCTGCGGAAACCATCCCGGAGAAGAGTTGAACATGTTGCTGTACCAGCTTCCTGGCTTTTCGCAGAACCCCTTTGGAGAGGAAGCTGCGGGCACTCTCCGGATGCCGGACTGTGCGAATCTCATAACCCAGTGCATGAAGTAATCTGACAAAACGAATGCCCACCTCCACATCATTATAGTTAGTAAACTCATCCACAAAGAGATAGAGGCTGCCTGTTTTCTTCTTCAATGATCCATTGAGTTGTGGCAGGTGCTTCCCAAGCCATGTTCGAAATGTCGTTTTACACAGGAGAGGAAGGGAACGGTTCATTGAAAACCCAAGCAGTGATTTGATTATCCCTGAGGTGATCTTGCTTTTTTGGAAAAAGTTGTATACTCCAGGCATGGAAGCCCCCAGGCTGTTGATCCTGGTGATGTTGGCAATCAACCTTGCCCGAAGCGGGATTCCCCTGGCATCATACCAGTGCTGCAGGAACTCAGCTTTCAGCCTGGTCATATCCACATTCGACGGACATTCCGATTTGCAGGCTTTGCAGGCAAGGCAGAGGTCCATTACCGCATAGATCTCCGGGTGGTCAAACGGATTTTGTTTGCTTGAAGTGGTAAGGAATTCGCGTAAGAGATTTGCCCGGGCACGTGTGGTGGTATGCTCCTCTTTCAACGCCATGTAGGAGGGGCACATCCCGGCACCGGTCAGGTGGGTGTTACGGCAGTCACCGGAGCCATTGCATTGCTCGGCCGCCCTAAGGATGCCCTGGCTTGCAGAAAAATCAAAGATGGTTTCAACCTTCCGCTCTGGTTGTCCCGGTTGAAACCGTAAACTGGTATTCATCCTCGGGGTATCTGTGATCTTTCCAGGGTTGAAGATGTTGAACGGATCCCAGGTCTGTTTGATCTCCCGGATCAACCGGTAGTTCTCCTCTCCGATCATCAGGGGGATGAACTCACCACGGAGACGTCCATCGCCATGTTCGCCGCTCAGCGAGCCGTTGTATTTTTTAACAAGCTTCGCGGTCTCCAGGGCGACAATATAAAACAGCTCCACATCTTCCGGATCTTTCAGGTTGAGGACCGGACGAAGATGAAGCTCTCCGGAACCTACGTGAGCACCGTAGACACAGTTAAGGCCAAACCGTTCCATCAGTTGACCAAAATCCTCAATGTAGTCGGGGAGCACTTCAGGGCTGACGGCTGTATCTTCAGTCATAGCCACCGGTTTCCTGTCGCCGGGATAGTTGGATAATACCCCCAGGCCGGCTTTGCGTAAAGCCCACACCCTGTTTATATCAGGAGGGAAAAGGATAGGGAAGGCATACCCGTATCCCGCTTCACGCATCTCCTTTTCCATTTGTTTCGCTACTTCCCGGATCCCTTCCGCGGATTCCCGGGCGAACTCCACGATCAGGATTGCTCCGGGATCCCCCTCCAGGAAAAATCGGTTTTTACGCTGGGTGATATTCTCCCGTGTGCAATCGAGGATCGCTTTATCCATCAGCTCCACAGAGCCGGGATGATATTTCAACGCAATCAGGTTCGCTCGAAGAGCCTCCTGCACCGAATGGCAGTGAACACAAACCAACGCTGTATCTTTTGGTGGCAGCGGAACCAGGCTCAGCTTGATCTCCGTAATAAACGCCAGCGTACCCTCCGACCCGGCCAGAAGCTTTGACAGGTTCAGGGGTGCCGTGGTGCCGTGGTGCCGTGGTGGGCTCGTGAACTGGTGAGTTGGTGAGTTTGTATCATTATCGTTGACCTGCCCACTGCCAACTGCCAACTGCCCACTGGCAAACGGCTCTGTCTCCAGGAGGAGGTCGATCGCGTAGCCTGTATTTCGCCGGTGGATCGAGGGATCAGGATATTCTCTCCGGATGTTCTCCTGGTTAACAGGATCTGAAAGCATCTTAGTAAGGGTCTGATAGATTGCTCCTTCCAGCGTTTGAGTTCTGCATTTTTCTTTCAGCTCCGCAAAGGAGAGCGCTCTGAATTCCACTTCACTGCCATCACTCAGGAGGGTGTGGACAGCAATCAGATGATCGCGGGTGCTCCCATAGAGTATTGAATGAGCGCCACAACTGTTGTTCCCTACCATCCCACCAACCATACAGCGGCTGGAGGTAGAGGTTTCCGGGCCAAAGAAAAGTCCGTGCGGAGCCACAAACTGATTCAGCTCATCGAGGATCACTCCTGGTTCCACCCTGATCCAGTGCTCTTCCACGTTGAGTTCCAGGATGCGGGTCATATACCGGCTAACATCCACCACGATACCCGGCCCCACTACCTGTCCGGCCAACGAAGTTCCGGCCGTACGGGGGATGAGGGAGAGTTTGTGCTCCCGTGCAAAGAGGATCAGTTTTTTAATATCCTGGTTGGTTCGCGGCCGGGCTACGGCAAGCGGAATTTCCCGGTAAGCAGAAGCATCTGTGGCGTAAAGCAAACGTGTAGCATGATCGCTCCTGAGGTCACCTTCCAGTTTCTCCCCGAGCTCATTCAGTATTTTTATAAGCTGCGTATCCTCCATCAGAAAAATCCCGGTATCAGTTCTTCCGAACTCAAATTTGCAAAATATTTTGACAAATCAAATGAATTTAAAATCAGCCGGACGGTCTCATCCCGGTGGTCCACCCCAACAAGAGCCTGCTCAATCTCTTCTGAATCCAGGATACCGAAATAATCGCCAAAAAATTTAACCTGCTGAATAACTCCTTCATGGACATCCAGGTTGATCTCAAGGGTGCCGCTTCCGGCTGTTCGCATCACTTTTTTAAAGTTATACTGTGGGGAGTATCCGAAATTCCAGCCCCAGGTAGCATATTTGCTGTCACGGAGCTCCCGGATATGACTCAGGTCGTCCTGTGTAAGTTCATAGAAGATTGCTTCGGGATTCTTTTCTGCAATAAACCGTTCGATCCGGTCGGCAAACTGCATCACATCAATCTCTTCTTTCAGGTGTTCCCGGATGTTGGTCACCCTGCTGCGAACCGATTTCACGGCCTTATCCGCGAACTTTGAGGAGTCGACCTTAAGTGCCTCTGAGAGATCCGGGATCTCGGCAGAGAAGAGTAGCGTGCCATGATGAAGCACTTTGTTCTTCCAGATATGCATGGCATTCCCGGAAAATTTCTTTCCGTCGATGGTCAGGTCGTTGCGCCCTTCAAACCGGGCATCCACCCCCATCAGCTGCAGCACATCCAGGATGGGCCGGGTATATTTCCGGAAGTTGATCAGATTTTCATCCTGGGAGGTCTGCGTGAAGGTGAAATTGAGGTTCCCAAGATCGTGAAAAACCGCGCCACCTCCCGAAAGCCGCCTGACTACCTTGATGTTGTTCTCCCTGACGTAGTCCTGGTTGATTTCGGCCAGCGTATTCTGATGTTTCCCAACGATGATTGACTTGTCATTCCGCCAGAGGGCAAAGGTATCCTCTTCAAAATTTTTCAAAATGTACTCTTCGGCAGCAAGGTTGAAGAATGGGTCAATCGTGTTGCGTCGAATGATCAGCATCAGGGAATTTTTTGTAAAATTACGGCTTTTCTATAGTTTTCATACTTTTGCATTCCCACAGAGCCAGCTATGAACCGTTTTTACTATTACATTTTTCTTTTTTTTCTGCTGCTCTTTAAAAACACCTCCTTCTGGTTCCTCTACCGGGTTTCCGACCTCTTATATCTGTTTCTGCTCTATGTACTGAAGTACAGAAAGAAGGTAGTGATCAGCAACCTGCGGGAATCTTTCCCTGAAAAATCTGATGAAGAGGTACAGAGGATCACACGGGCATTTTACAAACATCTCTGCGACATCTCTGTAGAGGGTGTCAAGACGTTCTCCTTACGCAAGAAAGACATCCTGAAACGATACATCTTACTGAACCCGGAGCTTTTGGAACCCTGTTTCAAAACAAAACAGAGTGTGATTGCCGTGCTGGGACACTTTAACAACTGGGAATGGGGGAGCCTGGCAGCAGGCATCTTCTTCAAGCACAAACCGGTTGGCTTCTACCAGCCGCTCTCCAATCCATACATTGATAATTACATCCAAACGACCAGGGCCAAGGAGGGGATGGTGCTGGAATCGGTCTCCCGTACCAGTCAAACCTTTCATCGGTTGAAGAAGACTCCGTATATGTTCATCATGGTGGCCGATCAGAGCCCGATGAACCTGAAGCTGGCTTATTGGATCCCGTTTCTCCATCACGATACTGCGGTGTTGCATGGCACGGAAAAACATGCCGTAAAGAATAACTACCCGGTTTTTTTCGCTGATGTCCAGAAAGTGAAGCGTGGACACTATACCGCAACCATGGAACTGCTGGAAGCTAATCCTGCTAAAACCCAGCCGGGTGAGATCACCCTCAAATTTATGCAACGTTTGGAACAACAAATCCGTGCCAAACCCGAATACTGGCTATGGAGCCACAGGCGGTGGAAGCATAGTAGGGACGAGGGACGAAGGACGAGGGACGAGGGACGAAGGAAGTAAGATGTGAGACGTGAGACGTAGGACGTGGGAGGTCAACTGCCCACTGCCCACTGCCCACTGCCCACTGCCAACTCTACAAAAGTCCTCCATTAAGGTAGATCGCCATCTGCGCATCATAGAACTTGTTGATAGCGGTGGTTTTGTTGTTCTTCGGGTTGTGCACTTCCCCGGTCTCAAAATTGACGCGTAACGTATCCCCATCCTGAAGTTCAAGCTCTTCTAAGGAAACCGGATCATAGGTCAGAATTGGCAGGGCTGCATTGATGGCATTCCGTTCATAGATTGCACCGTAGGATTCAGCCAGGATACAGGATATCCCAAGCGAAAGGAAGCAATCTACCGCCTGTTGCCTCGAACTGCCCGCGCCAAAATTCTTTTGGGTGATCACCATATCGCCGGGGTTCGCCTTCTTCGCAAAATCTTCATATCCTTTGAGGTTATCGAAGGCATACTGTCCCATCTCGTTGATGTTGGTGATGGTCAGGTAGCGGTTATGGAAGATCATATCGGTATCGATGTCGTCTTTACTGATAAGCCAGACGCGACCTTCGACAGTGGTGGACTTTAAACGATCCGTGATCCGCGATCCGTGATCCGCGATTGGGGACTGTGGACTGTGGACTGTGGACTGGCGACTGTGGACTGTGGACTGGCGACTGTGGACTGTGGACTGTGGACTGCGGACTGAAGACTCGAACGTTGCTGGTATATCAGGGATGCTATCCGGTGTTGTAATATAACCTGCCACTGTAGAAGCTGCCACCACGGCAGGGGAGGCGAGGTAAACAAATCCTTTACCCTGTTTGCCCTCGAAGTTTCTGTTTCCGGTAGAGATGGTCACTTCCCCCGGACCATTTTGTCCAACCTGTCCCGCTGCGCATCCGGCACACCCGGCGTTAGAGACCATGGCCCCGGCCTCTTTGAAGATCTGAATCAATCCTTCGTCCAACGCCTGGTTCCAGATGCTGTCCGTGGTTGGAACAATTTTCAGGACGACACCGGGAGCCACTTTTCTGTTTTTCAACACACCGGCTGCCTCCCGTAAATCTTCAATACGTCCGTTTGTACAACTCCCGATAAAGCCGGAGTCGATCTTTTCTCCCTGCACCGAATCCACAGAGGTGTCGTCATGCGGATGGCCCGGCCTGGCCACCATGGGGACAAAGGTACTGAGGTCAATGTCGAAACTTTTTGTATACATAGCATCTTCATCCGCCTGCACCGGCTCATACAGGTTGCCGGTTTTTACTTTCAACTCTTCCAGCAGCGCCGTTGTGGTTGGGAAGAACACGATGATTGCTCCCATCTCTGTTCCCATAGACGAAACGGTGATCCGTTCATCGAGAGTCAGCTTCTCCGTCTCCTCCCCATAGATCTCAACAGCGTAACCAAGGAGCTTGTTGGCTCCGAAAATGGCAAGCAGATTCAGGATCAAATCTTTAGCGGTCACATTTCCCGGTCTCTTCCCAAAGAGGTTAATTCGTATGGATTCAGGAACTTTGAACCATACCTTCCCCCTGGCCCATGTGGCTGCGATATCCTGGTCGCCCATTCCTTGTCCGAATGAGCCAATGGCCCCCATGATGTTCGCATGCGAATCAGTTGAGACAAACGTGCTTCCGGGCCAGGCCAATCCGTTATCGATGGCCAGGTGTGTTCCTACTCCGGCATTTACATCGTATACAGTGATCCCTTTTTCACGGGCATATTGACGGCAGTATTGCTGGTTGGCGGCATATTTCTGATCGGAACCTCCCGGATTGCAATCGAAGGTGAAAATCGTCTTCGAAACATCCGCTACCTCCAGCCCATGGTCAAGGAGATTTTTCACCACATTGGCACCGCCAAAATCCCGGGCCGCCCGGGTATCAATCCATACATCCACAATATCCCCCGGAGTTACCAGCTGTTGGTTTGAATGATTCGCTATGATCTTTTCAATAATTGTCATAAATCAAAATCATTTAACTGAATTCAATTACTACATTACTTCATTCCTACATTTCTGCATTATTTTACGTCAATCTCTCCTTAAACGGCTCAAACGTCATAAAATCAGCATGGTGCACAATATACGCTTCCACCGTTCGTTTCACCATGTGCCCCTCTCCTGCATGGGTGGCAATGATGTGGCAGACCGCTGGAGGCACGTCGCACTGCTCGGCCAGTGAAACGCCAGAGAAGGGATGCCGGAGGTATTTTCCATATTTACCCTGGAAGGACTTCCCGTTTTCATCCAGTTCATATTCCAGCAACTTTCCTACGTCGGCAAGGATCGCGCCGGCGATCAGCACATCCATGTCGATCGGCATATTATCGCCGAAAAACTCAGTCATCCTGACAGCGGATTCTCGGGCAACATGTACAACACAACGCTTGTGGGCCATGAATGAAACCTTCAGGTCAGGGCCGGCCAGGAGTGTGAAAGGGATCCGTTCCAGGTCGGCCGGGGTCAATACGCTCTGTTCCAGCGCAATCTCCCAGGTTCTGGCTGTCTTTTCGCGCAGATCCTCATCCTGGATCCACATCAGCTCAGGCCAGAGGGCTATTACTTCGTTAGTCATATAATTTCTTTTTATTTATAATGCAGAAATGCAGGAATGCAACAATGCAGGAATTAATATTTTATTCTAATCATACTGCATTCCTACATTCCTTCATTGATGCATTGTTAATTGTTTAATTTTGCAATCACCGCGTCACCCATCTCTTGCGTGGTTGCGGCGCCTTTTTCAATCACATCCTGCCTTCCGGGGAGTTTCAGCATATCATAACTCTTCACTTTCCCTTCCAGAATTACCTGGGTCACAGCCTGATGGATACGGGCGGAGATCTCCTTTTCGCCGATGTGATCCAGCATCATGCAGGCCGAGAGGATCATGGCAATGGGGTTGACGATAGATGGATTTAGTTCAGCATACTTGGGTGCAGACCCGTGAGTAGGTTCAAAAACGGCAATCTCCGGGCCGATGTTGGCACTGCATGCAAAACCCAAACCACCCACCAGGCCGGCAAATCCATCGGAAACGATGTCACCGAACATATTCCCCGCAACGATGACATTGAAGGTTTCCGGATTTTTTGTAAGCCACATCATCTGCGCATCAATGTTGGTGTTATTGACATAAATATCGGGATACTCTGTTTTTGCCATGTCCTGGGCAATTTTCAACATCATCCCGGAAGTCTCGCGGATCACATTGGGCTTTTCGCAGACCGTGACCGCATCAAATCCTCGTAATTTGGCATATTCAAAGGCAGCGCGAACGATGCGGGTGGTATATTTCTTCGTAAAGATCCGGGTGGAGACAGCCAGTTCCGGACGAGGGCACCATTCGAAATTTTGTTTGAACTTCGGATGGGTCATCAGGGCATCATAGACCTGATCAGGAGGATTGGTCCATTCAACACCCCCGTACAATCCTTCGGTGTTTTGGCGGAAGATCATCGTATCGATTATCGGCTCTTCGATGGTTCCCCCGTATCCGCGACGGATAAAGTTTAACGGATTGCCTTTGAATGTTTTACAGGGTCGCATGCAGATATCAAGGTCGTACCGTTGACGCATACTCACAATGGGGCTGTAATACACATAGCCTTTGTCTCTCAGTTCCGGGGCCAGCTCGGAAGCTGCTTTGTCTTTGGGTTTCGACGTGATGGCACCAAAGAGGCCGATCTTGTGCTCTTCGAGTAGTGTGAGTGTCCGGTCGGGAAGAGGATTTCCTTCCTTACACCAGAACTCCCAGCCGATATCGCCATGCACATAATCGGCATCGAAACCGGCCGCATCCAGTACGCGGATCGCTTCATCAAGGACTACTTTCCCGATGCCATCGCCGGGCATTGCAACAATGGTTCTTTTAGACATACCTAAACAGTTTTATGTGAATGAATTAACAGGTTCGGGTGGCAAAGATACAACGAGTATAAATTCTGGCAAAGGCTTATCGTAAAAATCGGATTTTGTATCTTTGTCGTTTATGATACCTTACCTGAATCATCCTGTTTTTGAAGTGATTTCCACAGTTTCGGGAATCCTTGGCCAGCCGGCATTTGTGATAGGCGGTTTCGTCAGGGATCTGCTATTGAAACGCGATCACAAACAGGACATCGATATCGTGGTACTGGGAAGTGGTATCGATTTTGCACATGCTGTCGCAGCCAGGCTGGGGGGGGATATTCCGGTTAAATTCTTTAAAAACTTCGGGACAGCGATGATCAGGTACAAAGGGTGGAAGGTGGAGTTCGTCGGCGCCAGGAAGGAGTCGTACCGAAGTAACTCCCGTAAACCGCTGGTGGAAGATGGTACGCTGGAAGATGATCAGAACCGACGGGACTTTACCATCAATGCTATGGCCCTGGATCTGCGCGCTGAATCCTTTGGCAATCTGATTAATCCGTTTCATGGAAGGGAGGACCTCGACCGGAAGTTGATCCGCACTCCTCTGGATCCTGATATCACCTTCTCAGATGATCCGCTCAGGATGATGCGGGCGATCCGGTTTGCCACCCAGCTCAACTTTTCCATTGATCCCACCTGTTATCGGGCTATTTCACGGAATGCTTCCCGGCTGGATATTGTTTCTCCCGAGCGGATCACCGATGAGCTGACCATGATCGTTGCAGCACCCGTACCTTCCCGTGGTTTCCTGATGCTGGAGGAGACAGGGATACTCAAACAGATCTTCCCGGAGATGATGGGGCTGAAGGGGTCGGAGATCATCGATGGCCGGGGTCATAAGGATAATTTCCTGCACACCCTCGCCGTCCTTGATAATGTGGCAACTGTTTCCAGTGATCTTTGGCTTCGGTGGGCAGCCATCCTGCACGACATCGCCAAGCCGCTTACCAAAAAATTTGTACCCGGCACTGGCTGGACCTTCCATGCTCATGATTTCAAAGGGGCGAAGATGGTCCCCCGAATTTTCCGGAAACTCCGGCTGCCCATGAACGAGAAGATGAAGTTTGTGGAGAAGCTGGTTCTGCTGCACCTGAGACCGATCTCTCTGGCAGAAGATATCGTGACGGATTCGGCCGTCCGGCGACTATTGTTTGATGCGGGCGATGATATTGACGACCTGATGTGTTTGTGTGAAGCAGATATCACCTCTAAAAATCCGCAGAAGGTGAGAAGGTTTTTAGAGAACTTTGTGATTGTACGCCAGAAGCTGAAGGAGATTGAAGAGAGAGACCGTCTGAGGAACTGGCAGCCTCCCGTGAGTGGTGATCTCATTATGAAAACCTTTGGTATCCCGCCGTCAAAACAGGTTGGGATCATTAAAGATGCCATCAGGGAAGCCATCCTGGATGGAGAAATTCCCAATGAATTTGATGCTGCCTACGAATTTATGATCCGGCAGGGAGAAAAAATCGGATTGAAAACGAGTACATGAATAATCGTTATATTTGAGGAACAAATGGAGGGATACGGAATGTTAATTTATCGCTTTAAAATCACGTCAGAAGAACACGACGAGTTTAAGAGGGAGATCTGCATTCAACCCGGGCAGAAATTTATCGATTTCTACCATTCCTTGATGGAATCAGCGGAGTTACTCCCCAGTGAGCAGGCATCTTTTTACATGACGGATAAGAAATACAAAAGGAACAGGGAGATCGCCCTTAATCCTGTCGAAAAACAGGTGAAAAGGTATGACCCTGAGTTGGATGAGATGATGACGGTAACGATCGTTCCAAAGTTGATGAAAGATGCCAAACTCAAAGACTTCATCGAAGATCCTCATCAGCGCATGATATTTGAGTACCATGGCCGGGAGTATTTTACCTTCCTGATAGAGCTGGTTAAAATCATGCAATCTGATGACGAGGGAATCTATCCGAAATGTGTGAAATGGGCAGGAGAGCTGCCCAAGAAACCGGAGACTCTGATCGTAGAAGCCATAGCAGAGCAGAGGCCATCCCAACCCGATTTGCTGAAAGGTTCGCTCCCTGAATTGGACATCCTTGCCAAACTTGATGGCATTAAGGAGAATGAGGAGGAGCTGGCTGATATTGAAGAGAACCTGGGTGAAATCTTATTTGAAGGCAATGAAGCGGATATCAATGCACTGCCTGCTCCTGCGAAGCTGAAGAAAAAGAGGCCTGTTATTCGCGACGAAACCAACCATGTATTTGAAGAAGATGAAGAGGGGGAGGATGAAGATGAGAAAGAGGACTTCAGTGATGGCATGGAACATCTTGAAGATTACGACAACATCGAAAACATCGAGATAAGTTACTCCAAATTCGGCGACGAAAGTGACGATGACTGATGCCTTGCCATCCCTGATTATCGTTACGGGCCCAACTGCAATCGGAAAAACCCGCCTGGCCATTGAACTGGCCAAAACCTGCTCAACCGAGATTATCTCCTGCGACTCACGCCAGTTTTATCAGGAATTGAACATTGGTGTGGCACGCCCCTCGGTGGAAGAGCTGGAAGCAATCCCACATCACATGGTCGGTTTTCTTTCAGTCAGAGATCCCTACAATGCTTATAGGTTTGAGAATGATGTGCTTGGATTGTGCCGGAATCTTTTTCAGTCAACCAGTCGAATCATCATGGCCGGTGGGTCAGGTCTCTATATTTATGCAGTTACACATGGAATTGACGACCTTCCTGATCCCGATCCAACCATCCGATTTGAGTTGAAAGAGAAGCTGCGAACCGAAGGGATTGAGTCGTTGCAACTCCAACTGAATAATGTGGATCCGGCTTACTTCCAGGTAGTGGACAGGGATAATCCAAAGCGGTTGCTACGGGCTCTTGAAGTATGCCTTACTACAGGCCGGCCTTACTCATCCCTTCGCACCGGACAACCTGTTCAACGTGCTTTCCGGACCATCAGGATTGGACTTATGACCAACCGGGAGAGCCTTTACGAACGGATTAACCGGCGTGTGGATCAGATGATGGAAAATGGACTGCTGGATGAAGTGCAGTCATTGGTTCCCTATCAACATCTGAATGCCCTCAATACAGTGGGTTACAAAGAGTTGTTTGCCTATCTTGACGGCCATTGTTCACTGGAAAATGCCGTGGAGAAGATCAAGACAAACACCCGCAGATATGCTAAGAGACAACTTACCTGGTTGCGAAAGGACCCGGAGATTCAATGGTTTGAGCCGGACAACGGGGATGGGATTTTGGAGTATATCAATGGTCATACGGTCATACGGTCATTTGGAAATTAGGAAATCAGAAAATCAGAAATTAGAAAGTAGAAAATATGAACCTAATCGCAGATTCGGGCTCTACAAAAACCTACTGGGCGCCTGTTGAAAATGGAAAAACCGGGAAGGTTATCCTGACTCAGGGATTGAATCCCTACTTTACCTCCCCGGAGATGATGCATGAAATCCTCCTAAACGAGCTCGTGCCCGATATAGACTGCAAAACAGTAAACCACATCTGGTTTTACGGTGCAGGTTGCTCAACCGTCAGGAATCAGGAACAGATTCGTGGACAACTTTTATCACTCTTCCGGAGAGCACAGATCGAGGTGTATCATGATATCCTGGGGGCAGCACGAGCGCTTTTCGGAAAAGAGCAGGGAATCGCTTGCATCCTGGGGACCGGTTGCAACTCCTGTTTTTATGACGGCGATCGGGCCATCTCCAACATTCCGTCGCTCGGGTATCTCTTTGGAGATGAAGGAGCAGGCTCCTACCTGGGAAAAAGGTTTTTGGAGAAATACCTGAAGAACAAATTGCCGGACCCGATCAGAATAGCCTTTGAGCAGAGATACCAATTTTCACTGGAAGATATCCTGAATTCACTGTACAACAAACCTTTTCCCAACCGGTTCCTTGCCTCTTTCAGCCTCTTTCTGAAGGAGCATACGAACAATTCCTTCATCCACGACCTGATCTATTTCTCGTTCATCGAGTTTTTCGAGGCACATGTCACCAGGTATAACAATTATTACTCCTATCCTACGGGCTTCATCGGCTCCATAGCCTATCATTACGAGGATATCCTTCGCGAAGCAGCCGCTGCAGAGACGATCAGCGTGTCAAAGATCCTCGAGACTCCGGTATCGGGATTGGTGGAGTATCATGGAAGATGGTGAGGTAGTGCAGTGGTGCCATGGTGCAGTGGTGCCATGGTGCAGTGGTGAAATGGTGAAATGGTTAAATGGTGAAATGGTGAAATGGTGAGGGAGCGAAATTATGTTTAATAAAATTTCGGTATAAAGATAATGCTTCCGATGACAGCGGCGGTGATGGCTGCTACCAACACGGCTCCCGCGGCCAGATCCTTGATCTTGCCTGCCATGGGGTGTTTTTCAGGGGAGACCTTGTTGACGAGCTCTTCCATGGCTGAGTTGACCAACTCGGTACTGAATACAAAGCCGATCGCGCATATGATGAAGAGCCATTCGGAAGTTGAAAGGTGAAACAAGATGCCAGCTACAATCACCCCTACCGCCGCAACCAGGTGGATCCAGGCATTAGGCTGCCCCCTGAAAAGATGGTAGAGACCCTGAAAAGCAAATTTAAAACTCAACAAGCGCTTCCTCATACACGGCCAACTTTATTTTTTAACACACTACTCGTCCCTCGTCCTTCGTCTTTCGTCCCTCGTCCCTCGTCCTGCTAATCTCCGGGAGGTTTCACATTCAATACGATCCAATACTCTCCAATTTCTTTTACAATATGGAGGAATCCGTCAAAGGAAACAGGTTTCACCAGGTAACTGTTCGCACCAAGATTGAATGACAGCACCCGGTTCCCTTCCTCTTTGGAGGAGGTGAGAACGACAACGGGGATCCGTTTTAGTTTTTCTGTCTTCTTTAGTTGTTTCAACACCTCAAAGCCGTCGATACCGGGCATCTTCAGGTCCAGAAGGATCAGATCGGGCAACGGGTGTACCTTCCGGTCGGCAAACTTCCCCTTGCCAACCATGTAATCGAGTGCCTCTTCACCACTGGTGGCAACCTGGATGTTGTTGGCCAGCCGTGCCTCCCTGAAAGCATTCAGGGTAAGTTCGATATCCATCCGCTGGTCTTCAATCAGCAATATTGTAGCAGGTTTTGTCATGATTTACAATTATTACACAGAAAACCGTTCTGCTGTCGCGGTTATTTCATATGCTTTGATAACACACCCATTAACTCAGTTATATCAATTGGTTTGGCAATGTAGTCGTCACAGCCAGCGCCCATACTAAGCTCTTTTTCACCCTTCAGGGCATAGGCAGTCTGAGCTATGA
>JADHVQ010000041.1 GCA_016783905.1 Bacteroidales bacterium | reverse complement strand
ATGGAGGCCAAAGGGAACGTGGTGGTTAGGAACGAGTTCAAAAACGAACAACTGAATACCGACGTGCTGATCTGGAACGAGATGAGACACACCATCAGTACCGACGTTCCCGTGAAGATTACTACTCCCGGTAAAGTGTTATACGGAACCGGCCTGGAGTCGAACGAGACCTTTACCAACTACAGGATCCTCCGGCCAAGAGGAGAGATGAAAGTAGAGGAGGATTCAATTTAAAAATGGTGAAATGGTGAAATGGTGAAAATAGCATGAGCCATGAACCATGAGACAGAATCCGGCATCCGGCATCATTTCACTTTGCAGGTTCATTATAAAATACTACTTTTGCGCACTATTTTTTATGCACTAAACTACTGAAGAAATGGCGATAATCGGAAAAATAAGAAAACATTCAGCGCTGGCGGTGATCATTGTAGGCGTGGCTATAGCAGCTTTTGTTATCGGGGATTTTGGAGGAAGCCAATCCCGTCCGAATACCGATATTGGATCTGTTAACGGAGAGGAAATTCCTTACATAGACTTCAACAACAAAGTGGAGGAGAACCTGGAATTTCAACGTGAAAAAGCAGGTATCGACCGGGTTTCTGAAGAGATGGCATACCAGGTCAGACAAAGCACCTGGAATTTGATGGTCAGGAACCTGGTGATCGGGGAAGAACTGAACAAGCTTGGATTGGCTGTATCGCCGGAAGAGTTATTTGAACAGGTGCAGGGACGCAATCCGCACCCGTATATCCTTCAGTATTTCAAAGATCCCAATACCGGTGAGTATGACCCGGCTATCGTGTTGAACTATCTGCGCAACCTCGATCAGATGGAACCGAAAGCCAGAACCCAGTGGTTGCAATTTGAAAAGGCGATCAAAGAGGACCGGCGGGAGAGCAAATTCAATACCCTGATCAGCAAATCCTATTATGTGCCTGAAAAGATCTTGCGAAAACAGTACGAATTACAGAACAAATCACTGAATATCAGATATATATCACCAAACATTTACACCATTCCCGACAGTGTTGTCGTTCTTACAGAGGAAGATTACGACAAGTTCTATGAAAAGAACAAGATCTATTTCTTCAACGAGGAGCCTATCGTCGATCTGGAATATGTAATGTTTGAAGTAAAACCTTCGGCACAGGACCGGCAGGATATTGCGGAGGATGTTTCCAAGTTGTATCGTGATTTTGAAATGATCAAGGACCCAATGACCTTTGTGAACGCCAATTCGGATCAGAAATATGACACCGGATTCATCAACAAAGGGCTCCTTCCCAAAGAACTTGACTCGTTGTTATTCAACTCTCCGGTTGGAACCGTCATTCCTCCATTCCAGGAGAGTGAAGCCTGGTATATGACGAAGCTGATGGCTAAAGCCGAGCGGCCCGACTCCATGCAGGGCTCCCAGTTGCTGGTCACCTGGGCAGAATTGGGAATCAGTGAGGATGTTACCCGGACCCAGGAGCAGGCCAAACGTACAGCCGACAGTTTGCTGGCAGTACTGAAGGCCAATCCGGCACGGTTTGAAGAGGTAACCAAAGTGGTTTCCGACTATCCGACGGCTAAAGATGACGGAGGTGTACTCCCCTGGTTCCCGGACGGGAATCCCAATGTAAGCCCTTTCTTTGATGCTGGCATCACGATGAAACCCAATGATGTGAAAATTGTGGAGACCCGGCTGGGCTACTCCCTTTTCAAGCTGACGGAGAAATCCCCTGATCGGTCAAAGGTAAAAGCTGCCATCCTACAGCGGAGTATAGAACCCAGCAACCAGACTTTCCAGGATACCTACACCCAGGCGAGTATGTTTGCCGGCACCTACAAAACCCCTGAGGCATTCGATACCGGTGCCGTTGCTGCCGGTGTATTCAAACGTCAGGCACAGAATGTAAAACCAATGGACAATACCGTTCAGGGGCTGAAAAATGCCAGGAACATGATACGGTGGTCTTTTGCTGAACAGACCAAGATTGGCGAGGTCTCCCCCGTATTTGACCTGCAGGGAATTTACGCAGTGGCCTTGCTGAAAGACCGGTATCAGAAAGGAACACAACCACTGGATAAACTGAAAAGCAGAATCGAGCCCAGCGTGAAAAACCTGAAAAAAGTTGAGATCATGACCGGTCAAGTGACAGAGGCGATGCAGCGGATAAACAATCTGAACGACCTTGCCACCACCTTCAATGTAAAAGTGGATACCGCGAAAGTGACCTTCGCCGGGATGAACCGTGCCGCCATTGCCAGGGAAAACGAGGTATTGGGTCAGCTCTTTACCCTGCCGGCCGGACAACTGCAGGGTCCATTCCAGGGCAATTTTGGCACATACGTAGTAATCATTGACGATATCATCGAGGCTCCTTCAAAAGATAATTTCGCTAACGAGAATCGGATAGATACACAGGGATGGAACAATCGCGTGTCGAATTCCCTTTACGAATCCCTCATGAAGCAGTCGACCATCGAAGATAACAGGGAGCTTTTTTACTAGATGCGGGATGACTGGATAACTGGATAACTGGATTCTTGAGGTTTGAGTCTTGAACCTTGAGTCTTATTTCACGGTATCTTTAATTAGGATTTCTTTGCGTTTACTCGCCCACTCGTTCCGGCTTTCGGTATAGGACCGGAGTTCAACCAGGAATTTTCCGGGTGTCACGTAGATGTGTGATGGATTGGTATCGGTGGAGGTGGAATCGTCGCCGAAGTACCAGTCGTAGGAGAATGCATTGTTTGACCGGTTGGTGAATTTGACCGTACAGGGGACCTTGAATTCGTTGTTCCCGCTATAGCTGAAATCGGCTGAAGGGATTGGCTCGTTTTTATAACATCCGCCCAGAGCCATAATGGTAAATAGAAAGAGAAATGTGTTCCGGAACCAATTCATTCCGCTAAGATAAGCACTTTGTTTTGTAACACCTCAATCATACCCCCGTTGATTTCAAAAAATTTTGGGTTGTCTCCCTTGATCATCACCTTCACAGAACCCTTCTTCAATACAGAGATCAACGGTGCATGGTGATCCAGTACCTCAAACGAGCCATCGATGCCAGGCAACTGTACCAGGTGCACGTTGTCTCCCTGGTAAAGGGTGGTGTCAGGTGTCACAATTTCTAAACGCATTCCAGTTGGCAGTTAACAGTTGGCAGTTTGCAAATACGATTTCGCTACCTCGCTTCTCGCTATTTCGCTTTTATGCTTGGCTCTCTGCTAATATCTTTTTTCCTTTTTCGATGGCCTCTTCGATGGTTCCTACCAGGTTGAAGGCTGACTCAGGGTACTCATCCATTTCGCCATTCATGATCATCTTGAAACCTTTGATGGTATCTTCGATGTTCACAAAGACCCCGGGGGTTCCGGTAAACTGTTCAGCCACAAAAAAGGGCTGGGAGAGGAACCGCTGTATGCGTCGTGCCCGGTGAACCACCTCTTTGTCCTCATCCGAAAGTTCATCCATACCCAGGATAGCAATGATATCCTGGAGCTCTTTGTAGCGTTGCAGGATCTCCTTCACCTGTTGCGCCGTATGGTAATGGTCGTCGCCCACCACATCCGGTTTGAGGATACGGGAGGTAGAATCGAGCGGGTCAACGGCAGGGTAGATCCCCAGCTCAGCAATCTTCCGGCTCAATACCGTTATGGCATCCAGGTGGGCGAAGGTGGTAGCCGGTGCCGGATCGGTGAGGTCGTCAGCAGGTACGTATACAGCCTGAACCGAGGTAATGGATCCTCGTTTGGTGGAGGTGATCCGCTCCTGCATAATCCCCATCTCAGTGGCCAGTGTAGGCTGATATCCTACCGCGGATGGCATCCGGCCCAATAGTGCCGATACCTCCGAACCTGCCTGGGTGAAACGGAAAATGTTGTCGATGAAGAAGAGGATGTCGCGTCCGCCGGTCTTTTCATCTCCATCGCGGAAATATTCAGCCAGGGTGAGGCCCGAAAGAGCTACACGGGCACGGGCTCCGGGAGGCTCGTTCATCTGTCCGAACACCAGGGTAGCCTGCGACTTCATCAGTTCTTCATGATCCACTTTGGAGAGGTCCCATCCCCCCTTTCCCATATCTTCGAGAAACTCTTTGCCATATCTGATCACCCCCGATTCAATCATCTCACGCAACAGATCATTTCCTTCGCGGGTACGTTCTCCCACACCGCCAAAGACCGACATTCCGGAATATTTTTTGGCAATGTTGTTGATCATCTCCATGATGATCACCGTCTTGCCTACACCGGCACCCCCAAACAGACCAATTTTCCCCCCTTTGGAGTATGGCTCAATCAGGTCGATCACCTTGATCCCGGTATAGAGGACCTCTTTGGCAGTACTCAGATCTTCGAACTTAGGGGGATCCCTGTGGATTGGGTAGGTTTGCTTGCCAGATACCGGTCCCAGTCCGTCGATAGGCTGACCGATGACATTGAATAACCTCCCACGGATATCTTCACCAACAGGCATGGAGATCGGGGCTCCCAGGGCGGTCACCTCCATCCCGCGAAAGAGTCCGTCGGTGGAGTCCATGGCGATGGTACGGATGGTATTTTCACCGACGTCAAACTGACATTCCAGGATGAGTGATCCGCCTTGCTGGTTCTTCACTTCCAGGGCATCGTAAATGTTCGGGATGATGACATGCTCATCAAATACAACGTCCACAACTGGGCCAATAATCTGAGAGATCTTACCGGTAATTTTCTCTTGCATGATCTGATGTCAAAAATTTGTGCAAATATAAAAAAAAATGCATATATCAATTTATCTGACGCGCAAAACTCTGCCGATTCGCAGGATGGTGGTGGATCTGATGTTGTTCATGGCGCAGATCTCCTTCACGGATGTATGGTATTTGATTGCCAGGTGACCCAGGGTTTCGCCACTCCGGATCTTATGATACACGGCCGTTGAGTCCCAGTCGTGGGGATAGAATATCTCTTTTCGGATGGGGAGCATGTTGGCGACCAGCATACAGCTGTCGAGGTCGATGATCCGGCGTGGATCAATAGGCACATCCTGGTACCTGATCTCAAAATGGAGATGTGGACCCCGGCTGCGGCCGGAGGAGCCACCCAATCCCACCATTTCTCCGGCTTTGAGAACCTGGTTGACCGCCACTTTTATTTTCGATAAATGGGCATAAAAGGTCTCCAGTCCATTGTAGTGCCGTAAAATGATCAGGTTCCCGAAGCCCCCGCGGTTGTACCGGGCATAGCGTACCACCCCATCGAAAGCAGCCCTGACCGTATCACCGGGTTTCAATCTGATATCCAGCCCTTTGTGGGTATACATAAATCTACGGATCAGGTGTTCCAGGGGAACCGGCATACAAAAGGTCATCTCAGCAGAGGTCAGGACCAATACAGTATCCTGGATGCTGTCGGGTTTCATCTGTCCAAAGCAGCGGACCTGATCATGGAGCCATCCTTCTGTAAACAGACCGGATGAGTCGGCATCCACATCCAGCATCAACGGCTCATCACCAAGAAATTGCCAGGTGAGGTTCTTGTAGAGGATCACCGGACCCTCTACCGTTTCCACCGTGTCGAGGATGTTATTGGGATTGACCTGTGCAAAGGAGAGGATCGGCCATAACAGGGATACCAGGAGGAATAGCGGAAGCTGGTTCATGCATGCTCCTTCTTTTCCGGTTTGGCAAAAAATCGTTTCTGAAAGATGATCAACAGGAAGACCCCAACCGTGATCGAGGAGTCGGCCAGGTTAAAAACGGGACGGAAAAAGATGAAATCTTCTCCACCCACCAGGGGGACCCAACCCGGGTAGTGTCCTTCGATTAAGGGAAAATAAAGCATATCCACTACTTTGCCGTGTAAAAATCCGGTATAGCCACCTTCCGGTGGGAAAAGTGTTGCTACCTGGTGGTAGTGACTGTGGCTAAAGATCAGACCGTAAAATGCACTGTCGAGGATATTCCCCAATGCTCCGGCTATGATCAGCGCCAGGCATACAGCCAGCCATTTGTCGAAACGGGGTTTTTTCGTTAGCCTGATGAGCCATATGAACATGACGATGACCGCAACGATCCGGAAGATGCTCAGGATCAGCTTCCCGGTGTTGCCTCCCAGTTGCATCCCGAAGGCCATTCCTTCGTTCTCTGTAAAATGCAGGTAAAACCAATCGGTGAAGAGAGGGATGCTCTCCCCGAGATACATGTGCGTTTTCACCCAAAGCTTTATGGCCTGATCCAGGATGATAATCAGGGCAGTGATGAGAAAAGGAAGGGTCAGTCTATTCATCCTTCGGTTCAAAAGGACGGGGTGCCTGTATGGGAACCGGTGAGGGGGAACCCTGCATCCGTTTTGCTTCGATGCTCAACGTGGCGTGAGGGACACTCCGAAGCCGGTCTTTCGGGATCAGTTTACCGGTGACACGGCATATGCCATAGGTTTTGTTTTCGATCCTGACAAGAGCATTCTCCAGGGATTTGATGAACTTCTCCTGGCGGACGGCAAACTTGCTGTTCTCCTCCTTGGAAAAGACCTGATACCCCTCCTCCAGCACTTTAAAGGTTGGGGAAGTATCGTTGGTATCATGATCATTACCTGTGGTATAGGATTCGGTCAGGAGTTGCAAATCGTCCCGGGCCTTTTCCAGTTTATTCAGAATGATCTGGCGAAACTCTTCCAGCTCTTCATCTGAATACCTTGTCTTTTCTGCGGTGTTTGCTGGTTTTTTCATGTCTCTCTGTTTTTAGTCCAATTTTCTGATCGAGATCCAGGTGGAGATGGTATCGGTCAGATCAATGAAGTCCTTATTTTCCGCGTCAACCTGCTCTACAACATTGAACTCGCGGGCTAAAATTTCGGTGCAAATATAGGAAATATTTTTATCGATTGCTTCAGCAATCTGTTTATGCTTCTGAAGATTAACGATGATGTGATCCGTTACCTCAAATCCTTTCTCTTTTCTCAGATTCTGGATCCTGTTGATCAGCTCACGGGCAATCCCCTCTTCCCAGAGTTCAGGGGTGATGGTTACATCGAGGGCAACGGTCAGGTTTCCAAGATTGGTGACCTGCCAGCCGGGAATATCTTCCGAGATGATCTCCACATCATCCCGATGGATGACTACTTCCTGGCTCTCGAGCTCAAATTGCAGATGGCCCTCCGTTTCCAGACTGGTAATATCCTCCTGCTTCATCAACACGAGCTTCCCGGCCAGTGATTTCATCAGTTTTCCATACCTGGGCCCCAGCTTTTTAAAATCGGGTTTGATCTTCTTCACAAGGATGCCGGCAGTGTCGGTGATGTATTCGAGCTCTTTCACATTGACTTCGGAAAGGATCAGGTTCTTTACCAGATTAATCTGCTCCTGCAGTTCCGGGGACTGGATCGGAAGAAGGATCCGGTTCAGGGGCTGTCGCACACGGATGTTGATCTTCTTGCGGATCGATAGCACCATCGAAGAGATTTTCTGGGCAAGTCCCATTCGTTCCTCCAGTGGCTTGTCAATCATGGTCTCATCGGCTACAGGGAATGTGGTCAGGTGGACAGAGTCAACCGGGTAGCGGCCGGTGGCGGAATTCAGATCCACAAATAAGCGTTCGCAGAAGAAGGGAGCAATGGGGGAGGCCAGTTGTGCGATCACCTCGAGGCAACGATAGAGGGTTTGATAGGCCGAGATCTTATCGGTGGTGTAATCCCCCTTCCAGAACCGGCGTCGGGAAAGCCTCACGTACCAGTTACTGAGGTGTTCATCCACAAAATCGGTGATCGCTCTGCCTGCTTTGGTCGGTTCATAATCGTTGTAACATTCATCTGCAAAGAGGATCAGCGTGTTTAGTTCCGAAAGGATCCACCGGTCTATCTCCGGTCGCTGCTCCGTGGGGATGTCATCTTCCCGGTAGGAGAATTTATCGATGTTGGCATAGAGTGCAAAGAAGGCATAGGTATTGTATAGCGTACCGAAGAATTTCCGTTGCACTTCGGCTACCCCATCAAGATCGAATTTCAGGTTATCCCAGGGCTGGGAGTTGGTGATCATATACCACCTGGTGGCATCGGGGCCATAGGTAGCAATGGTTTCAAAAGGATCAACCGCATTGCCCAGTCGTTTCGACATCTTATTTCCACTCTTATCAAGGACCAATCCATTCGACACACAGGTTTTGAAAGAGACCGAGTCAAAAAGCAAAGAGGCGATCGCGTGGAGGGTATAGAACCACCCACGGGTTTGGTCCACCCCTTCAGCGATAAAGTCGGCCGGGAAGTAGCTCTCCAGGGATTTCGATGGGTCAAAGGGGTAGTGAACCTGGGCATAAGGCATCGCTCCGGAATCAAACCACACATCGATCAGGTCAGGTTCACGGTACATGGGTTCACCGGTTTCGGCAACCAGGATGATGTCGTCAACAAAGGGGCGATGCAGGTCGAACGTATGGTAATTCTCCTCCGACATGTCGCCAGGAACAAAGTTCGCCAGGAGGTTCTCCTTCATCACTCCGGCTTTCACCGATTTCTCAATTTCCCGCTGAAGCTCTTCCACCGAGCCGATACAGATCTCATGAGATCCTGACTCCGTCCGCCAGATAGGCAACGGGGTTCCCCAGAAACGGGAACGGGAGAGGTTCCAGTCGACTACATTCTCCAGCCAGTTCCCGAACCTGCCGGTTCCTGTGGATTCAGGTTTCCAGTTGATAGTATCATTCAGAGCGAGCATCTGTTCGCGGTAAGCGGTGGAACGGATAAACCAGGAATCGAGCGGATAGTACAATACGGGTTTGTCGGTTCGCCAGCAGTGCGGGTAAGAGTGTTCGTATTTTTCGGCTTTGAAGGCCTTATTCTCTTTCTTCAGCTTGATGATGATCTCGATGTCGACCGGGAGATCGGTTTCAGGATTGAAGTTTGGATCGTATTCCAGCTTAACGAACTTCCCGGCAAACTCCCCCATCTCTTCTACAAAGCGCCCCTGTTTATCAACCATGGTAAGGGAGCCCAGGCCGTATTGTTTTCCCACCCGGAAGTCGTCGGAACCAAAGCTGGGAGCGATGTGGACAATCCCGGTGCCGTCGTCGGTGGTGACGAAATCACCCAGCACCACACGGAAGGGATCCCCATCAGCAGGTTGTGCAAAGGGGAGGAGCTGTTCAAATCGAATCCCTTCAAAATCTTTCCCCTTGAATGTACCCACTACCTGCCAGGGAATATGTTTCTGCCCCTCTTTGTAATCGAGTAGATCCATCCCGGCATCTTTCTCGCGGAAGTACTGGTACAGTAGATCTTTTGCCAGGATCACCGTTTGCTCCAGGAAGGTGTAGGGATTATAGGTGCGCACCATCACGTAGGTGATATCCTTTCCCATAGCCAGCCCGGTGTTGGAGGGAAGTGTCCAGGGGGTGGTGGTCCAGGCCAGGATGTAGAGATCGCCAAATGGCTCCTTGAAGAGAAACTCCGACCGTTCGTCCTGGATGACCCGGAACTGAGCCACTACCGTATTGTCTTTCACCATTTTGTATGCTCCCGGCTGGTTCAGCTCATGGGTGCTCAAACCGGTTCCCGCGGCAGGTGAGAAAGGTTGAATGGTGTATCCTTTGTATAACAGGTCTTTTTTATAGAGCTGGCTCAGCAGGTACCAGACCGTCTCGATGTATTTATTTTCAAAGGTGATGTAAGGATGATCGAGGTCAAGCCAGTACCCCATCTTCACCGTGAGGTCATCCCACAAATCCTTGTATTTCATCACCTCGGTCCGGCACTCTCTGTTGTACGCTTCGATAGAGATGCTTTTGCCGATATCCTCTTTGGTGATTCCGAGTTTCTTCTCCACACCGATCTCCACCGGAAGTCCGTGGGTATCCCAGCCCGCTTTCCGGTCTACATAGAAGCCCTTCATGGTCTTGTACCGGCAGAAGATATCTTTGATCGCCCGTGCCATCACATGGTGGATACCGGGTTTTCCATTGGCCGAAGGAGGTCCTTCGTAAAAGATATAGGGAGTTTTCCCTTTCGAGAGTTCCAGGCTCTTTTCAAACACCTTATGGACATCCCAGTAAGAGAGGATCTCCTTTCCGATCCTGGTCAGTTTGAGGGCTTTGTATTCAGGGTACTTCGCAGTCATGATTTAAAAAAGGGCTGCAAAGATACGATTTAAAGTTAGAAGATAGAAGTACGAAGGACGAAGAAAAGGTGGAAGGACGAAGCACGAAGGGCAAGCCGGTATTTTTTTGCGGGATTCTTATAAATAATAAAATAATTTCTATTTTTGTCAGTTCAGTGTAAGCGAATAGCCCTATGGAAATCAATTTATCCAATACGCGATTTACCATGCTGGTGCCGGCACCCTGCACCCGGTAACCTATTCCTTTCAGATTCCCATTCATTTATTTAATCCATTAAGTTTCTGGAGGAAAAACCATGAAAAAGTTTTTCCACAACCTGAAAGAGGCGATCGCGGGTACGGAGCAGGATTTCACAACCGGGAAACTGAGCCGGGCCATCTTTTTACTTTCCGTTCCGATGGTACTGGAGATGTTGCTGGAATCCATATGCCGCCGGCATCGTTGCTGTGCAGGCGATCCTGGCCGGTATCCTGATTTCCCTGGTCATTGCCATACCTGGAGGCCTGCTGGCCGATCGCATCCTTGAGCTCATGGGAGCCTCGCCGGTGATGCGGCTATCTCCATGCGGGTGTTGTGGGTGGCCAACCTCCTTAACATTGTGCTGGATCCGTTGCTGATTTTCATATCCCTCACACAGGGAGTGGGATTTGTCAGGGAGATGACACCGGCGATCCCCATCGGGATGATGATTGATTCCATCTTCCTGGTCGTCTTTGTCCTGTTACTCCGCTATAACCTGCTGGTCAGCATCCTGGGCTCCCTGGGAAGCTGGCTGGTACTTGCTGTAATAGCCAACAGGATCCAGCTGGAGTTGCTGTGGATCAATGTAGCCATCTATTTTGGCGTCACGATCCTTGCTTTTCTCTTTGTGGAGTATGGCTGGAAGATCCCGGCCATGGGGAAGTCGGGTAAAAAATACACAGTGGGATTTAGGGGTAATTAAAGTTTCTGTATTTTAGCATCCAAAGAAATCACATCATGAAAAACCTCCTCCTTCCCACATTACTGGCAACCATTCTCCTTTCCGGCTGCCTTGATTATCAGAAAAACCTCCCTCAAGGCCCTTGGCTTGGGGTGATCCGGATCGACAGCACCATCACCGACATGGATTTGCCTTTCAACATGATCTATGAATCCAACCTGGAGATCGAGGCACTGTATGTGCTCAATGCCGGTGAGACCATCTTCATCACAGAGATCGACCGGGAAGGGGATTCTATCTTTATGAAATTCCCCGTGTTTGCCAGTGAGATCGCTGCTGAGTTCCGTCACGACTCCCTGGTAGGCCGGTACTATCCGAAGGGGGTTGAAGCCGGTATTTCGTATGCCTTTTATGCCATCCCTGAAGAGGAAGATCGTTTCCCATGGTACGATGATGAACCGATAGCGGATGTGACCGGCCGCTGGCGTTTCATTGAGAATCCGGGAACGCCCGATTCGAATCTGCTGGTAGGGGAGTTTCAGCAGGAGGGTAGCCGGGTTACCGGGACGATCCTCAACCCCACCGGTGACTACCGCTTTCTGGAAGGAAAGGTCTCCGGCAACAAATTCATGCTCTCTGGGATCGATGGAGCCCATACGCTGATCTTCACAGCAGAGATCTCAGCCGAAGGCAACCTGGAGAACGGAAGGTTTATGGGAAGTCCGGGCTGGAAATCCACCTGGATGGCGGTTAGGGACGAAGAGGCTTCGATCCCACGCGGGGATCTCCTAATCCGCCTGAAACCGGATGCCAGACCATTCACCTTTGCCTTCCCTGATGTAAACGGGGATACCATTTCATTGACTGATCCACGGTTTAAAGACAAGGTAGTGATCGTACAGGCAGTCGGCACCTGGTGCCCCAACTGTCTCGATGAGGCGGTCTTTTACCGCGATATCTATTCTGAGTACAGGGATCAGGGATTGGAGATTGTGGCACTCAGCTTTGAGGATAAGACCTTTGAAGGTTCCGTACCCAAGATGAGACGGTTCCAGGAGCAAACAGGGACCCAATATCCCTTCCTCTATGCAGGCCCGCGCGGCCGGGAATCGATCCGAACTGTCCTTTATCCCTTCGAGGGCATCATGGCCTATCCCACTACCATCTTCATCGACAAAAAAGGAAAGATCCGGAAAGTGGAGACCGGCTTTTCGGGACCGGGAGCCGGAGCGCATTACGACCGGTATGTGGATGAGACGAGGGGGTTGATTAATGAACTGCTGAAGGAAAGTTAGAGGTCAGAAGTTAGAAGACAGAACTGGATGTACGAAGTAAGAAGCGCGAAGAATTGTAGTATTACAAATTTCCTAATTTCCTAATTTCCTACCTGCACCACTGCCCCATGACTTTCATCACCTTCATCACTCCATCACCTCATCACTACTTCTTCACCAGCTTCTTCACTACTGTCTGGTTCTTCAGTGTGATTTTCACGAAGTAGATGCCGGAGGCAAGCGGGGCGATGTTGACAGAGGCAGTTCCCAGGCCGTAGCTACGAATAGTCGAAACGGCTCTCCCCTCTATTGTGAACAACTCAATGGTTGCAGGTTTGGGGGATCCTTCAACGAATTTCAGATAAAAATGGGTGCCGGCCGGATTTGGATAGAGGTTGATAATCAGATTCTGTGTAAAGAAGGACTCTTCAATTCCAAAGAAGGGGTCACCGTTGGGAAGTGTATTGGATTCGTAGGAACCCCGGATCACATCGGCATATTGACGCAACAGGTCAACCGAACTATATGGGTCACCATTATAATCACGGGCAAAGGTATAGGCGAGGTCGATCTGCTGCTTGTTGCCCGGATGAAAAGTAAAGGGGCCGGTCGACATGATTCCCCTGGTGTCGTGTGGAAGATTCCCGGCTATCTCTTGTGTCCAGTTGACCGGGCCATTCGGTAGCTGGCATCCGACGCCCCAGTTGAGGGAATCGGATAACCCGGGAAACATGAAGCTGCATTCAGGCCCGTAGCCACCGAATTCCAGTCTGCCATTGCCTCCATAAATCAAAGGCTCTCCACCGGGCCATTTTCCTGTTAGAAAATCATACATGTTTTCAGCATTGTATTTACCATAGAACCATGGGGGAGGGTCTTCGTGGAGAAAAAAATGCATTCCATACCGTTCATTGTCGGCGACGCCATCCCCGAAGTTGGTGCCATTGACACTTTCGTTGCAGAGCTGCCGGCCGAAGTTATCGTACCTGGGATTGTCGATCCCATCTGGATCCATGGTCGCTCCACCAAGCAGGATTACCCCTTGCGCGGGTGGGTGTTCACCATACGCTTCAGAGTGGCCGAATCCATCAATGGAGTCCCCATTATAACTGATAAACATGCTTCGTTCCACATCACACTCCATGAAATCATCCTGGGCGTATCCGATATCCAGATCGGTAAAGTTGCCGATGTACATGTTGTAGTAGGTGTTCCCCGACCGGTTATAGATATCGTAATGGAAGAAGATCGTATTCCAGAAGGCCGAATCGTTGGGGAGATTGAACGCATAAGCCCACCCATGGACCTCTACCCCCACGCGTTCTCCCTCCGATTCGGTATGGGGTTTCATGAAATCGTTGTAGATAAAAAAGAGGCACTGATGGCCGCACAGATCCGGGTAATCCCCTTCGAAAGGGTTGTACCGGCCATCGCCGTTATTGTCAAAGAACGGAGCCAGGTTTTCGGCTTCCCCCAGGGCAGGGTTCCCATGGGCAGGCCAGGTGAGGATGTTCATGGGAGGGAAATAACCGGGATCGTCCCAGTGGTATTTGTGGTGTTCGACCTCCCACCCTTCGAATTTCCAAACCCTGTTCCAGAGGCTGTCGTAAACCGGGTCATACAGGGCAGTATCGCTCAAAGGTCCGGGCCAGAAATCATGGTCATCATGCACATTACCGCTGTATGGACTGGTACGGTACTGTTCGCCCCCGAAATGCAGAGCATCCTGTTCGTCCACTCCTCCGAACCAGAGTGCGCTTAAAAATACAGTACTTTGAGTGCTCTCTTTAGGGACAAAAAACCCTAAGCATGGATCCCCAAATGTGTTGAAATGGTTTCCAAAGGGGTTGATGCGGGCTTTGATATTGTTCTGATCGAGGTAGGCAAAAGGTTGTTCGAGACACTTTGCGGTAACATCCTGGAAGGAGAATGGTGAAGGCCAGGTTGTTCCTTTTTTCCGAATGTGATAGCCGATCAGGATCTCCTCATTTGATCCGTAAGGATCAGCCTGATAAGTGATGGTGCTGTCATCCTTCTCAATGATTTTCCCGGAATGAGTACCAAAAACAGTTGCGTAGGTAATGACGACCGTGTCTAGCGGATTTACAAGGTGGTCGTTTTTCAGCAAATTAACACGGACAGGTTTGTGCATATATGCCCTAAAAGAATCTGGCCGGGCGAAGAACGCCGATAAATCCGGGGTATAATTCAGGATCACTTTCGCCCAGTTCGAATAGCATTCGGGATCATTTTCCATTCTGATGCGATAAGAGAAGCTTAAAGGAAGATGATCCACATTTCTTACAGAATCGTAGTAATGGATCCTTTGATCGGGGGTGATCGTTCCAAAAGATCCCTGTCCGATTTCCCAAATTTCTATCGGCTCCACAGTTGGATTGAGGTCATTGGCCAGTACATCGATGGTGATATGTGACAAAGATTGGTATTTCACGGTATCGTTGATGGCAACCGGATTTTGGTTCTGGCTGGACAGTAGAATAGGCAAAAAGATAAACAAGGCGATTGACAACCTTCTGAGAATATGGAATTGGTTTTTCATAATAGAGAGATAAAGTTACAACAAAAAATTTCGAAGTATGTAAAAAATGTCAATCTGATTACGGGTTTTTTATGAAATTTGTCTTTATGAAAAGAAACCTCCTGGCCGGGACATTCCTGATGCGGGACACCTTTCCGAAATTATTCCGCAACCTGACCCACTATTTTTTCGGATTAGACCTTGGAAGCGCAGGATTACCGTCATTCGGAGGGATAGGGCTGTTCTATAACCTGGACACTCCTGGAAAGGGTTGGGACACACGTGGGACCCTGGGCCTGAACCTTTCGGGCAAGATCCCATTCTCACCCTATTCCGGGTTACGGATCGGGGTGAATCTTGGCTGGATCCAACGTCGTTTTGATGGATCATTTTTCGCTGACCAAATTGCTCACCTTAATTCGTTGTATGGCTGGATATATCAGCCCATATATGACCCTCCCGACAACGATGTTGTCAACCGGTTTGATGCGGGAGCTGGTTTGTTGTTTCAGTTTTCCACACCTTCGGGGAAGCTTCTGGGGGATTTTGGTTTTGGCACCGGTCATCTATTCCGACCCGATCTCTCTTTTTCAAAATCCGATAATGCACAGTACCCCGTTAGGTGGGTTCTTCACGGTGAACTGGCGGTTGACCTGAGTTCAGGAGAAGTGGCGCACCGGTCATTGTGGGATCACGGATTCTGGATCTATCCGGGCTTTTATTATCAGCGCCAGGGGGAGCAAAATTTTCTGGAGGCCGGAATAAATTTCACAAAATTAAATATCTATACCGGTGCCTGGTACCGATCCTGGTTTATGAATGGATCTCACACTGATGGATTTCTCCTGACCCTTGGTTATTGTTTTTATTTTCCTAATGGTATGAGTATCAAGCCCAATTACAGTTATGAAATCCAATTGAATAACATGAATTCCGGCACCGGCGGGATCCATGAATTTTCGATGGTGTTTGGGGTTGAGGGGTTGCGGGTGGTTTTGGGGAAATAGATACAACTAAATTCGCCATCAGGTAATTGACATAACTTCCACCTTCTACCTTCGTACTTCCAGTTCTGACTTCGTACTTCTATCTTCTTATTTCGGGTCGTACGCCCACTTCACCCATACTGATCCCCAGGTGAAGCCGCCGCCGAAAGCAGCAAGGATGATGTTGTCGCCTTTTTTAAGTTTATCTTCCCATTCCCAGAGACAGAGAGGGATGGTGGCGCCAGTAGTATTGCCGTAACGCTGGATGTTGATCATGACCCGATCTTTATTGATCCCCATGCGGCGTGCGGTGGCGTTGATGATCCGCAGGTTGGCCTGGTGCGGAACCAACCAGGCTACATCTTCCGATGTGAGGTTATTCTTCTTCATAATCTCTACAGAGACGTCTGCCATTTTAGTAACGGCAAATTTAAATACTGCCTGTCCCTCCTGGAAGATAAAATGCTCTTTGGCATCTATGGTTTCATATGACGCAGGTCTCAATGATCCTCCGGCTTTCTGGTGAAGAAACGGGTAACCAGAGCCATCTGTTCCGAAAATGGAGTCCATGATTCCAATATCTTCTGTGGTGGGTTCGAGCAACAAAGCACCTGCTGCATCTCCGAACAGAACGCAGGTCTCCCGGTTGGTATAATCGATAATCGCCGACATCTTATCCGCACCCACCACGATCACTTTTTTACAGGCACTTGATTCGATGTATCTTGCAGCTGTGATGAGCGCGAACATCAATCCGGAACAGGCAGCGTTCATGTCAAAGCTAAAAGCATTCTTGATTCCAGTCTTGTAGCTGATGAGGTTTGCTGTTGCCGGGAACATCATATCGGGAGTCACAGTAGCACAAATGATAAGTTCGATCTCATCCGGCGAAGTATTGGTCTTTTCAAGCAATCCTTTGACCGCCTCCGCTCCCATATCGGAGGTGCCCAAACCTTCTCCTTTCTGAATATGCCGTTCTTTGATCCCGGTTCTGGTCGTAATCCATTCATCACTTGTATCTACCATCCCTTCCAGCTCTTTGTTGGTCAGGATATATGGAGGCGCGTATCCCTGTATACCTGAAATTTTTGCTCTGATCTTTGACATGAAGAGAAGTTAGATATTGTTAATGGCATACTTTTCAAAAGCATGTTTAATCTTGTAAGGCAGCTTGGCTTCGTGGATCTTTTTGGACAAAAGGAGCATCTGCCGGATTGCTTTCCCGTTGGAGATGCCATGGCCTACAATCACGTTGGAGTTGACTCCCAGAATTGGCGACCCGCCGTAGTTTTCGTAATTAAACCGGTCGAGGTACTCATCTTTGATCCCTCGTTTCACCAGGACACGGTATATCGCCTCAGCCTCTTTCAGTACAATGTTTCCCACGAAGCCGTCACAAACGATCACATCCACCCGGTCGCGGAAAAGATCTCTTCCTTCCACGTTCCCGATGAAGTTAAAATCCTTCGCATCTTTCATCAGCTGGAAGGCCGAAAGGGTGATGAGGTTCCCTTTCTTCTCCTCAGTCCCAATGTTAAGCAAGCCAACCCGGGGATTTTTAACGTGCATGACATGCTCAGCAAAAAGGGATCCCAGCAATCCGAACTGGTACATGACATCAGGCTTACTGTCGGGATTGGTTCCTACATCAATCAGGATCGTGGATCCACCGCTCTCTTTGGGGATGTATGCCGGTGTGCTGGGCCGGATCACACCCTGGATGGCATTTACACTGTATATCGCGCCAACCATCATAGCCCCACTGCTTCCGGCACTGGCAAAAGAGTGGATCTCTTTGTGCTTGAGCATCCTGAATCCGACTGAAATACTGGAATTGGGTTTGGCAACCAGCGCTTTGGTAGGCGATTCACCCATCTCTATCTGGTCGGGGGCATCCACTACATCAAAGAGGGCAGGATTCACATCTTCCTCCTTAAAGAAAGTGTGGATCACATCTTTGTCACCGATCAAAACGATCCGGTCACTTTTTGGGAGCTCTTTTTGAACCATCAAGGCCCCGTGCAGCGTGGATTTTGGCGCGAAATCTCCCCCTGAAACGTCTAAACCTATCCTCATAATTATTCGGCTGCAGCTTTGTCGATCGCAGGTTTTCCTTTATAATATCCGCATTCAGGGCAAACCCTGTGGTACAAGACAGTGGCGCCGCAATTGGAACAAACGGAAAATGTCGAAACTTCCGCCTTATAATGTGTCCTTCTTTTGTCTCTCCGCTGAGTCGAAATCTTTCGCTTCGGATGTGGCATAGTTGCTAATTATTAAGTCAAAATTAAAATTAAAAATATTTTTTCACTCCTCATTCCTCATTCCCAATTCTTTAAGCTTCTCCCATCGCGGATCCGGAACCCGGTTCTGCAGCAGTTCGTTCAGTTTGGTGAGGATGTCAGGACTGCACGAGTTGTTCCCCTGGTCATCGTTTGCATGGACCCTTTTCATCGGCAGCAACAAATGGATGTATTCATATAGGAATGGAGCTGTGTTAAACTGGCTTTCCGACTCCGGAATGATCTGGATCTCTTCATTCTGCTCCGTAAACTCCTCCCCGAATTTTACGATCAGCCTCTCCTTTCCGTTTACAGGGAGGAGAACAGGCTCATTACACCTGTCGCAGGGGAGCGAGACCTGGCCGTTGATCGTAAACTGAAAGAGAAGCATTCGCTCCTCTTTTTCCAGGTCAATGTGAACCGAAAGCTCACCTTCCCGGATCTCGCTATGCTCAAAATGGTCAAAGAACACGTTGTTAATTTGCAGATCGTACCGATGAATCCCGGGTTTCAAACCCCGGAAAGGGATGATGAAAGAATCTAAGGGTTTCACTCGCCGGGTCTTACAAAAAGACGGCAAAAATAAACATTATAATTGTTAATAACAAATTGCTATTTTTACGGTCTAATACATATGTTTGTACCTTCTTTTTAAATCTGCATGACTATGTTCAATAAACTGATCTCCCGTCTACTCCCCTTTATGCCCAAGAAACTTGTATGGCTCTTTTCACGGAAATACATTGCCGGTGAAACCATCGATGATGCAATTCGAGTTTGTCATGCGTTGAACGGTGCAGGCATGATGATCACCATCGACCTGCTGGGTGAATTCATTGCCCGCCTGGAAGAGGCCACTGACTATAAAAACACGTACCTCGAGATTGTCGACAGGGTGGAAGCAGATCACATCAACGGAAACTACTCGCTGAAACCTACGATGTTCGGACTTCTCATCGATGAAGAGGTATGCTATCAGAACATCCGTGAGATCGTTGCCAAAGCAGCTTCCCACAACAATTTTGTCAGGGTCGATATGGAAGATTCACAATGTACCGACCGGGAGATCAAACTTTTCCGGAGACTGAAAAAGGAGTTTCCGAAGAATGTGGGCCTGGTGTTCCAGGCTTACCTGAAACGGACCCTGCAGGACATCCGGGATCTCAAAGATCTTCATACCGCGGATAATCCGCTGAACTTTCGTCTTTGCAAAGGAATCTATGTGGAACCGGAAGCGATTGCCTATAAGAAATATGGTGAGATCAATGAACATTTTCTGAAGGATCTGGACTATATTTTCCAGGAAGGCATCTACCCGGGGATCGCCACGCACGATAAGGCACTGGTTGAGGGTACCTGCGAGCTGATCACCCGGCACAAAGTTCCAAAGGAGAACTATGAATTTCAGATGCTTTACGGGGTCACTCCCGAACTCCGGAAGAGCATTCTGGATGCAGGTCACCGGATGCGCGTATATGTCCCTTTCGGTAAAGATTGGTTCGGCTACTCCACCCGTCGTTTGAAAGAGAATCCCAAAATGGCGAGCCATATCATCAAGGCGATATTCGTGGAGGGGTGATCACCCCCAAATCCCTGAAGGGGACTTATTTCCTCCCCTTGAAGGGGAGGATTAAGGAGGGGTCATAATGAAACTACTAATCCCACCGCCACAATATTCTCCAGCTGCACTTTCTTGCTGACTTTCTCTTCATAAAAGATCCGGGTCTGGATGCGGGCCTTCAGGAATTTGGCCAGCCTGAATCCCAGGTTGTTTTTGAAGGAGATATCGGGCGACAGGTTGGTATGCTTGAAGATCAACAGATCGCAATTCCAGTGCAACCACTTCGCCACATCATGATCGATGAGAAGATGTAACGAAATACCATATTCAAAGAGGCTCTTATTATTCTCCGGCACCCCGTAAAAGATGGTGGTTCCCAGTGCTTCGTAGATGCTGCGGTCGCGTATCCAGGTCAGTTTTGCGCTGGAGATACCGAAGTTCAGCGAGCCGAAAAGGGGCCATTTGAGTTGAAATCCACCTGAAAAGAGACCGGTCAGCGGGGTAAGAAAAGAGGAGTTGAGGGTGCGAACCAAGGATCCAGAATCGTTTAATGAAAAGGTATACCTATTGAATAGGCGGGTGGAAAGAAGGGAGGAGAGAAAACAGCCATGATTATTGCATATCTTCCACTCCAGCCTGGTTTCAAACTGGTTTTCATCGATATGAAACCGGGATATGGAATCAAAAAAATACTGAATACCCAGATGATGAACAATTTTTTGTGTAACGAGGAATCTTTGCTCCGTCTCAAACCGGCACTGATAGATCATATCCTGGAGTAGCATGATCTGGTTTGCATTGAGATCATGATCCCAGTTGATGAAGAGTGCGTTC
>JADHVQ010000040.1 GCA_016783905.1 Bacteroidales bacterium | reverse complement strand
TAAAGCGCTTTATGGCTGGCCCGGCACCGGTGGTTCGCAAAATATAGCAATTGGCAACGAAACTCTATTAGCGAATGCAGATGGTTTTGAAAATATTGCGATTGGATATCAAGTGCTTGCCAGTAATTCTGATGGTGATCGTAATGTGGGCATCCTGGGATGCGCAAATAATATAACCGGAAATTACAATACTGGTGTAGGGTACCAGGCTCTTAATAACAATAATAGTGGAAGCAACAATGTAGCTATCGGACGTGAATCGGGTCCGGCAGGTGGTTATGGCTCCCTGTCAAATACCGGGGCATTTGGGTATGGCGCTACGACTACTGCAAGCAACACCATACACATTGGCAATACTTCCATTACCGAAATAGCAGGCGAGGTTGCTTTTTCAACCTATGCTGACAAACGCTTTAAAAGAAATATCCAATCCAATGTGGCCGGCCTGGATTTTATCATGAAGCTTCACCCGGTTACCTGCCAGTGGGATATTGAAAAGCTGGATAAATTTATAGGTGTACCGGAATATAACGACGAAACCATGGTTAAGGCCCGCGAAAAGAAGGAAGCCATTGTTTACACTGGTTTCCTGGCACAGGAAGTGGAACAGGCTGCCAGGGAGGTGAACTACAATTTCAGCGGGGTAACTGCCCCTGCCAACGAAAATACCCCTTATAGTCTGCGTTATGCAGAGTTTGTCGTACCCTTGGTAAAAGCCATGCAGGAACAGCAACAGATGATCGAGGAACTCCGGAAAAGGATAGAAGAACTTGAGAAAAAATAATTAAAAACCTGATAATGAAAAATATAGATCACATTAAATACGCCGCCTTGTTAGTGATTTTTATCCTGACAGGCCTGCACTCCTTTTCTCAGAAAATGGTGCTGGCTTCAGGAGCAAGGATCAATGTGGGTTCAGGGATTACTGTCATCAATCCCGGTGATCTCACCATTAACTCAGGGGCTATTCTGGAACTTACAGGGAATATGACCGTTAGCGGGACACTTACCAATAGTGCCGGAACAGCCGGCCTGGTGATTCATTCGGATGCCAGCTATACCGGTTCCCTGATTCAAAGCACAGACGCCATTAACGGAACCGTGGAACGCTATATTGCAGACAATGCATGGCACCTGGTCACGCCATCCACAACGGGTGTTACAGCTAACAATTTTTATTGGAGTGATTCTCCAAAGAGTTGGCTTACTTATCATACAGAATCCACCAACGAGTGGACTTATAACATAAGTCTGGCCACTTCGATGCCGGTTGGCCAGGGATGGGCTGTCTGGTTAGATGATGCCACAAAATCGGATGCCACAGCTACGATGGAAGGCAACCTGCGAGCCTCCAATCTTTCACCCACTATAGGTTATACAGACGGTACCCACGGTTATAACCTGGTTGGGAACCCTTTTACAGCGGCCATCGACTGGCAATCAGGAACGTGGACCCGTACGAATATGGAACTTACCATGTGGGTTTGGAATAATGGCACCAACAATTATTTGACCCGCACCACTGGCGGTGGCGGCACCAAAACGAACGGGATTATACCAGTCAGCCAGGGCTTTTTTGTACGAAGCAATAACCCTTCACCTGTATTAACAATTCCGGCGGATTCCCGCACGCACAACACCCAAGCGTTGTACAAAAGTGGCGATCAGGTAAACGGATACGAGGCTTATGCCATTCTGACTGCAAGCAAAGATGGAAATGCAGATGGCGTTTGGGTGGGCTTCGGTAGTAACGGAAGCGAAGGGTTTGATAACGGGTATGATGCAAGCAAGCTTTTTGGCGGCGCTGAATCCCCGCAACTGTATTTGATGCAGGAAGGCCGGGAACAAAGTATCAATTATCTCTATTCTCTTGAAGAAGCGGAAAAGGTAGTCCCCATGAGTTTTAAAGCCGGTGCAGACGGAGAACAAATCCTAAGCGCTGATTTGGAGAAACTGCCAGGGACCGCAGTCAGTATTGAAGATCTTCAGACCGGCCTCTTTCAGGATTTGGTAAAATATCCTGTCTATCTATTCAGTGCCTCAAAAGAGGATGATCCCAACCGCTTTTTACTTCATTTTAAATCGACCACGTTTGGTTTGAATGAACCGGGTTCATCAAGCGAAGAGATCTATATTTATGCTTATGGCAAAAATATTTATGTCCGTTCAACGGGCAAAGCCCTTAATCTGTATGGCACCCTGGAAATATTCGATATCTATGGCCGTGAAATTAAACGGCAGCAACTTGATAAATCGGACCTGGTGGTTGTTCCGGTTGATAAGGAGAACAGCTACCTGATTGCAAGGGTCATTAAAGGCAATTTTATTAAGACCAAGAAATTATTCATTAATTAAGAATTCAGTATGAAAACTTTTGAAGCCACTATTATCAAAATCTGCCTGATAATTCTGTTGGTAGGAGCTGCATTTCTCATATTTTCACAACCCCCTCCTCCACCGGGCGAGGGAACGGGTAGCACCAATACAAACGGCAACAGAAACGGCGCCCCCATTGATGGGGGATTGGGAATTTTGCTGGCTATGGGAGCAGCATACGGGGGTAAAAAACTCTACCAGGCGTATAAAAAGAAAAAAGAAACCAGTGAAGAAGAGAGTGATGAGTTGACCTAGCAATACATCATCTCCCCATTAGCACCTGCAGGAATTGTTCCTTTTTGCGTCGCGATACTTCCACTTCACTCCCGTCTTCCATGATCACGGTACCTCCTTCACCTTTTTTATACTTTTCAACATAAGCAAGGTTGATCAGATGGGATTGGTGAATTCTGAAAAACTTTTCAGAGCATAAAAGCTCTTCATATTCTTTTAAAGTCCTGGTTACCAGAATTTTTTCGTGCTGAATCAGATAAAACCTGGTATAATTACTGTCTGATTCACATCGTACGATATCCCTGATTCTTACAAAACGGATTCCATCCTGCGACGGGAGAGCAATCTTCTCATACCCGTTGCGGTTTTTCAGTAACACATCTAGTTTATCTCTGAACGTCTTACTTTGGTGCTCTTTTTTGAGCTTTTCGATGGCATGGATCAGTTCATCCTCATCAATGGGTTTCAACAGAAAATCCAGGGCGCTGAACTTAAACGCTTTAATGGCATACTGTTCGTATGCCGTGATGAAAATGATAAAAAAATCAATCTGGGGTACTTTCTCAAGCAGGTCGAAACCTGTCCCGTCAGGCAACTGTATATCGAGAAACAGTACATCAGGGTGATGTTTCTTAATTTTTATAAAAGCCGTTTCCACACTATCTGCCTCTGCCACTATTTGTATTTCATCCCTGTACAAACGGTGTAAAAGACCTGCAATGACCGATCTGCCTTTTTTCTCATCATCAATAATAATCGCCTTATACATGAATGTGCCCGATAAGATTTTATAAAGGTACTCAATTTAGTTGCTTATATATCTTCAGTGATAGGAATTATTAATTTTACCAGGGTTCCTCTCGTAGCACCCGATTCACTAACCAGATCCTGAACATTTACAGAAATGGGGGACTTATTCTGATCTTTCAGCAATTCAATCCGTTCATCGATCAATTTCAAACCCAGGGACTGATGATCTTTCCGGATAGTGATTCCCGCTGATTTCTCCCTACCTATCCCATTATCTTCAACCGAGCAAAACAAGAAATTATTGTCCATTAAAAAGTTGATTTTAATGAATCCTTTTTCATTTAAGTGCATGATACCATGGATGATGGCATTTTCCACAAATGGCTGAATAAGCATAGGCGGAATTTGGACCTGCTCCTGGTTGATCTCCCCGGGGATAGCTATGATAAAATCAAATTTATTGTCAAACCGTATTTGTTCCAGCTCCAGAAATAATTGTAACGAATGGTATTCATTTTTTAAGGAAATATAAGGACTTCTGCTGTTTTCAAGATTTAACCTGATCAGTTTCGCGAATTTTGATAAATATCTCTGGGCTGAAAGCGTATCATTTTCACCGATAAAACCCTGAACAGAGTTCAGCGAATTAAAAATAAAATGCGGATTGATCTGGGCCATCAGGAGATCTTTTTCAATGGCGAGATTCTTCTTTTTAAGTTCATTCCGGTAATTCAACTGCTTTAAACGATATAGACTAAACCATGTCGCAATCAGAATAACCAAAATAATAGATAGGATGATAATATAATTTTTATGGGTCTTTTGTTTGCCTGCCTCAAGAACTTTGATCAGATTCTCCTTATTGAGGTTTTCAATCTGGTTCTCTTTTTTCTCCGTTTCATATTTTGTCTGGAGCTCTAAAATTTGCTGTTGACTCTCCGAATTTAACACGCTGTCTTTATACGCGCTCGACTGCAGACTATAAGAAAGGGCTTTCTGAAAATTTTTCGATTGTTCATGGATCACTCTCAAACTGTCACAAACCCGTTGTTTGAACTCCAGGTCATTGGAAAGAGTTAATGCTCTTTCCTTAAAACCAACGGCTTTGGCAATGTCCCCTGATTGTCTGTAAATTTCAGCGATATTTGAATAGGAGTAAGCAATCCCTTCCGTATTGTTGCACTCCTCTTCCAACCGGAGAGATTTCTGGTGATATTCAAGCGCCTTGTAAATCTCTCCTTTCAGAAGATAAATATTGCCAATATTACACAACGTGCGTGCAATGCCGGCACTATCGCTGACCTGACGATAACTGGCCATCGCTTTCGTATAATATTCCAGGGACTTATCATACTCTTTACATTCAAAATAGACCGCTCCGATATTGTTCAAATCATCCGCAATACCGGAAGCATCTCCTGAAGATTGATTCATTTCGAGTGATTTGAAATAATATTCAAGCGCTTTTGGATAATTGTGCAGGACATGATAAATATAGGCAACCGAATAAGAAGCAATGGCAACCCGTTGTTCATTGTTGATACGCTCGGCTATAGAAAGACTTTTCAGATGGAATTCAAGCGCTTTATCAAATTTACTTAACCGGCGATAGGAAGCACCTATGGCATTCAGGCAGAATGATTCTTCAACACGATCATTCAGATCCTTATATAATTCTGCAGCCTGATTATAATACGGAATGGCACTCAGATAATCTTTCAGTCCCCAGTATGATTCCGCAATATTTTTCAGCGCTTCACATTTCCCCTTACTAAACGAATGGATTTCAGCCAGACTAAGCGCCTCTTCTGCCAACCTTTTTGCCTGATAATATTGGCTGTTGCCGGCATAAAAAACCGATAATGCATTTAATGTATCCGTTTGTTCAACCGGGGAGAGACCTGATATCGCGCTGAGGATACTATCCGTATGATCTGTTTGCCCCCAGGCAATAGTTGAACAAAACAAGAAAAAAGAGAAAAATTGATATAAAAGCACATTTTTCATCAAGAAGATGTCACTGAATTCTGCTTCTCTTCTTCCTCCTTCCCATGCGTATGCTTACCTTGCAGCCCGAAGAAACCAAATAATCCGTAGAACCCATAGAATCCATAAAAACCCGGATTATCCAGGAATACACCTAGCAGCCCCAGAAGCCCTAAAAATCCCAGAAAGCCTAAATTTCTCAGTTTCATAATGTTCTGTTTTCTCCAAAGATACACTATTTTTAAAGATTCAGGATGCCGGATACCGGATGCCATATACTTTTCTCACGTCCCTCGTTGTTCGTCCTTCGTCCTTCGTCCCTCGTCATTTGTCCCTCGTCCTTCGTCTCTTCTTCTCCGCCTGCAGCCTCTTCTCTTCCAACCGTTTCTCTTTCGCTTCAGGAGGTGGTTTCGTCGGTTTACGTCTCTTTCGTGGAGTCAATGCCTTCTTCAGTAATTCATAGAACTTTTCCGTTACCTTCTCCCTGTTTTTCAGCTGGGTTCGTTCACTTTGTGAAACAAGGATAAGTTCGCCATCCTGGTTGATCTTTTTTGCCAGTTTTTCCAGGATTAACTCCTTCTCTTCTATCGTAAGTAAGAGGGAAGTCATCACTTGAAACCGCAGCTCCACCTTGGTGCTGACCTTGTTTACATGCTGTCCTCCAGGCCCGCTGCTCCGCGAGGCAGAAAACGTAAACTCCGGCGTAAAATCCCGGTCATTAAGGATATCAGCTGGCATATTCTTGATTGAAATATCCGATAAAATTACAGTTTTCTCATCCAACGTCAACCATATTCTCCAGCTAATGGAACGCGGATATCACTGATGCCTTCGGCAACGCAGATTTCGCTATTTCGCTATTTTTCTTACTTTTACCTCCATGCACGACTACCCCATCTTCCTCTTCACCGCCCTCCTGATCTTTGGATACGGGCTCCTTTCACGGAAATCCGCAGCCTCTATGATCACTGCCCCGATGGTATTTGTTGCTGTAGGGCTGGCAGCCAGCTTCTTCCCGGTTGATTTCCTAAAGGGAGGAATCCGGGCTCCATTTCTGAGAGTGATCGCTGAACTGACCCTCGTGTTGATCCTCTTTGTGGATGCCTCCACCATCAACCTGAAGAGGTTGCTCCGGGAGAAGGGCATTCCCTTCCGGCTTTTGTTCATCGGGCTTCCGCTTACCATGCTGACGGGCACGTTGCTGGCAGTACCTCTTTTCCCCTCAGCAGGCATCTGGGTGCTTTGCCTGATGGCTTTCATCCTCTCCCCTACGGATGCAGCTCTTGGGAAAGTGGTGGTCACCTCACCGCGTATCCCGGAGAAGATCCGCCAGGCGATCAATGTTGAGAGCGGATTGAACGACGGGATCGTGCTGGCGCCGATCCTGGTCTGCATTGCTGCCCTGACCGAAACACCCGGAGCGCATGCCGAAGCCCATTACTGGATCTTTTTCACCCTGCAACAACTGGTTCTGGGTCCCCTGATCGGGGGAGCGATCGGATGGATAGGGGGCCGGTTGGTCGACAAGGCTTCGCAAGCAGGATGGATGAGTCCCACCTTCCAACGGTTATCCTCACTTGCTCTTGCCATCATGGCCTTTCCCATGGCTGAGATGCTGCACGGGAATGGATTCATTGCTGCTTTCTTTGCCGGCCTGTTATTGGGAACCAGAACGCCGGAGGTCAGAGCCCGGATCCAGGATTTCGGGGAGGCGGAAGGAGAGGCGCTGGAGCTCTTTATTTTCCTTCTCTTCGGGATGATCCTTGTTCCCATGGCAACCGCTTTATGGAATCTCCATACCTGGATCTATGCCATATTGAGTCTTACCGTTATCCGGATGATCCCTGTAGCCCTGAGTCTGTGGGGAACAAAATTATCCTGGGAATCCGTTGGCTTTATCGGATGGTTCGGCCCCAGGGGAATCGCTTCGATCCTCTACCTCCTTCTGGTTCTCATTGAACTGGGAATAAAAGGCTATGAACAGATTATGGCGGTCATCGTACTCACGGTTCTCCTGAGTGTATTCCTGCATGGAATCAGTGCTGTACCACTTTCGAAATGGTATGCAAATAAGTTCAAAACCTGAACAGGCCTGGTTCAGAACTTCCCGAATTTCAGCGACAGGTTGGCGTTGAACTGATTGATTGTCAAATCATTGGTTTTATCCAGTGGCAGCTCCAGGTTGGGGGTATAACGGTAACTGGCCCCAATACCGATCCTGAAAAACTTTACGATGTTGAGCTCAACCCGAACGCCTGGCTGAACCACGAAAAACGCATCCCAGTCTACGTTCATGTATCCGCCCCAGTCGTAGTGATCGACGTAATCGGGCCGGTACATGTAGGTCAGGCCACCCGCACCGACAAGAATTGGAAAAGAGACATGAACCGGCGATTTCGGCAGCACCTGGAACTCCAGTAACAGGCCGCCATAACCTCCGTAAAGATTAACTGATTGATCCTTTTTGTCAAAATTGTCCCATACCTGTTGTACGTATTTCAGGTTTCCGGAATTGATGATTCCATAGCCCGACAGGCCGATAGAGATCCAGTGGTTGAACGTCATTCCCAAACTTGCTCCCAGAAGTAAGACATTTTTACTTCCGGTAAATTGTGTATACGCAAACTCGGGTCCGATAAAGAAACCAACCACAGGTTTCTTGTGTTGTTTCCCTTTCCGGAAAAGTGTTTTGATCTCGTCCTGGTTCTGTTTATCAGGTTTTGCTGAATAGTCTTCCTGGGCAACCGTTGTTGTTACCAAAAATAAAAGAAGGCTCAAAAGGGCAAGAATCTTTTTCATGGTAAATAGGTTTTTGAATTGAGTACTCAAATATACGATTTTCCGTACCTTTATCCTGAAAACCAAATCATGCTCTATGGAACACTATGAAAAAATTCTACGATTCGACAATGCTTTTGAGGCAGAACGCATGCGGGAGGTCCTGGAGGGCCGGAACATTCCATTTTCCATCATCCAGCGAACCGATTCTGCCCTGGGCGGTATCTCAGCCCTGGAGTTCGGCTGGGGTTACCTCGAAGCGCCTCCCGACAGGAAAGAGGAGATTCTTGCGATCTATAAGGAGCTTACAGGGAAGTAGCTAGAATGCTAATTCACTATAAAATTCTTTTCTGACCCAAGAACCATGATGTGGCTGATTTCTATTTATCCGGCCCGGAAGAACCACTCCCCATTCTGAGGAGGATGATACGACATCTCGTTTAAACAGCGGACCATGTTCTCAGGTCGGCGAAGCCGGATATCTTCACCAACAATCTCCTCCTTCAGCATGGTCCAGGAGGCCCTGAAGGCCGACGAATAGAGAATATTCTTTTGTAAGGAAACGTGTTGGTTGAGGTATGGAACCACCACAGCACCGATATCGACCATTTCCGGATGGATGTCAGGATTGGCTGTGAGAAAAATGGCCATGAAGATCATCATCAATTGTGTTTTCATCATTTTTTTGTATTAAAGATTTTCCGTTTGGACTCCTTCGCAGGGAAAAAGTTCCGGATTTTTATTACTTTTATTATTTATTAAGTAAAACCGAATGTTATGAAACGGATCCTCTGTCTCGTATTATTCCTCGCCATCATTGCAGGTGGTTACACCCAGGAAACCAAAACCGCAAAAGAGCTCAGGAAAGAGGCCTCCGCCAAGAAAAAGGAGAAGAAAGAAGCCGAAGCCCAGAAACTGTACCTGGAGGTTGGCCGGTTGCTGGAAAGCCGGCAGTTTACGCTGCAGGCCCATTTTTTAAAAAACCGTCAAGGAACCCGAATTTCCGTTAATCCGGTCCTCAATTTCATCCAGGTGGATTCCTGTTGCGCCTTCCTTCAGATCGGCTCTCCGCAGGTAGCGGGGTATAACGCGGCCGGAGGGGTAAGTGCGGTTGGGCTGATCTCCAAATGGAAGCTGGACAAGAATGACAAACGTAAAACCTATGATCTCTTCATGAGTGTCCTGTTAAATTTCGGGGCTGTGGATATCTTCATGAGCATCAACATGAACAGCTACGCCACAGCCACCCTATCCGGTCTCTCCTCTGCCCAGCTCACCTATGATGGCGATTTGGTAGCCATAGACGACTCGGATGTACATAAAGGATGGGTTCCGGGGAGGTGATCTCAAAGGTACACGTTACTGTAACTTCAATGCGAGGCCGGCATGTACCGGAATACCTCTGTAAATCGCACGGGCATCAGCTTTGCTGACCTTCAGGCGGATCACTATTTCGGGTTCCGGGGAGGAACGGTGTAATACCGCCCGCATGGTTTCGCTTCGGAGTGCATGTTGCCTCTTCTTTTGATAGGTCCTGATCACTCCTTCTTCTCCTTCATAGGGATCTTCGGTTTGTTCCACTTCGATCGCAAGATGCCTGTCAAAGTAAAGCGTAAAGTAAACCGAACTGGTATCGGGAGGGATTGGTCTGGTGTTCTGCTGAGCTGCCTCATTGGTATCTTTCGGGGCCTGCTTGATCATATACCTGATCTTAGGGATGGTCGACAGATCAGCCCTTCCGATAAACGGTTGTGAAACCCAGTGCAGAAGCTGAGACTGGTTCAGGCATTGAAGCTGCCAGGTGACCCGGATATCTGTAAGGGAACAAGCCCTTACAGGAACTCCTTTGATCTCCAGGAGCAACAGGCTATCGGCAAGGTTGAGGTTCAGGTAGACCGAATCCTCCTTTGAAAGGGTTAGCAGGCTGCCCAGGAAGGCTTTCTCCATTTCCAGTGCTCCGATCGTCTGTACCGTTTCCAGGATCTCCTGAGTGGAATCCGGTTCCAGTCCGGAAAGGACTACCCCGGAGGTGTCTCCCGGGAAAAAGTCCCTTTCGCAAGTGCTTACAGGCACAACCACAATCAGATAGAACACGTATCCAGGTATAAGAAGCAACAATATAACCACCAGGACAATAGCGGTTTTTGACCGCACAAACCAGTGTAAGAAAGCACTCAGTTCCCGCATAACCCGTTTTAACATCTCGTAGGATTCCATGTAGCGTTGCCGGATTTAATAGATGAATACCTTAGAACCTGATCGCAGGTTCCAATATACTGCCTTCAGGTCCTCGTTGCCCAAACGGATACAGCCATGGGTTACCGCCATGCCAAGAAAACGCTTGTACAGGGTGCCGTGGATCAGGTATCCATTCCCCAGTTCCAGTTTGTAATCACCCAACATTCCGTATTCATACCTGGAAGTATGACGTGGCGAAGGGACCGGGAGTCCCTCTTCGATGAATGCCCAGTCGGGTTTGACCCATACAGGATACATCTGTTTGCTCCTGACTTTCAACACACCACGAGGGGTTTCAAAGACCCATTTCTGATTGTTTCCCGCTGTCAGGATGGTATAACTTCCTGTGGAACACACCCCTTCCCTGATTACTGTGTCCTGCTGCATCAGCCTGAAGGTGTTATGTGTCGTATTGACTATCAGGTAGGGCTGCTGCGGGATTAAGCTTCCGAGTTTTTTTTGTATTACCAACACATCCTTTTCCACGGATGCCTGATAGGAGGAGAGCTTATCCAACGGAATCCGGTTCAACAGGGAGGCATCTTCCGATAATGGCACCAGGCGCACAACCACTTCGCCAATGGAGCTGGCACGACGAATCAGGACAAGGGAGAGGAGTACCGAAAACAACACGGCAACCAGGATCAACACAACGTACCTGATCGTTTTGCGCTGCCATGAATCGTTTCCCAAAATGGTCTCTTCCATATTATCTGTTTGCACGCTGAACCTCATTCATACTTTTCAACGAACCAACAATCGTCACCGGGGTGCCAACCTCCGCGTACTGATACACCTGATCCATATCTTCGTTTTTGACTGCCACACAGCCATTTGTCCAGTTTATTCCCTTCCCTCCTCCCCCATGGATCTCGATCATCCCGCCGATGCTGGTCCGCCAGGATATTAATCCTCTTCGGACCTCTTCGGCAAACCGTGCTTTATCTTCCTCGTTGGGATAGTCGATTAACAGTGCTTTATAATAGTTAGTCCTCTTGTTACTTTTCTTTTTGGTCACGGAATACCGTCCTTCCGGCGTTGCTTTATCACCTACCCGTTTCTTTTCACCGATCCAGTTGATACCAAACTCGGCATCCAGGGTAAAGATTTGCACTCCCCGTGCGTAAACGTAGCATTTCCGGGCAAATTTATCAATGATAATTACCGGCTTATCGTTGACTCTTGACCAGTTAATCGTTTCATCCACCCACCGTTTCCATTTCGGGATGTTGGTAAAATAGTCTCTCAGGATGACCTGGTTTTTCCGGATGGATTCGCCGATAAGCTTTCTGCTTTTCTCCAGTTTGGGAACAACCCTGTTATAGTTTCCCCGTTCATAGGCAGCTTTTGCTTCCAGGTACAACATCTCAGCTGTCCGGTAATCCTGCCTCGATTGCTGATTTAACGGCAACAATCCGTAACGGTCAGCGTAATGTTTTAATTTATTTCCAACTTCAGTAAGGATGACCGCCAGGTCGTGATGCATCGAATCCTTGACGGTGATGGATCTCCGGTAGGCCGCCTCGCCTTTCCGAATGGTCAGTTGAATTTTTTCATGAAGCAGGGTATAGTCCCGGTTAATGTACCACTTCGTATTTTGAATCTTCCACTCCACCATTGCCTCACGCCAGCCATTTTCGGCTTCAGATAATAGATCCCGGACATACTCCCCGGCCTCAGCTTGCCTGGCCTTGCTCAGCACCTGGCTGCAACGGTCAATGGTCTCAACGGGAGGATTAGCAGAGAGAAAAAACAGGGTAATGAAGCCTCCCCCGGCGAGGATGAGGATCAGGATGATGATCAGAAGAATTTTTGTCCTTCGACGAAACTTCATTGCTCTTAAACTAGATACCCACTAAGGAACACAAACATTTTTACTTTTTTTGTCTCCGTATAATCAGTATAAACTCTATCGATGAGCAGAATCGTTCAACAAAGAAAATTGCTTTTTTTATACTTCTGGTTTTTTGGGTGTTCGTACGAATAAATTTTATTTACTATCCCCTGGATAAACAGCTACATAGGGCTCGTTTTCACTATTGGTGAAGTACCCACCCGCATATACTCTTCCATTTTTATCAACACATACGGCTTGTATAGGGGCATTTGGATTCAGATTCCCAACATTGTTCCAGGAGGAACCATTCCATTTTGCCACATACTTCCTGCCATCACTATCACTGAATTCTCCACCTGTATATATATTTCCGGACGCATCGGCTACGATTGAATTGGCAAAATACGGGGCGGGGATTCCTGTAAGGAAACTCCAGCTATCTGTGCTTGCATTCCATTTTGCAACATTGTTGATGACGTTGTTTTTGTTGAAAAACCCGGCAGCATATATATTACCGCCTGCATCGGAGGTTAGTGACATGATTTGCCCTGTTCCGAAATCTGCCGTATTGGGGCCGCCAAGTTCAACCCAGTTACTTCCATTCCACCTGGCTACATAAGCCGAGAAATTTCCGTTCGGGATGCCAAGCGCTGCAAATAGATTGCCTGATAAATCAACATGGATGATTACATTGTCACCGTGAGGGATCGTATCACCCAGTGTGCTCCACTTGCTTCCATTCCATTCTGTGACAAAATTGCCTGATTTAAGGGGATGATTGAGCAGGTTGACGGCAGCATATACGTTACCGGCAGCGTCGGTCGCTATAGATTGCAATCCATTATTAAACATAGGATGACCAGCAATGGTAAGATTAATCCAAGTATTGGTGCTTTTTTCCCATTTTGTAATGTGGTTTTCGGAATTGGCAAGGGGAACCAGTATCCTGCCAACGGCAAACACATTTCCTGACTGGTCAACAGTGATGGGCCAATGAACGCCCCCGGTAAATGGAGAAGAACTTACATTGCCAAGTTTCCCCCAACCTGTTCCATTCCAAACAGCAATATCCCCCGCATAACCTCCACCCACATAGATATTGCCTGCCTGATCTGCGGCAATGCTGTATATTGGAGAGCCGAAAGGAGAATTATTGGTTCCTCCGACCTCTTCCCAATCTGATATGGCCGGATCGTTGTTTTCTTTTTTCTCGCAACTGTTTAATCCAAAATAGAGCCCAACGGCAAGTGCTACAAAAGAAGATTGAATTAATGTTTTCATGTCCGTTTATCTTTGAATCAGTAGTTTTTGTTTTTCAGCCCACTCTTTGGATTTGATTTCAACCATGTAAATTCCGTTTCTTAAATCCCCGATATTAATTTGTTGATGATATTGAAGAAGTTTTTCTGTTCTGATTAATTCACCAATAACATTATAAATATTAAGTGTCAAATCTGCATTATTTGTGTTGTCAATAGTCAAAGAAACAACGTCTGATGCAGGGTTTGGGTATAAATTTAATGATGCGTTTTTGGTTATTTGTTCAGGCACACCTGTAGGCAGCTGCGAATATTTTATCGTGGCATAGTCAGAATACGTTACGCTTCCATAACTTATACCTGTCACATACACATTCCCCGAAGCATCTATGGCGATTGAAGATGCATAATCCGGACCATTTCCAGGCCCGTTATATCTTGCGACCCACTGCTCAATGCCTGAGGAATTATACTTTATTGTGGCATAGTCATCATATGTTCCGCTACCCTCACTACTACCTGTTACATACACATTTCCTGAACCATCCACCGCGATTGACATTGCTACATTATTACCGTTTACTGGTCCGTTATATCTTGCGACCCACTGTTCAATGCCTGCGGAATTATACTTTATTGTGGTATAGTCCCAAGCTGTTCCGCCTCCCCTACTCCAACCTGTCACATACACATTCCCCGAAATATCCAGGGCGATTGAACGTGCTCCATCCGAACCATTTACAGGTCCGTCATATCTTTGAACCCATTGCTGAACGCCTGTAGTACTGTATTTTATCGTGGCGTAGTCATATGTTCCGCTTCCATAACTCCAACCTGTCACATACACATTCCCCGATCCATCTACTGCGATTGAAGGTGCAATATCAGTACTATCACCCGGTCCGTTATATCTTTGAACCCACTGCTGAACGCCTGTGGAATTATATTTTATCGTAGCATAGTCTTCAGTCCCATAAGTTGCTCCGCTTTTTGAAGAACCAGTCACATACACATTCCCCGAACCATCGACTGCTATTGACATTGCTTCATCCCGGCTATTTCCGGGTCCGTTATATCTGGAGACCCACTGCTGAACACCTGCAGAATTATATTTTATTGTAGCATAGTCCTCAGATGTTCCGCTTCCGTCACTCCAACCTGTCACATACACATTCCCTGAACCATCCACCGCGATTGAATTTGCGTTATCCCAACTACTAACCGGTCCGTCATATCTTGCGACCCATTCCTGCGTAGGTTGTGCGTTAAGAATTGAGATGATAAGAAATTGTAAGATGGCTGTTGCAAATATTTTTGTTTTCATTTCATTTTCGTCAGTGATTAAAGTGCTGACTCCGCACTTTTACCTGTTATTTGGATTAAAAATTAAACTTCAGTCGTATGTTGCCAATCTTATCTTTGAATCAGTAGTTTTTGTTTTTCAGACCACTCTTTGGATTTGATTTCAACCATGTAAATTCCACTGCTTAAATCTCCGATATTAATCTGTTGATGGTTTTGTTTCAGCATATCCGACCTGACTGATATACCCATCATGTTGTAAATTGTAATCTCCGGATCTTCCCTGTTTGTGGTATTGATATCTATGGTTACTATATGAGAGGCAGGATTAGGGAACAAACTGAATAACGGTTTTTCGGAATTTTGTTCAGGCACACCGCTTGACGACTGCGAATATTTTATAGCTAACACATCCATTTGCGAAGCACCACCGAAACTTATTCCGCCTGCATACACATTGCCTGATGGAGCTACCTTAATTGAGAATCCTATATCCAGGCTGCTGGCAGGTCCGTTATAGCTTTGCAGCCATTGCTGCACACCGTTTGTATTATATTTAATGGTAGTAAAATCCTGAATCCACTTGTAGCTTGAACCTGTTACATATACATTGCCGTCGGCATCCAAAACAAGGTCATTCGGGAAATCATCACCCGGATAGGAATCATTTCCATTATAGCGTTGTACCCACTGCTGAACACCGGATGAATTATATTTTACAGTAGCATAGTCAAAACCTGTAACTAATCCATTACTCCTTCCGGCAACAATTACATTTCCCAAATTATCAATTGCAATAGAATATGCGTCATCCCAGGCTCCGGCCGGTCCTTCATACCTTGCTTCCCACTCCTGATTCCCGGAGGAATTGTATTTTACGGTTAAAAAGTCATTATTATTAGAACCGCCTTCGCTGGAACCGGTTACATAAACATTACCCAAATCATCCAATGCAATTGATTTCGGTTCGTTACATAAATCAAGACCATTATAAAATGCCGCCCATTGCTTTACACCGTAAGAATTATACTTGATTGTTACATAATTTGAACAAGCAGGGTCCCCTAAATAACCCAGACCTGTTACATATACATTACCTTCATTATCTACTTTCATTGCAGCTATACTCTTTCCTTCATAGGCCAATTCACTTGTTTCCCAAAGCGGGACACCTGCTGAATTGTATTTTATTGTTGTAAAATGCATCCCATAACCCTCTTCAGCATGACCTGCTACATACACAAAACCCGATTCATCAACAACAATTGAAGCTGGCTCTCCACCTCCAAGGGGGGCATATCTTTGCAGCCATTGCTCCTGACCTGCTGAGTTATATTTTATGGTTACCCAATTAAAGTATCCATACTGATTACTCATGCTGCTGCCGGTAATATACACGTTTCCGAGATTATCCACCACTATTCCCACAGCTTTATCTAAACTATCCGATATTCCATTATAGGTTTTTGCCCATTGTTCAACGCCTGATGAATTATACTTTACTGTTAAATAATCACCGTTATAATAGCTGGCATTTTGAGCGGCTGAGTATCCGGTTATATATACATTTTCAGAAGCATCAATAGCCATAGCAGTAGCATAATCCAACCTGTTGCCACTACTATTATATCTTGCAACCCATTCCTGTGTAACCTGGGCATTAATAATTGAGAAGTAAATAAACTGCAAAATGATTGTTGCGAATATTTTTGTTTTCATGTTCATTTTGTCAGTGATTATCGTGCTGACTCCGCACGTTTAAATTATAATTTTGTTTAATAATTCATATCTCAATCGTTTCTCTTGGTTGCATATAACGGTTTGCTGCCAATATTATCTTTGAATTATTAGTCTTTGGTTTTCTGTCAAGTTTTTTGTTTTGATTGTAACCAAATAAATGCCATTATTTAAATTCCCGATATTAATTTCCTGCTGATTTTGTTTCAGTGTTTCCGATTTAACTAAAGTGCCGGCAATGTTGTAAATAGTTAATGACAACTCTTCGTTATCAACTTCATTGATGTTCAGCTTAACTATATCAGAAGCAGGGTTGGGATATAAACTGAATGCAGTGCTCTCTGAGGTTTGTTCAGATATAGAATTAATAAGATTATCAAAGTTCAAATTATCAACATACAACACGGAATTGCCGCGAGGTAAAGAATTAAAGTCAGTGGCATAATAAGCAGCAATAAAAATACTTCCGTAATCAGCTTCTAAATAGTTAGAAAGTGGAATATTAAAAGATGTCCAACTCGATGTAGTATCAGGAGTGCTAAATTCTCCGTAAGAAACAGGTGCCCCATTTTTATATAATTGTATTTGGATTAACATCGTGTCAGCATTTAGCGGAGCAAACTTATAATAGCCAGTTAAACTAGTCGGGTGTCCTGTTGTTGGAAAATTTGGTCCTGGCGGTGGATGTCCTGTAGATAAATATCCTCTTCCAGAATAATTTGGCGAAAGAGCGGTGTTATTCTCAATTCTTACAGAATAGTCACCAACTGTAACGGGATAATGGTCTGTTGACTTTGTTACAGCATAAAACGGACCTGTTGAGTAAGTATTTGTAGACCCCCAGAATGTTGGGTCTTGATAATTACCTACTGTTGTCCAGTTTTCAAATCCGCTATTTGGAATTTGTGCATTAGTCGTAATTGTCATTGCAATTAAAACGGTCAAGATAATTGTAAACTTTTTCATATTAATTTCGTCAGTGATTATCGTGCTGACTCTGCACCTTTAAATTATAATTTTGTTTATAAATTCATATCTCAGTTGTTTCTCTTGGTTGCATATAATAAGTATTGTAGGGATTACCGGACCGGTAATCCCTACAGTGTGCCTTCGTGTTGCACTTTGTGGTTAGAAAAACGGATCGGTTACTTCCGTTTTGTTTTAGCAATAGCTTCTTCCAGTTCTGCTTTCAGCGCTTCGGTTTTCGCCTTGGCAGCATTCACCTTCTCCTGGGCTGTCATGTAATCGCCGTTGTTAACGAGCGTGGCAACCTCTGTAAGCGCGGCTTCAACACCGGCCAGGTCAGTCTGGATTGCTTCCAGCGCAGCTTTTCCCTCTTTTCCGCGGGGAGCTTTGGTAATGAGTGCTTTAACCTCTCCCACCAGCGTATTGGTTTCGGTGAGGGTTGTTTGTACCTCATTTTTCATCTCCTCTTTTCTGACGATGGCATCATCTTTCAGCGTAGTTGCCATGGTGGTTACCTCTGCCAGTAACGCTTTGGCATCTTTGTAACTCCGGAAAAGTGAAAATTTTGACTTCTGGGTCTCAATCATGGTCGTCGCCTTGTTCATTGAATCCTGAAGGGCGTTGAAATCAGCTGCCAGGTAACGGTGGGCTTCCACTGCTTTGGCAGCTTCTACTGATGCATTGGCTGCATCCAACTCATCCTGTGGCATTTTGGCACAACTGGTGGTCAGCATCATCACGGCGCCAATACCAACCAGCATTAAAAGCAAACTCTTTTTCATCTGTTGTTGTTTTTTATGATTAATGTATTGCTGCGCAAATAGCAACTATCGTGCCATATTGCGTATATGTTTCATTATCTGATATTTACTTACCAAGCGCCTCTCCTGCATGGTGGGTCCCAGGAAAAATGATGTAAGGATGCCTTACTGAGATGTAAAGAAATCTTACAGGGATGTAAAGGAAACGATCATTTATTGCTCCAGGCCGTATTTCTTCATCCGGTCATGCAGCATCACCCTTGAGATTCCCAGGAGTTTGGATGCTTTCACCTGGTTTCCGCGGGTATGGTTGAGCGTGAGTCGCAGCAGCTCTTTTTCGGCCTGTCCGATGACTTCATGGTACAGCTTCCCTTCATACCTGCCGGGATCCCCGGGAAAATGCAGTGTAATCAATGGCATCTGTCCTTTTTCCTGCGTTTCGGAAATTTCTGGGATATCCTGTAAAGGCTCTGCTTCCGGGCCGATGGTGATCAGGTTGGGGGTGATGATCTGGTTCTTGCTTAGCAGCAATGCCCGTTTGAGTGCATTCTCCAGCTCCCGCACATTTCCGGGCCAGGAGTAAGAGAGAAGCTTATCCATCGTCTCCCTGGGGATGGTAATTTCGGCATTCTTTATCGGCCGGTTGTGCCGCTCAATAAAATACTCCGTCAGCAGCGGGATATCCTCCATCCGCATCCGTAATGGAGGAAGTGTGATGGTAATCACTTTCAGCCGGTAGTAGAGATCCTCACGGAATGTTTTGTTCAGGATCCCCTGTTCCAGGTTTTTATTGGTTGCGGCGATGATCCTGACATCCACTTTCTGGGTTTTGTTGCTGCCAAGCCGCTCAAAGGTACCCTCCTGCACCACACGCAGGAGTTTGGCCTGTAATGAAAGACTCATGTCCCCTATTTCGTCGAGAAAGATGGAACCGGTATCAACCGCCTCGAATTTCCCTGATTTCGCTTTGCCGGCATCCGTGAAGGATCCCTTTTCAAAACCAAACAGTTCGCTCTCCAGCAATGCATCCGGGATAGCCGCGCAATTGATGGTGAGGAAGGGTTTGTCGGCACGGTTGCTGTGCATATGAATTGCCTTAGCTATCAACTCTTTTCCGGTTCCGCTCTCCCCGGTAATCAGCACACCGGCATCACTGGCAGCTACCTTGCCAACCATTTTGTACACCTCTTTGATGGCCGGACTATTTCCAACGATCCGGTCTGGAAGGACGGACTCCCTGCTCTTCATATGCAAGTGGATCCCCCCTTCTGTCATCAGCTTCATACCCAGGGCTTCCCGGATAATCATCCGCATTTTATCAATGTCGAAAGGCTTCTCCATGTACTCGTAAGCCCCCAGTTTCATCGCCTCGATCACCCGGTCGGTCGTCCCATAGGCCGTCATGATGATAACCGGTATCTGTGGATTGATCTCCTTGATCCTCCGGATGGTTTCCAGTCCGGTCATTCCGGGCATCTCAATATCCATCACAACCAGGTCAGGTACATCCTTGGCAAGCAACCGCAACGCGTCAACACCGGTTGCCGCTTCCAGCACATCATAATGATCTTCTGTCAGAAGCTTTTTAAAGGAGTACCGAACCGAGGGTTCATCATCTACAATCAGGATCCTATTCATGACCGGTGGTTGAAGAAACAGGTAAATGAATGGTAAAGGTAGCACCTTTCACGGGATTGTTGGCAGCGCTGATCCACCCGTGATGCAGCTCGATGATCCGCTGGGAGATGGAGAGGCCTAGTCCGGTTCCGCTGGGGCTTCCCTTGACAAAGGGGTCGAACAACGAGTCCTTCATCTCGCTAGGGATTCCGCGGCCGGTGTCGCTGATGATGATATTGAGCCACGTAGAGGGGCCCTCTTTATCCTTTTCGCGCACCACGGAGGTAGTAACCGACAGCACGCCGCCATCTCCCATCGCCTCTATCGCATTCTGAAGAAGGTTCATCAGCACCTGCTTCAACTGGTCGGCATCGGTTTGAACGAAGACCTTGTCTTCCGCATGCGTCTCCTTCATCTCGATCCTGTTCTGCTTCATCTGAGGAGCCATCACATGGATCATCTCCCGGATGACTGATCGCACTTCAATCTCTTTTAGTTGGGGTTTTACCGGGCGGGCATACTGAAGGAAGCTCTGCAGAAAACTCTCCATCCGGCTGATCTCACCCAGTATCACCTGCAGGTCATATTCTTTCTCTCCGCTAATTCCTCCCTCCTTCTTCATCGTATAGATCAGCATCTTGATGGCAGCCAGCGGATTCCGGATCTCATGGGCGATGGCAGGCGCTATCTTCCCGATAGCGGCCAGCTTCGATGACTTCTCCAGCAGCTCCTGGTTTCTTCTCAGATCCTCGTGGGCCTGGTTGATCCGCGAAATCATCCGGTTGATATGCAGGTCTATCTCCTCCAGCTCTTTTCCGGGCGACATCCTCACATGCTCCACCAGCTCGCTGCCGGCCGCATCCCTCACCTTAAGTACCAGTTTATAGATGGGATTCAGCAGGATCCTGGCGACCAGCCATCCCAGGATCAGTCCGAGAGCCAGACCGCCCACGCCAAACCAGTACATCGCCGTCCGGATGATGTTGTTGTTCCTCCGGATCCGCCTTTCATAATCCGTCTGGGAATTCTGGTTCGAGAGCACCAGGGTGCTGCATTTGTCCTCGATGGTGTTGATCAGGTCGCGACTCCCAAGCACCAATAGGGCGTTGGCTTTGAGCAGGTCTCCCTGCTTCTCAAACGACAGCGCGTTGTTCAGGTTTTGCTCATAGTTGGAGAAGAGCGCTCCGATCTGCTGGATCAGCAGGTTCTCCTCCGGTGTGTTTGCCGACTCTTTGGCATTTTCAAGCACCCGGGCAAACTCTGTCTCTTTCTCCCGGAGTCGCTCCACCCAGGTGCTGTCCTTATCTATGATGTAGTTGAGTGAAATGGCCCGGATGCCGTGGAGCGTGATCTCCAGCTCCTTGGCTGCCCGTATGTTGCTGATGTTCTCTTCTATGATCGTGTTACT
>JADHVQ010000128.1 GCA_016783905.1 Bacteroidales bacterium | reverse complement strand
TTAAACGTCCTCGGTGTCATGTAATTAGGGATGGCATACTGGCGGTTGGTGATGTCGGTGATCCAGAGGTAGGAGATGGTGTTGCTGAGCTGAAGAAGATTAAAGACCTCCAGGGATACCCACATCGATTTGAAGGCACGCAGCACGTTTTTCGGGTTTTTGTAGCGGGTTCGCTCACCGATTAGCTGCTTTGAGATACCGAGGTCGACACGTTTGTAAGCCGGGATCCGGAGGGTGTGATCTTTGCGCGGAGAGTCGGGAGGACCTACGGGAAGCCCTGTTCCGTAAAAAAGGGTGATCGCCACCTTCCAGGTGGGGAACTTCGGAATGTAATCCTGGAAGAAGATGCTCAGATTCACCCGCTGGTCGGTTGGCCGGGGAATCCAGGCTCCTTCAAAGTACTCTTCGGTCTTCATGATGGAGAGGCTGGCCCACGACTCCGCTCCTTTCACAAACTCCCCGTTGATGCGGAAATCGATTCCTGTGGCGTAGCCGTGCGCATCATTGGTGCCATAATACCTGATGTTCAGGTTATCAATCTCGTAGGGAATAAGGTGGTCTATGTATTTGTAATAGGCCTCCGCCACGAATTTAAAGGGTCGTCCCCAGGCCTGGAAATAGAGGTCACTGCCGGCAAGCACCTGGAGGGAGGTCTGTGCTTTCAGATTGGGCACCACATTCCCCTGCAGGTCGGTCATCTCCCGGGAGGTGGGAGGCTGTGAGTAGAGCCCGGCAGAGATCCGGAATGTGGTTTCGGTTCTCCAGTGCGGTTTGAACGCAAGGTTGATCCGGGGATTTACATTCACCTGGTTGTTGTAACTGTACCAGATCCCCCTGACGCCGGCAGTAAGGGAGATGTCGGTTTGCCGGAGTTTGAACGTCCATGTGTCCTGTGCGAAGGCAGAAACCAGGCTGGTGTTGAGGTTCTGGTCTGTTTTGATCACTTTCTTCAGGAGAATCGGATCCTGGGCCGGGTTAGGAAATCCGATGGAGTCGATCGGACGGGGAAGGGTATAACCGGCCGAATCCTGCAGCTCCCATTCGTTCATCCGGTTCTGAAAGAAGGCATATTGGTAGCGGATACCCCAGTCGATCTGGTTGATGTTTTTTTCTACCGAACCCCTGTGCTCCAGGTTAAACACGGTCCCGTTAAGGTAGTTCCGGGCATGATTCATATACGCTCCCACACCCAGGATCTCGGTTACTTCACCATATTCAGAACCGCCCTGAAAGCTCTCCAGTTTCCCGATCCAGTACTCTCCCGAGATGTCGAAGGTCTCACTTTCATTGGTCTGGTATACACTTGAAATAAACCGTAGCTTCATATTTTCTGCAGGCCTGTAAGTGATGGTCAGACCGGTGAGCCAGTTCCGGTAGCGGTCCACCTCGTGGCCATCGAAGTAGATCTTGATCTTGTAAGCCTCATCGATTGTCCCGAAGGTGGTTTCCCTGGTTTCGGGGATCAGTTTAAAGGTATTGTTGGAGTAGTATCCCAGCAGCGAGATCTCCACCTTTTCCGAGAGGTCGTAATAGAGCATCCCCTGGATGTCGAAATAGCGTGGTTTATAATTCCCTTTGGTTTCCAGCCCTTTCAGGAAGTAGCTGTTGGTCTTGTACCGGGCCCCGAGAAGGTAAGAGAACCGTTTTTTAGCAAAGGTCCCTTCCAGGTGGGCGCTGGCACCCATCAGGCTGAGGTCGAACGATCCGGCAAAGGCCCGTGGCTTCCTGTAACGGATATCCAGCACCGAAGATAGCTTATCGCCGTATTTCGCATCAAATCCTCCTGCCGAAAAGAGGATACCGGATACCAGGTCGGGGTTCAGAAAACTCATCCCCTCCTGTTGCCCCGAACGGATAAGGAATGGACGATACACCTCGATATCGTTCACAAACACCAGGTTTTCATCGTAGTTCCCGCCCCTGACCGAGTATTGAGAGCTCAGCTCATCGCGGGAGGAGACGCCGGGGAGGGTTTTGATGATATCCTCCACGCTGGCATTGATCGTGGGAATGAAGGTGATGGTTTTGGGATCAATCCGGTTGAACGTACTTATGCGCAGTTGCTCGTCTTTCACCTCGATGGTGCTAAGTTCGGTGGAGGTTTGCCTGAGGGTGATCTCTTCGACATGTTTTCCGCCCGAAGGCAGGTTCACTATCAGCGAATCCCGTTCGTACCCAACGAACGAGAAGAGGATCACCACCTCTTTGTTGGCTGGAACTACCAGCGAGAAATAGCCTTGCCTGTTGGTGGTGGTTCCGGTGGTGGCCCCCAACACCGCCAGGTTGACATATTCAAGCGGATCACCATCCTCGTTGGTCACATAGCCGGTCACCGTCCCCTGCTGGGCATATGAGCTCCAGGTGGCGCAGAACAGATAAGCGGCGATGATGAAGATCCGTTTAAGCATCGTCCAGGTTAATCGTCGTCGTAGGTTTTGCGTTTGAACTTCCCCTCCTTCCAGGCTTTGATGAACTGGGCCCAGGCAAAGGGATTGAATATGGAAAAGGGCTGTTGTTGCCCAAAATAGTAAAGTTTGCTGGTCTGGTTTTCAATGTAGTTGTTGTAGTTCATCCGGGCATCCATAGGAAGCTGGTCGGCCATCATCTGGATCTTGGCTGCTGCCAGGTTTTTCCGGGCTCTCTCCAGGTCGTCGTCAGGGATCCGGATGTTGGTAAAAGCCTGTTTGAAATCCTCATAGGTCGGCCAGGGAAAGATGATGGCGGCTTGCAGGGTCAGGGTATCGGCGGTCATGAGCTGGATCAGTGAATAGCGTTGATGGCGGATGGTGTCGGGAATGATAAAGGATGCCGGTTTGTATCCCATCGCATTAAAGAGGATAGTATCCCCTATATGGGCAACGAATGAGAAGTACCCCATCGCATCGCTGGTGGTTCCTTCCCGGCTTGTTTTCACAATGATTTTTGCATATGGAACCGCTGACAGGCTGTCGGCCGTAATGGTGATGCCGGTAAACTGAACCAGCTTCCGGTCATTCTCCCTGACCTGCCTGTCGAGTTCAGGTGTTGGCTGCACCTGGCCAGTTACCACTCCTGTCTCCTGCGCCCCGCTTCTGAACCCGGTGAAAAGAAAGATCACGGTGATGATCAGAAGGTACAAGCGATGGTTCATACCGGCAAAATTAAGAGAATGCAATGGTTAATCAACGAATTTAACCTGGTTTTATTTCCGGGCGTTCAGGCAAAAAAAAGCTGTTACGATAGGTAACAGCGGGGGCATCTATTTCGCCAGGTAACCTTTCTCGCGAGCCTCTTTGAGGCAGGCCGAGATCCCTTTTTTGTTGATGTTCCGGATCCCTTCGGTTGAGACCTTCAGTGTGATGTATCGGTCTTCCTCGGGAATGTAAAACTTTTTTGTTTGCAGGTTGGGTTTGAATACCCGTTTGGTCTTCTTGTTGGAGTGAGAAACCTTGTTTCCTGACATGTACGTCTTCCCTGTAATTTCACAAATCCTTGCCATCGTGCAGTCGTCTTAAAGAATTGGTTTTCAAAAATGGAGTGCAAAGATCGGGAGATTTTTTCAGAATTACAAATGAAATTGGGTATTTCCTTTAGTTGGCAGTCCACAGTCCACAAAATTCAGTCACTAGTCACCAGTCACCAGTCACCGGTCACGACAGCAAAATGATCATCATAAACATCGTAATACACGACGAGATGAACGTGGCGAAGATGAGGATGGAGGTAAGCTCGGAGTCGCAGCCATATTTCTTCGCAAAAATGGCAGTCATGGCAGCGGTGGGCATGAAAGATATATGATTTAGTTATACGGTCATACGGTCATGCGGTCAGGAGGTTAGTTCAGAGTCCCGATCCTTCAATTCACACTCTTCTGCCAATCTGCCCATCTGTCCATCTGTCTCACCTTTCTCAAACAGACATTTTCCGTTTTTTTATTACAAAAAGGAGTATTATATGGATTCCGTTTTATCTTGCATAGTAAGCATATTATACGGATATTTACTGCTTGAATAATATGTTATAATACCTTAATACGAGGAATTAAAAAAATAAATAAATAGATGATTAAACCAGACACCAAGAAAATGCCCAACATTCTGTTACACACTGACCAGTGTTCCGCTGCCCTTCACACTGGCAGGTGAGCAGAGGCGTTAGCCTTCAAATTAAGTAGGGAATTGGATATAGAATTAAGAAATGCAGAAAATTTTAGATGATATCGATAAACATGTTGCTCAGGCTGTAGCCCATTATTGGCTTACTCGAAAAGCACAAAAGGACAAGCAAAAAATCGTGGGGTATCTGATGCAGGTCTGAGAAGTGCCGTTACTGGTGGTGCACAAATGGATGGTTTTATAACCCTGTTCAGGGATTTGATTGTTGATACCGGGATTGATAACAGTTACATTCATGAAAAAAAGGCACTTGAGCTACCAGGATTTTTTAGGCCGACCAAAGAGTGGGACTTGTTGGTTATCAAAAATGGCCAGCTAATAGTCGCCATTGAAGCCAAATCCCAAGTAGGACCTTCATTCGGGAACAATTTCAACAATAGGACCGAAGAGGCTATGGGAAGCGCCCTCGATTTATGGACTGCTTTCAGAGAGGGGGCTTTCAATGGAGGTATACAGCCTTTCCTCGGATATTTCTTTATGCTTGAAGATTGTGAAGCGTCAAATAGACCCGTTAAAGTCAAGGAACCTCATTTTAAAGTATTCCCTGAATTCGTCGGTGCTTCATATATGAAACGTTATGAACTTTATTGCCGGAAACTTATTCTCGAACGTCACTATACCTCCTCATCTTTTATAACATCTGCAAGCGATACTGGGATTGAAGGTGTTTACAATGAGCCAGCAAACGATCTTTCTTTTAAAATTTTTGCGAAATCTCTTATTTCTCATATTGGAGTCTTTGTAAGACAAGCAAAAGGCAGAAAGGACAGGTACACGCTATTATCGAAGAAAGTGTTGCCGGTACTTCGTGATTACATCAAAAAAGAGAAGCCTAAAGAGTGGTTATTTGAAGGAATAAAAGGCGGGAAATATAGTG
>JADHVQ010000039.1 GCA_016783905.1 Bacteroidales bacterium | reverse complement strand
GTCCGGAGATGCCGGTCATCGTCGACCCCAGTCACATCTGCGGCAAGCACGATCTGCTCCTTGCCACCTCACAACGTGCTATCGACCTGGAGATGAATGGTTTGATGATTGAAGTCCACATCAGGCCGAAGGAGGCCCTGACTGATCGCCAGCAACAGATCACCCCGGAACAATTCTCCGAACTGATATCCCGGCTGATCCTCCGTAAACCTGTCGGCAATGCTGAGTTCCAGAATCGGCTGGAAGAGCTCCGGTCTGAGATCGATAAGATCGACCAGCAACTGATCGATATCATCGCTCAACGGATGACCATTGTGGAACAGATCGGGAATTACAAGAAAGCCAATAAGATCACCATCCTGCAGCTGAAGCGCTGGAATCAGATCTTCCGGGAGAGGCTCGAAAGCGGACAGGAGCTCGGGTTAAGCCGTGAGTTCATCATGAAACTCCTGGAAGTAGTCCATGAAGAGTCTATTCAGCGGCAGACCAATGTAATGAATAAAAAAGATTGATCACATCCACTTTCTGGCCTTGAAGTAGACGATCATACCAACAGCAATAGCCACCATAGCAACCGTGAGGATGATAAAGGAGAAGGGATGGCCGGCCAACGGCAGGTCGATGTTCATCCCGTAAAGGCTTGCAATAAATGTGAGTGGAAGCAGGATAGAGGAGATCAGGGTCAGGATCTTGATTACCTCGTTGGTCTTATTCATCTGGAGGGAATCAAAGGTTCGGGAATAGCCACGTATCAGCTCTCCGGCATCTTCCACCATGTCCCATATCTTCTGGTAATAGTCGAGGATGTTCCCCCAGTAATCCTCCATGTTCTCGGCATAACCGGGTATCGTTCCGGTTTGAAGGCGGTTGAAGAGGACCAGCTGGGGTTTGAACATCGTATTCAGTAGTACCACGTTTTTTTGTGTCACGCTGATCTTCTCAATGGTCTTCTCCGCTTTCCGGTTAAACAATGACTTCCCGCAACCATCCACCTCCTTCTCCACCTTCTCCACAAGGGACTGAGTCTCCTTCATCAGGCCTTCAAGGATCATGTATAAAAGAGCGTCAGAACTACCTACCTCCATCTTCTTTCCAGCCATGGCACGGGACTTCTCCTGGCTGAACATCTCCTTCACCAGCCAGTGCGATTTGCCGATGGTGATCAGGAAATCCTTGCCCCAGAAGACTTTGATCTCCTTGGTGTCAACGAAGGTCTCCGAAGAGTCGAAACTGGGGAAATGAAGGATCAGGAAGTAGTAATCGTCATACACATCGATCTTGGGCCGGAGGTTGATCACACTGCGGCAATCTTCCAGGTCGAGCGGATGGAAATGATGCTGCTCTTTCAGGATCTCCAGGTCTTCTTCCGACGGTCTCACGATATGTGACCATCGTAATGTTCCGTATTTGATGGTTTCAATCATGGCTGATCTTTTTAAGTCTGCAAAAATACAAACCCTGGCCGAAACCAGCATCATGGATTTTAAAAATTCCAGCGAAAAGCGCTGATCATGTAATCGATATCCTGTTTCAGGAAATCGATGACCGGGGCCAATGAATCGTTGTTGGGAACGATGTTGAAATAGAGGGCGCCGCGAACGAATCTTGAAAGGCTGTCGGTGAGGTAAAACTGGTAGGGAGAAGCTGCTTCGGTCCCTTTGATAGAGAAGGTCAGCCCGTATACCTTTCCGTCCTGATTTATGAACTCCTGCTGGGTGATCGCGTTGGCTTTCGGGATATGTTTATTGACCAGGGTTCGTGAATCTTCCAGGTATTTATGCAGATTATTGTGAATCTCCTTGTAACTGATATGCAGCTGCGCTTTGAATGCCGGGTAACTGATGTTGATCCAGTAGGGTTCGGCCAGTCCGGTGGTATCCGGAAAAATGATCGCATAGATGGGATAATCGAATGCATATGGGAACGTAGTATCAAACTGCTGGTATTCATGTGCCGGCAGATCGATCCGGAAATATCCCCTGGGTTTGGGGGAGTAGTCCGATTGGCAGGATGCTATAATGACTAGTAGAAAGAAAATATAGAGCGTCTGTTTCATATATACGAAAACAGCGAGGCAGCGAGGTGGCGAGGCAGCGAAATTTCGCTACCTCGCTATTTCGCTATTTCGCTTCTTAAAACGGCAGGTCATCTTCCGGTACCGGGGTTTCCGCTTCGGATGTGTCGGCTGCTACGGCAGTTCCGTTTCCGCTCTCCTCGAATGCTCCTTCCCTTCTCGGACCTCCGCCCAACATGGTCATGTTATCTCCAAGGATTTCAAAAACGTACCTTTTCTGCTTGTTCTCATCTTCATAGTCCCTTCTGCGAATACGTCCCTCGATGTAAACAGAAGATCCTTTTCTGAGGTACTTCTCAGCTACTTCGGCCAGCCCCCTCCACAACACCACATTATGCCATTCGGTATGGGTTGTCCGCTCTCCTTCACGATTTTTGTAACCCTCCGTAGTGGCCACGGAGAAAGATGCCTTCTTCACGCCATTGTCAAAAGTCTGAACCTCCGGATCCCTCCCAAGATTACCAACCAAAATCACTTTGTTTACTCCATTTGCCATTGCTTCATTGTTTTTTAGTGAATGATTCCGTTTATCAAAATTACAATTTTTCCCCGGCTCCCGGGATTTGTTTGACATTAATCGGGTTTAGGGGCAAAAGGTTATACCTTCCATGCAATCTTTTTTAATTTTTTTTTTCAAACCGTCGAAAAAAACTGTCTATGATGGAATTGTGACTGGTGACTGGTGATTTTGGACTGCCAACTGCCAACTGCTAACTGCTATTTAGTCTTCTGTTTATCCAGCAGATCATCCACGATATCTTCGATCAGCACCATCCCTTCCAGCTGGTTCCCGGTGTTGATGACGGGGACAGAGAGCAGGTTGTACTTGGATACAATTTCGGCGAGGGTGTCAATTTTATCCGTATCCAGAACAGTCACAGGTTTATTCTCCATGATCTCTGAAAGGATTTTGGAGGGATCGGCAATCACCAGTTCAGCCAGGGGGATGGAGGAGATAAACCGATTTTTTTCGTCGGTGATAAACAGGGTGTTGATGTGCACTGCTTCAGGTTGTCCTTTCCGGATCATGGAGATGGCCTCCTCAACCGTAAGATCCGCAAACAGGGTGTAAACCTCCGTGTTCATGATACTTCCAACTTCATTGTCGTCGTATTCCAGGAGCTCTCTGACCTCCTCCGATGATTCATTTTCCATCTCTTTCAGCAGCAACTCGGCTTTGTGATCTTCCAGTACGTCAAGGATATCTGCTGCTTCATCCGCATCCATTTTTTCAAGCAGGTCGGCAGCTTTTTCCAGGGGCAGACTTTCGATGATCTGGATCTGGGCATCCGGTTCCAACTCTTCCAGCACATCGGCAGCGTGCTCCTCATCAAGAGCTGCAAATACATAAGTCCGGGTAGCTTTATCAAGATCTTCAATGATATCAGCCAGATCGGAAGGGTGGAGTGTGGAGAGCTTGGAGGTGGCCTTGGAAAGCAGTAGCCTGGAAGTGTCGATATCCACTGACTCTATATCATCCCAGAGAACCTGCTGTACCGGTATGTGGATGCCGAACCAGCCTGCAATCCTCTCCATGGTTGTCAGCAGTCCCTGTTTCCGGAGCCATCCGCTGAAACCTACATCCACGGCGATGGCAAACGTTCCCGAGGGGATGTAGACCAGCCGGATATCCCAAACCTTTTCCAGTTTTTTCCCGTTGATATCGACCACATGGCGATAGAGGATACTCTCTTTCAGCCAGATCACGTTGGTCAGGTAGGAGGTGGAGATCTCTTCGATCTCAGTGCCCATGATTCGCGGAGTACGGTTCTCCTGGGTGATCTCCAGGGAGGAGAAATCGAGTACCCGTTCGTACATGCCCACCTTTACCCGTACGGCGATGACCTTCGGCCGGACAGGTTTCCCGGGAGAGGGATCCAGGGCAGACAGATCCACCAGAAAATCCTTTACCTTTCCGGTGATGGTTCCATCGGAAGAGGAAAACCTCCGGCCTAAAACCTGGCTCAGGTAGAATGTGATTTGTGTGGTCATTTAACCTTCGTATCTCAGGGCCGTCGTCCATGTGAATCTGAAACTAAAAAATCTGGATGCAAAGGTATAAAAAATCTCCGGAAAAGGGAAAAGGTGATTCAGGATTTCGCCAGGGGGAGGGTCACGGTGAAGGTGGTTCCCTTTCCTTCCCGGCTCTCTACCGAAATGGTTCCACTGTTTTTTTCAAGGTACTCCCTGCAGAGAAGAAGCCCTATTCCGGTTGGCCTCAATCCTCAGATTAGGAGGGATTTGCTTTTCCAGCTTCTGTTTTTTCAGGAAAGAGGTCATCTGGAGCATGTTCACAACCTCATCCATCAGATCCGTCAATTCAATGGTTGTCAACTCCAGCTTAAAAGCACCTGTTTGCAAACGGGCCCAGCTTAGCAACTGCTCCAGGAGGGCGTAAGCGCTTACTGCCGATTTGTGTGTGTTCTCAATGGCTAGTTTCCGTTCTTCAGGGGAAAGGGTGCTAAATTCGGTATGTAACAGATCGGAAAACCCAATGATGGTGTTGAAGGGATTTTTCAGGTCGTGGGCAATGATGGAGATAAATTTCTTCAGGGTGGCGTTGGAGTTATCCAGTTCCTGGGCAAGCTTTTCTGTCTCCTTTAGAGTGAATCGATTTCATAAAGAAAACCAACAATGAAACTACGCCACCCTTGTCCATGTATTCTGAATAAATCTGAATTGGTTGCCAAATATAGCAATGAAAATGCATCAATGAAAATATTTTTGCCAATACCTTGAGATGAGTCTGGGTACCGGAATAGATACCAGTTGTTCAACTGCAACATGCATGTTGAATTGCTCAGGAGGTTCTGCCAGTGAAATCCGGTAGAATCTTGCCAGGATGAGCTGATGGGAGAGAATATGCCTGAATTCCTTCGTAACAGAGATCATGGTAGGATGAAGATCCAGAAAGATCGATTTCCATTCATCGGTCATCATCAGGCGTTTTGACGAGAGGCTATGGGTTGTCTCAATCAACGGAAAATCATACAGATTCTTCCAGATGTCGTTTCCTTTGCGCTTGTTGATGAGAATCCGGGTGTCATTACCTCCTTCGAAGGTAATAACCAGGTAGTGAAAGTACCGTTTTCTGACCTTCGCAGGCTTCGCCTTAACCGGTATCCCGGCAACTTTTTGATTGAGATAAGCGTAGCATGAATCCCGGAAGATGCAGGTATCGCATGATGGATTAACGGGAGTGCAAACCAGGGCGCCAAATTCGATCATGGCCTGATTAAACAGTCCCGGTTCTTTTTTGTCCATCAGACGTTGGGCCTCATCAATCACTTTTTTCTTACCGGATGTTGAACCTGCCGGATCCCGGTAACCAAAATATCTGGCCAGGAACCGGAAAACGTTCCCGTCAACCGCAGCCTGTGGTTCATCAAATGCCAGGGAGGCAATGGAAGCGGCTGAGTAGTCGCCGATTCCTTTCAGCTCCCGGATCCGTGCGAAGGTTCTCGGGAACTCTCCTCCCCACCGTTCAACAATCTCCCGGGCTGAGGCATGAAGGTTCCTTGCCCGTGAGTAATAACCCAGTCCCTGCCAGAGTTTCAGGACCTCTTCCTCGCTACCGGATGCCAGTGACCGGATGTCAGGAAACCGTTCCACGAATCGCTTATAATATCCCAATCCCTGCTCCATGCGGGTCTGTTGCAGGATCACCTCGGATACCCAGATCAGGTAAGGATCCTTTGTCCCCCGGAAAGGTAATTCGCGCTTGTTGGCTTCGTACCAGGAGATGAGATCGGAGGTGAAAGACATGCTGGATGCTGGATAACTGGATGACTGGATGACTGGATAACTGGATAATAATGCTAAAGTACAAATACAATTATTGGTAACTGCCAACTGCTAATTGCTATTTTTTTTTCTCATTTCATTGTCTTTCAAAAAAGTTATATATTTGCAGCCCGTTTCCCATGGAACAAATTCATTCATTATTAACAATATAACAAATTACCTGTAGTATGACAAAAGCAGAAATCGTAGCAGAAATTGCTAGCAAAACCGGTATCGAAAAAGTAGCCGTTCAGGCCACCGTTGAAGCTTTTATGGACACTGTAAAGAACTCCATGATAAACGGACAAAACGTTTATCTGAGAGGTTTTGGCAGTTTCATTATTAAAAAAAGAGCTGAAAAAACAGGAAGAAACATCTCCAGAAACACCACCCTGATTATTCCTGCCCACAATATTCCCTCTTTTAAGCCGGCAAAAACGTTCGTTAATAAAATTAAAGCCAACGTAAAAGTTAAGTAATCTCTCTCAACGGATTCATTCATTATGCCAAGCGGAAAAAAGAGAAAGAGACATAAGATGGCAACGCATAAGCGAAAAAAACGCTTGCGCAAGAATAGGCATAAGAAGAAGTAATTCCAGCCTCTGCTACATTTCCTTCTGTCGAGATGATCACAATCTCAACTCTGTGATCCACACCTAAATAGGACGGTTGTGAATAAGGAACTAATTATTAATTCAACCCCTCAGGGAGTTGAAATTGCCTTACTGGAAGATAAACTCCTTGTTGAACTGAACAAGGAAAAAACCAACAACGAATACGCAGTTGGCGATATATACCTTGGCAAGGTACGCAAGGTCATGCCCGGTTTGAATGCAGCTTTCGTAGATGTTGGTTACGGGAAAGATGCTTTCCTTCACTACCTGGATCTGGGCCCCCAGATTCAGTCGCTGCTTAAATATGTCAAAACAGCTCTATCAGGAAGAAATCCAAATCTATCGATTGGCGATTTTCCGATAGAGCCGGATATTCAGAAGAGCGGGAAAATTACCGGGGTGTTGAAACCCAATCAGAATGTCCTGATCCAGATCGCCAAAGAGCCCATCTCAACCAAAGGGCCGCGGGTTACTTCGGAAATCGCGTTTGCCGGCAGATACCTTGTCCTGATGCCCTTCTCCGACAAAATCTCGGTGTCGCAAAAGATCAAGAGCCCGGAGGAGCGAAACCGGCTGAAACGGCTCATCACCAGTATCAAGCCAAAGAACTGCGGGATCATCATCCGGACAGTGGCAGAAAACAGACTGGTAGCTGACCTCGATCAGGATCTGCGTAACCTTTACAAACGGTGGGAGGTGATCACCCGGAAACTGAACGGGGCTGTCCCCCCACAGAAGATCATCGGGGAGATCAACCGTACCTCTGCCATTTTGCGGGATGTGTTGAATGAATCCTTCAACCAGATCATCATCAACGACGCCGTGCTCTATGAAGAGATCAGGAATTATATCCAGAAGATCTTTCCTGACAAGGTCCATATCATCAGGCACCATACAGCACGGACACCTGTTTTTGAAGCGTATGGTGTTGACAAGATGATCAAAAGCTCCTTCGGGAAGGAGGTGACCATTAAAAGCGGCACCTACCTGATCATCGAGCATACCGAAGCCTTGCATGTGATCGATATCAACAGCGGGCACCGGGTAAAAGCCGACAACAACCAGGAGACCAACGCCCTGGAGGTAAACCTGGAAGCTGCGGTTGAGGTTGCCCGGCAACTCCGGCTCAGGGATATGGGAGGGATCATTGTGATTGACTTCATCGATATGAACCAGGGACAGAACCGCCGGAAACTCTTTGACAAGTTACGGGATGAGATGAAAAAGGACCGGGCGAAACACTCCATCCTTCCACCCAGTAAATTCGGACTGGTTCAGATCACCCGTCAGCGGGTCAGACCGGAAATGAACGTAGAGATCCTGGAGAAGTGTCCGGCCTGCGACGGGACGGGCCAGATCAAACCGAGCCTGCTCCTGACCGACGAAATTGAAAATAACCTCAGTTACCTGATCCACGAACAGAACGAACGGGAACTGACCCTCACCGTTCACCCATTTGTCTATGCTTACATTAAAAAAGGAATCTTCAATCTCCAGTGGAGCTGGCAAAAGAAATACCATCAACGGATTAAAGTTGAATCCCAGAACTCCAACCATTTTCTGGAGTACCATTTTTACAATAAGCAGGGGGATGAGATAAAGATGTAGAATGCAGAAATGTAGAATGCAGAAATGTAGAAATGTAGAATGTAGAATGTAGAAATTCAAGAATGATAGTGCTAGTTAAATTCTGAATTCTGCATTCTGAATTCTGCATTCTGAATTAATAACTATATGGAAATAGTTGTCAGCGGCATACGTTCAACCGGGAACCTGCACCTTGGAAATTATTTCGGGGCGATCCGGAATTTCGTCAAGATGCAGCATGAGAACCATTGTTATTTTTTCATTGCCGATTACCACTCCCTGACTACACATCCCACACCAACCGACCTGCACGACAGCGTGAAGACGGTCCTGGTTGATTTCATTGCTTGTGGCCTCGATCCGGATAAAGCCACGCTATACATCCAGAGTGACGTGCCTGAGGTGGCTGAACTCTACCTGCTGCTCAACATGAATGCCTACCTGGGGGAGCTGGAACGTTGCACCTCTTTCAAAGAGAAGATCCGCACCCAGTCCAATAATGTCAATGCCGGCCTTCTTACCTACCCAACCCTGATGGCCGCCGATATCATCATCCACAAGGCCCATAAAGTCCCGGTAGGTAAAGATCAGGAGCAGCACCTGGAGATGACCCGTACCTTCGCCAGCCGTTTTAACCGCATATACGGGGTGGATTATTTTCCTGAACCGGTGGCATACAATTTCGGGGAAGATTTGGTGAAGATCCCGGGATTGGATGGAAGTACCAAAATGTCGAAATCGGAGAATGAAAACAGCGCTATCTGTCTGGCCGATTCTCCGGAAGCAATCCTTAAAAAAGTGATGAAGGCCGTTACCGATGCCGGTCCCACCGAACCGAACCAACCGAAACCCCAACCGATTGAAAATATATTTCAGTTGATGCATGCTTTCTCTACAACCGACACGTACAACCATTTTAGTAACCTATACGACCGGTGTGAGATCCGTTATGGAGACATGAAAAAGCAGCTGGCCGAAGACATCATTGCCTATACTACCCCGTTTCGGGAAAAGATGGAAGCGTTGAATCAGGACGATGCTTACCTGGGCAAAGTGGCCCGGATGGGAGCTGAGAAGGCCCGCGAATCTGCAGCAAAGACGATCAGAGAGGTGCGCGAGATTATCGGGTTCAAGAGGATGTAAGACGAAGGAGGAGAGACGAGTGGCTTTTGCCCAACAATGATCAAAATCAACAACCAACCCGAGACCACCATCCTCATCGGCGTCACCCGTTCCGGTGAAGATCCCTCTGCCACCAAAGAGCACCTCGACGAACTCGCTTTCCTGATCGAAACCGCTGGAGGTATCCCCGGGAACCGGTTCATCCAGCGGCTGGACTATCACGATCCAAAAACCTTCGTAGGGTCAGGGAAACTAACTGAGATAGCATCTTATATCTTACATCATAAAACCGATCTGGCGGTCTTCGACGACGAACTCTCTCCCAGCCAGATCCGTAATATTGAAAAGGAGCTCTCCTGCCGCATCATCGACCGGAACAACCTGATCCTCGATATCTTCGCCCGCCGGGCCCATACCTCCACCGCCAAAACCCAGGTGGAACTGGCTCAATGCGAATACCTGCTACCCCGCCTCACCCGTCGCTGGACACACCTGGAGAAACAGCGTGGAGGGATCGGACTGAGAGGCCCCGGGGAGCAGGAGATCGAGACCGACCGACGCTACCTCCGCTGGCGGATCAAGTTATTGAAACAGAAGCTGAAGGAGATCGATAAACAGAAAACCATACAACGCAAGAAACGGGGTCAAATGGTCAGGATCGCACTGGTAGGTTACACCAACGTGGGAAAATCCACCATTATGAACCTGCTCAGCAAATCAGATGTATTTGCGGAAGATAAACTGTTTGCCACGCTGGATACCACCGTCAGGAAAGTGGTTATTGAGAGACAATCGTTTTTACTCTCCGACACGGTCGGTTTCATCCGGAAGCTGCCCCACTCTCTGATCGAATCATTCAAATCTACTTTGGATGAGGTGCGCGAATCGGATATCCTGCTGCATGTGGTGGACATCTCGCATCCCGATTTTGAGGAGCAGATTGATGTTGTCAAGCAAACACTGGTAGAGCTCGGCGCTGCCGATAAGCCGACCCTTATGCTCTTTAACAAGATCGATGCTTACAACCCGGTACCGAAAGATACCGATGACCTCATCCCGCCAGACAAAACCAACCTGACACTGGCTGAACTGGAGAAGATCTGGATCGCCCGGGAACATGTACCCTCAGTCTTTATCTCAGCCATTGAAAAAACCCATGTGGACTCGTTTCGTGAAATTCTCTATCAGGAAGTCAGAAAAATTCAGCGAACCAGGTGGCCGGAAACGAGGGACGAAGGACGTAGGAGGTAGGACGTGGTTAATCCTTTCTCCAGATGTTCCGGAATTCCCTTTTCCTGATAACAAGGAATGCTGCCACAGAAACCGTGATCGAAAACGGAAAAGCCGACCCAACTCCTAATGGTGCAATGGCCAAGAGGAAAACGATGGCACCGATACAGGCGGCTCTGACCCATCCATCCTCATACCAGTTAAACATACCAGCTCCCAAAAATAAAAGGGCAAATGCGATCCTTGCCCAAAGATGTAGCCTCCGAGATACTCTTCCAGCATATCCTATGTTGTGTTTGTTCAGTTGACAAAAATAGAACGATTTTCTATACTTTTGCTTTATTACAATTACCCCACTATGAAGCTCAAAAAAATCCATCTTGTTCTGCTGTCCATTTTTTCCGGCATCCTCCTAACGCTGGCCTGGCCGGAACATGGATTTCCGGGTTTGCTGTTCATCGGTCTGGTTCCGTTGCTTTTTGTGGAAGACTACATAGCGCGGCACCGCGACCGGTTTGTGAAGTTCAGCCCCCTCTTTTACTCCTATCCGGCTTTTTTTACCTGGAACCTGCTCACCACTTGGTGGATCTATAATTCAACACTTGTCGGCGCCATCATGGCGGTAGTGCTTAATTCCCTCTTCCTGGCCATCGTTTTTCAGGCGTATTCCTGGGCGAAAAAACAACTCCCTAACAAGGTGGCCGGTTATGTGGCGCTGATCTCCTTCTGGATCGCTTTCGAATACCTCCACCTCAACTGGATCCTTACCTGGCCCTGGCTCAACCTGGGCAATGGTTTTGCCTGCTATTACAACTGGGTGCAGTGGTATGAATACACCGGTGCGATGGGAGGAACGCTCTGGGTGCTGGTGGGGAATATTTTGGTTTTTGAGGGAATACGAAATACGAAATACGAAATACGAAATACGAAATACGAAATTCTGAATTCTGAATTAAAAATAATTTCGCTATTTGGCTCCGCCGAGCTTCGCTTCGCTCCGGTTCGCTATTTCGCTATTCGCTATTTGATTGCGTTTGTCCTTTGGATCGGGCTTCCCCTCATTGCTTCCTATATCATATATAACAACTACACGGAAAAACCGAATCCGGTCCATTTCGTTGTGGTGCAGCCCAATGTCGATCCGTATCGTGAGCAGTACACCCTTCCGCCGAACCGTGTGATAGGTCGGATCATGGATTTAGCCGGTCCGTTGCTTGACAGCACTACCAATTTTCTTGTGGCTCCTGAATCGTCTATCCAGGAGGATATGTGGGAAAACGACATGAGCACCTTTACCAGTCTCCGGTTACTCAAAGAGGTGATTGCGCAATATCCGCAACTGAACATCCTGATCGGGGGCTCCACTTTTAAAATCTTTGAAGAGGGGGAACCATTGAGCCGGACGGCCCGAAAGTTCAGAAAATCTGACGGATATTACGATGTTTTTAATACCGCGATCCTGATCAACAGCTCAGACTCCCTGCAACTCTATCACAAATCAAAACTCACCCCTGGAGTGGAGGCGCTTCCCTCTTTCCGTGGATTCAAATGGCTGGAGAAGTTTGCCCTCGACCTTGGAGGAACGGTTGGAAGCCTCGGCACCGATGCACACCGGAAGGTATACGCAACGGTCCAAACCTTCCCGGTCTCTCCCATCATCTGCTATGAGTCAGTATTCGGGGAGTTCTTTGCGGAGTTTGTTAAAAACGGCGCGGAGGTGATGATCATCATCACCAACGACGGATGGTGGGGCAACACGCCCGGCCATCGCCAGCATTTCTCCTTCGCCCATCTGCGTGCCATTGAAACACGCCGTGGGATTGCCCGGTCGGCCAATACCGGCATCTCCGCTTTCATCGACCAGCGGGGCGATGCCCACGATGTAACCGGATACTGGATTCCTGCCGCCATCAAGGGAACCCTCAATGCCAATAGTGAACTTACCTTTTATGTGATACATGGCGACTATATTGCACGGATTGCCGTTTGGCTGACAATCCTTCTGGTTTTGATAAGCCTGGTTTTACCTATATTTGCAAAGAAGGCATTTGGGCACAGGGTCACAGGGGCACAGAGATAATGATAAAGCGTAACTTTGTGCCCTTGTGACTTTGTGACTTTGTGACCCTTACAATGAAAAAACCTGCAATCAACAACTATCCGATCAATGATCTCAGCCGGGAACGGTGGAGTCCGAGGGCATTTTCGGATCGCCTCTTCAGCAACCGTTGTATAAATAAAAAACCAGGACCTCCATGCCATCATATTTCCATTCTCCAATTCCTGCATTCCTGCATTCCTGCATTCCTGCATTCCTGATATACATTGCAGCGGCTATCCTGATGATGGGCTGTAATCAGCAGGGTCGTGAGTCGAAGTCGAAAGAGAAGGAAAAAATCCATATTGCCGCCGATATCCCTTTTTTCAATGCCGATTCGGCATTCGATTTCATCAAAGAGCAGGTGGCATTCGGTCCACGGGTGAACAATACAGATGCCCACAGGAAATGCGCCGCTTTCCTGACGGAAAAACTCAGTACATTCACACCGGATGTCACGGTTCAATCCGGTATCGTCACTGCATTTGACGGAACTCAACTCAAGTTTCAAAACATCATCGCCACCTTTGGCCGTCCGGGCAATAACCGGATCCTCCTTGGAGCTCACTGGGATTCCCGTCCCTATGCCGACCATGATCCTGACGAAAGGAACTTCTACAAGGCCATCGATGGCGCCAACGACGGGGCGAGCGGGGTGGGTGTGTTGCTGGAGATAGCCCGGCAGCTAAGCCTCAAACCTCCGCCTATCGGCGTAGATATTATCTTTTTTGATGCAGAAGACTATGGCCCACCGGAAGCCCTTCAGAACCAACAGAGTTCGGGAGATTTCTGGGGCTTAGGTTCTCAATACTGGGCAAAAAATCCCCATCAACCCAACTATTATGCCAAATATGGCATCCTGCTCGACATGGTAGGCGCTGCCGGCGCTACCTTTCTCATGGAAGGTGTGTCGATGGAATATGCCCCTTCGGTGATGAAAAAGGTGTGGGACATCGGAAACCAGATAGGATACTCCTCCTATTTTCTTTATCAGCGGGGGGGATACATCACCGATGATCACTTCTACGTGATCCGCGACCGGGGCATCCCCATGATCGACATTATCCACCTGGACCAAAGCACAGAGACCGGAATGTATGAACACTGGCACACATTGGAAGACAACCTCGACAAGATCGATCCGGGTACGTTACAGGCTGTTGGTCAAACCATGCTGACGGTCATCTACTCCGAGAGATAAACGGATCCCAGGATCAGGATTTCGGGATATATTTCCTGTTGAATTTACGCTGTATGCGGACCATCGATGAAGTATGATCTAAAATATTGGTGGTCAGTGTCATGAGATCCAGGACGGCCATGCTTTTACGCGAACTGATTTCCGCCTTCTTGAGCTTCTGGACTACATTGATTTTCAGGTTGTCGACCATCTGATGGACAGCCTCCTCCTGTTGTTTCACCCTGGAAGTGTCAATCCCTGACCGCTCTTTCACCACCTTCCGAACCTGGTCAAAGTAGTCGTGGACCGCTGAAGCCAGGTCTTTGTATATTTTTTTCTCCTCCTGTAAAAAGGGCGGATGGTGATTGTCCACATATCCGAAGCAGAGCACCTGGATCTGCTTCATATATCCATGTGTCTCTTTCATCTGCCCAAACTCCTGAAGAAGGAAGATCCCGGCATTCACCGCTGATTCTTCCAATTTATTCAGGGTTTTCTCAAAACTTTTCCGCTCTGCTTTGGCCTCTTTTTGTACCTCCTTCAATTCTTTACCCAACTTGTTCAATTGTTTCCGCTTTTCATTCACCAGCCCGTTGACTGCTCTTTGATAAAAATCGGCCATCTGACCGGCAAAGAGGTCGAGCCGGGCTTCGCACCGGTTGTACATGGAGATGGAATCGACGGGCTCCTCCCGGAGATCAATGGCGGTGATGGTCTCCTCCTCCTTTTGTTTTTTCTTGTGAAAAATATGGGTCCTGTAAACAAAGAAGAGGGCCAGTCCGATAAGGGCCAGAATCGCGATCAGACCTCCATAATAGATGATCGTTGCTATGAGGCCTGCTACCGTGAATGCAATCAGGGCTGTAAAGAACCATCCACCAATGACGGTGATCACTCCTGAAACCCGGTATACCGCACTCTCCCGTCCCCATGCCCGGTCGGCCAGGGAGGCCCCCATCGCTACCATAAAGGTGATGTAAGTGGTGGAGAGGGGTAGTTTTAGATTGGTGCCCATGGTGATCAGGATGCTGGAGACGATCAGGATTACAGAGGCCCTGATCAGGTCAAAAGAGGGCGTTTCTCTTGTTTTTTTACTCCTGGTAACCACTTCGAACCGGGAATCAACCGCTTTCAAAACAACTTTGGGTATGATAAAGGTGAAACCTTTGTTCATTTGCAATGCAATAGAAACAATCCCACGGGCGATCAGGGAAGACTGGAACGACTCATCCCCTTCATCCTGCCTCCCAAGATTGATCTCTGTTTTGGTAACGCTTCTCGCTTTTTTGTTGATAACCAGGGTAACTACCATTACCATACCGGCGATCAACAGGAACAGGGTGGGAGTCTTCACCGGATTTCGCAGCATTTCCATGGTGAATGCATTTGGGTCACCGCTACCGGAGGCCTGAAAGATCTGGTATGACTCCAGTCCGGCCAGCGGAACCCCGATGAAGTTGACCAGGTCGTTTCCCGCAAAGGCCATGGCAAGGGAGAAGGTGCCAGCCACCACGATAATTTTCAAACTATTGATTTTAAACAGCCAGTAGAGGATCTGAAAGATGACCATGGATCCAGCCAGGGTAACCAGTAGGATCATCCAGGTGTTCGTCTTGAACCAATCTATGACATCATCGGTTAGAAACGAAGCTCCCTTTGCCCCCTTCACAAAAAGAAAATAAACGATAGCAGAAAAGGCGATTCCACCCCATAAGGAACCGAAATATTTGATCTTCTCCTCGTATTTGAAAGTGAATACAATTCTGACAAAATATTGAACAATGGCCGCCACCGTGAATCCAATGGCAATGGAGAGAAGTATTCCCGACAGGATAGCGAAAACCTTTCCTGTATTGATGAGTTCGGCATAGGAGGCTGCGGAACTTCCCGCTTCCAGGATTTTGATGGTGGAAATTGCAAAAGCAGCGCCCAGGAGTTCAAATACCAGTGAAACCGTTGTTGATGTGGGCAATCCTGCAGTATTGAAAAGATCCAGCAACAGTACATCTGTGATCATCACCGCCAGAAAGATCCACATGATCTCCTTGAAGGAAAAAAACTCCGGATTGAAAATCCCTTTCCTTGCTACCTCCATCATGCCACTGGAAAACATGGTTCCTACCAATACGCCCAGGGCCGCAATGATCATGACCGTGGTGAATGTGGCTGCCTTGGAGCCTAATGCGGAATTGGTAAAATTGACGGCGTCGTTGCTTACCCCCACAACCAGGTCGGAAATAGCGAGGATCACTAATACGATGACAATGAAAAGATAGAGGATCTCCATGAGGGAATTTTTGGCGTAAAATTAAACCATCCGGCAATCACGACAATATTAAATAATTGTTAACAGATGCCATTATCGTACAGACGCCATTAATGGCGTCTCTACAATAATTCATTTGCCAGGTTCGCGAGCTCCGACCGTTCGCCTTTCTCCAGCCTGATATGGGCGTAAATCGGATTGTTTTTGATCTTGTCGATCAATGTTGACAAGCCGTTGCTCTGGGAATCCAGGTAGGGGGTATCAATCTGGTAAATATCACCGGTGAAGATGATCTTGGTATTTTCTCCTGCCCTTGTGATGATGGTTTTCACTTCGTGCGGCGTGAGGTTTTGCGCCTCATCCACTATGAAGAAGACATTGGATATACTGCGCCCCCGGATATACGCAAGCGGCGTGATCATCAGCTTCTCTTTTTCAATTGCCTCGGTGATTGCTTTGTACTCTTTGTCTTTTTCGCTATACTGGTTTTGAATGAACTTCAGGTTATCCCACAGGGGCTCCATGTAAGGATTCAGCTTCGATTTGATGTCACCGGGGAGATACCCGATATCCTTATTGCTCAGGGGAACGATCGGTCGTGCCAGGTAGATCTGTTTGAAATTCCGTTTCTGCTCAAGGGAACCGGCAAGGGCAAGGAGTGTTTTACCGGTTCCGGCGATTCCCTGCAAGGTGACCATCCTGACATCCGGGTTGAGGATGGCATGCAGCGCAAAAACCTGCTCGGCGTTGCGAGGGGTAATCCGGCAACAGGGGTGTTTCTCTATCTTTTCGATATGTTCGGTACCAGGATTGAAAAAGGCAAGCACAGAACTTTTACCGTTTTTCAGGATGAAGTAGTGATTGGCAATGGGTTTGGTCACTCCAACATCCTCAGGAAGACAGAATCCGTTAGCGTAGATCATATCGATCACCGGTTTCTCGATGTTCTCAATCAGTGATTTCCCCGAATAAAGCGTCTCCAGGTCTTTGATCTTCCCTGTTTGATAATCCTCCGCCGAGATGTTCAGGGCTTTTGCTTTCAACCGGAGGTTGATGTCTTTGGAGACAAGGATTACCTCTTTCCCTGGGTTTTCCTGGATCATGATCAGGGCGGCGTTCAGGATGTTATGGTCGGGCTTGTGCTCCCCGAAAACCTTATTGGCATCCAGCTCGCTCTTTTCATTCATCACCACTTTAAATTTGCCTCCCTTCCCGTTTTTCAAAGAGATCCACCGGGTGAGGGTCGACCGGTTCGAAAGCTTATCCAGGATCCGGATAAACTCACGGGCTTCAAAGTTGATGATGTCGTTTCCTTTCTTGAAATTGTCAAGTTCCTCCAGCACGGTGATGGGAATGGCCACATCGTTGTCTTCAAAACTGTTGAGTGCATCGTGACTGTAAAGGAGGACGCTGGTGTCGAGTACGAAGATCTTTTTCCCCTTCGTTGTCTTTTTTACCATAGGCAGTAAAATAAAGCGTGATCAGTTGTTCAGCCCTAAATGTATAAAAGAAAGAGGAGATTTTTCTTTTTACGAACCGAAGATATTAACACCGAATTGTTAAAAGACTTCGCAGGTAAGATGGTTGCCGTGATTTTCCGTTACCTTTGTCTGGCAAATCCCTATGATGAGCTCTAAAAAACTTTTTCTGCTCGATGCCATGGCCCTGATCTACCGGGCCTACTATGCCCTGAATAAAAATCCGCGGATCAACTCAAAGGGGATCAACACCTCTGCTGTCCTTGGTTTTGCCAATACCCTCTTCGAAGTGATCAAAAACGAAGAGCCAACCCACATCGGTGTCGCCTTCGATACCATGGCCCCCACCGTCAGGCACGAAGAATTTGACTTCTACAAAGCCCACCGGGAGGAGACTCCGGAAGATATTGTCACCTCCATTCCCCTGATCCAACGCCTGATTACCGGTTTCAACATCCCCATCCTGGCAGTGGACGGATACGAAGCCGATGATGTGATCGGCACCCTGGCCAAACAGGCTGAACAACAAGCCTTCATCACGTACATGATGACCTCCGACAAAGACTTCGGCCAGCTTGTCACCGATCATATCCTGATGTATAAACCGGCAAAATTCGGGAACCAGCCGGAAATTCTCGGAGTCAATGAGATTTGTGAGAAGTTTGGGATCGAACGGCCGGAACAGGTCAAAGATATCCTCGGGCTGTGGGGGGATGCCTCCGATAACATCCCCGGGATCCCTGGCTTTGGTGAAGTAACAGCCAGGAAACTGATCGCCTCCTTTGGCTCCATTGAAAACCTGATATTTCAGGCCGACTCCATACCCAATGAGAGATGGAAAGAGAAGGTAAAGGAATTCGGTCACCAGGCCCTGATATCGAAGGCACTGGCGACCATTATCCTGGATGTTCCCATTGCGTTTAATGAGGAGGCCCTGAAGATGCAACCACCTGATACCGAAGCCCTGAAGGAGCTGTTCAGCGAGCTGGAGTTCCGGACCTTTGCGCAGCGGTATTTTACGTGGGTATCGACAAAGGCACAGGGGCACAGGGGCACAGGGGCACAAGAGGCAGTGGGCAGTGGGCAGTTGGCAGTGGGCAGTGGGCAGTTGGCATCCGGCATCCGGCATCCGGCATCTGGCAACAAGCAACCAGCAACCAGCAACCAGCAACCAGAAGCTGGACTCTTCTTTGACCAGGACTTTGCGCCATTCGCTACCATCGCCACCACTCCGCATGATTACCGGCTTGCTGACACACCCGAACTGCAACAGGAGCTGACCTCGTCGTTGAAGAAGCAACCCTCTTTTTGTTTTGATACCGAGACCACCGGACTGGATCCCAACGACTCCGAGCTGGTGGGGATCTCTTTTTCCTGGCATTCGCACGCAGCATGGTATCTCCCCATACCTGCGAATTACCACGAAGCCCAGCAGCTCCTTTCCGGCTTCAAACCCCTTTTTGAAGATCCTTCCATCGGCAAGACCGGCCAAAACCTGAAGTTCGATATCGCTATCCTGAAGTGGTACGATGTGACGGTCAATGGCCCCCTTTTTGATACCATGCTGGCTCACTACCTGCTGCAACCCGATATGCGTCACAACATGGATTTTCTTGCCGAAAGTTTCCTGCACTATACGCCTGTGTCCATTGAATCCCTCATCGGGAAGAGAGGCAGCAATCAGTTAAGCATGCGAACGGTCGATGCAGATACCATCAAGGAATACGCAGCCGAAGATGCCGATATCACCTGGCAACTAAAGGAGGTGTTCGAACCCATGCTCACCGAGACGGGCACCCGGAAACTCTTTGATGAGATCGAGATCCCCCTGATCCCGGTGCTGGCTTCCATGGAGGCAGAGGGGGTACGGATCGACGGCAAAGCATTGGAGAGTTATTCGGCCGAACTGGCTGAAGAGATCCGGAAGGTGGAGGAGGAGATTTATACCGATGCCGGGATTGAGTTCAATATCTCCTCCCCGAAACAGCTTGGCGAAGTGCTGTTTGACCGCCTGGTGATTGTGGATAAGCCCAAAAAAACCAAGACCAAACAGTACTCCACCAGCGAAGATGTGCTCTCCAGGCTGGTCAACAAACATCCGATCATCTCTAAGATCCTCGAATACCGCTCCCTGACGAAACTGAAATCCACCTATGTGGATGTCTTGCCAACCCTGGTGAATCCACGCGACGGAAGGATTCATACCTCCTACAACCAGGCAGTGGCTGCCACGGGCCGGCTCAGCTCCAACAATCCCAACCTCCAGAATATACCGATCCGCACCGAGCGCGGCAGGGAGATCCGGAAAGCATTTGTACCACGGAACGATCAGTATACACTTCTTTCGGCCGATTACTCCCAGATCGAATTGCGGATCATTGCCCACCTCAGCCAGGATCAATCCATGATGGAGGATTTCCGGGAAGGGAAAGACATTCATGCTGCAACGGCTGCAAAAATTTACGGGGTGCAGATCGACCAGGTGAACCGGGAGATGCGGCGGAAAGCCAAAGCGGTGAATTTCGGGATTGCATACGGGATGTCGGCTTTCGGGCTGGCTGAACGGCTGAACCTCCCACGCCAGGAGGCTGCCGATATCATCCGTCAGTACTTTACAGAATATCCCGGCATCCGGAGATACATGGATAAGACAATTAAATTTGCCCGGGAACATGGGTTTGTGGAGACCATGATGCACCGGAGACGGTACCTCCGCGACATCAACTCCGGGAATGCCAACGTAAGGGGATTTGCCGAACGGAACGCCATCAATGCACCCATCCAGGGAACTGCTGCCGACATGATCAAGATCGCCATGATCCATATCTTCCGCGAGTTCGAGCAACGGAAATTCAAGTCAAGGATGATCCTGCAGGTGCATGACGAACTGGTGTTCGACACGCTGTTTGATGAAGTGGAGGCCGTCAACAAGATCCTGCAGGACAAGATGCCCTCCGCCATTCCATTGGATGTTCCGGTGGTCATCGATATGAGTACCGGGAAAAACTGGCTGGAAGCACATTAGTGATTTCCGATTTTACGATTTACGAATTACGATTTTTTTTAATTTCGCTACCTCGCTATTTCGCTACTTCGCTATTAAAACTTTTCACCATGTCACCACTGCACCACTACACCACTGATTCCCGCGTTGTCCTCACCCTCGATGCCGGGGGAACCAACTTCATTTTTTCAGCCATCCGGGCACTTCAGGAAATCGTTTCACCGGTTTCCATTAAAGCAACAGGAGAGACGCTTGACATCATCCTGAAAAATATCATCAGGGGATTCGAGGAGGTGAAATCCAACCTTCAGGAAGAACCGGTAGCCATCAGCTTTGCTTTTCCAGGTCCGGCCGACTACCTGAACGGGATCATTGGAGACCTGCAGAACCTTCCTCTGTTCAAGGGAGGGGTGGCCCTGGGTCCGATGCTTCAGGAGCATTTCCATGTGCCTGTCTTCATCAACAACGACGGAGACCTTTTTGCTTACGGGGAAGCGATTGCAGGATTCCTTCCGGAGATCAATAAACATCTGGAGGAGGCAGGCAATCCGAAACGCTACCGGAACCTTCTCGGGGTGACGTTTGGTACTGGTTTTGGCGGTGGGATCGTTCTTGACGGAGAGCTCCTGGTGGGCGATAACTCCGCTGCCGGAGAGATCAACAGGGTGAGGAACCGCACCTTCAAAAACTTCGATGCCGAAGAGAGCGTCAGCATCCGTGGGATTCAACGGGAATATGCCAACTATGCCGGAATCAATATCCGGAGCTCTCCTGACCCGAAAGAGATCTTCGAAATTGGGATGGGAAAACGCAAGGGAAACCTGGAAGCCGCTGTCGCTGCTTATGATGCCTTTGGTGTAGCTGCCGGAGATGCCCTGGCGAATGCCATTACCCTGGTCGACGGACTGGTTGTGATCGGAGGCGGATTGGCCGGCGCCTATCCACTGTTCCTGCCGGGACTGGTGCATGAGATGAACCAGCCTTTCAATACCCTCTCAGG
>JADHVQ010000038.1 GCA_016783905.1 Bacteroidales bacterium | reverse complement strand
ACATCGTTCAGGGTCTCGGTGAGATTGTAAGCACGGGCCAGAACCTCGTTGCCACATACGATCACCGCTCCCACCGGTACTTCCTGCTTGTCGAAGGCCTTGACTGCCTCTTTGAGTGCTTCGTTCATGAAGTATTCGTCGGAAAACAGTTCATATGAGGTGCCGGAGGCCATCGAATTACAATACCACCAGTTTTTCTGATGCAATCACTTTTCCGCCGGTTTCCAGCATCATGAAATATACTCCGGCCGGTTGCTCCGAGAGATCAAGCTGTTTCCTGAACAGTCCACTTGCCTGTATCTCTTTTGCAAATATAGACTGGCCACGAATATTGATCAGGTTGAATTTTACAGATTGCCCGGTGATCAGGTCAGAGGATATGTTCACTATCCCACTTGTTGGATTTGGATAGATTGCCAGGGATGGTTTCTCCTGTTCCCTTGTCCCAACAGTCACATCCCAGGTTGTAGTAAATAATCCTCGTCCATGAGAAGCGGCAAGTACTGTATGGTCAGATTTCCGGAACCGAAGCATATCCGTTCTTACGTTCGCCATGCCATCGGTTACAGGTTCCCAATAAACCGGATTGTCCAGGATGTCCTCTGTCATCCAGACACCTGTTTCGGTAGCCAGCATCACATTGCGTGAATAATCCGGGTGGATCAGTGCCCATCGGATCGGCATATCCGGGAGGTTTGCCTCCGCATCTGTCCAGCTCTGACCTCCATTGGTAGTGACCCAGACCGATGGAACGCCGTAATTGGAGAAGGTAGCAACCAACGTATCATCTGAGCCTCCAACAGCCAGGCAAGATATATTCCCAACAGGGAAATTGGGGCTTCCGATCTCTGTAACAACAGGAACGGCATTGGCATTTTCCACCCTGAAGGCCCTTCCCTCCTGGTTTCCGATAAAGAGGTTGGATTGAGCTGGAGAAGAGTGAGGGGAATAGGTAACCGCAGAGAAATAGAGGTTAGATCCTGTTCCCATGTTCAGGTAAGTGCCGGATTCATTTCCGGTGATGTTTGTAAGCCGAAGCAGATGATCAGCGAAGTTGCCGACAAAATCAACGGCATTGGCGTAGATCGCATTTTTCCGGTAATCAAAATCGGCCGGAGAGATAAAGGTCCCGCTGCTCCAGTTGTTCAGGCTGTTGATCCAGCTGCCGTTCATGAATACATAATATGTATTGTAATAGACTGACGTGACGGAGATGCTGGCGCCATCCTCATCAAAGAAACAGTAAGCTCCGTCACCCCCGCTCCACATATCATCAATGGTCAGGGGATTACCGCTGTAATACAAGGATCCGTTATCCTGAAGTCCTCCAAGATAAGAGACGGCCCCGACCGTTGGATTAATCGCACATGTATAGAATTGAAGCGTATTATAGTTACTGTTTCGCTGTTCAAAAGCCGGGTAGTTGACAATCCCGTTGTTTGTATAAAATACGCCTCCGTCAGTTCCAAAAAGGATCTCCTGGGATGATCCGGGCTTGTATACAATGGTGTGCAGATCGGCGTGGATGTAATCAGATCCGCCACCACTATACATCTTCGACCAATCACTGACCCGGTACCAGGTGGTGCCACCATTGGTTGAGTGATGCACATCCAGTCCTCCGATGTACAGGTTGTCAGGGTTATTCGGGTCAACCGTCGCACCCAGGGCATGCCATGCGATGGTGGCAAAATTATTCCCATTGGTCAGATCCGTAGGAAGGGATTTTTCTGTCCAGTTAACACCTTTATCGTCCGACCGTAAAATGTGAAAACAGTAAAAATATCTGAAATTGTTTGAGGGCCTGATATATCCTGAAGCAACCAGTGCATATACGACATTCTCATCAGATTTTGACGCAGCTATAATAACCCTTCCCGGAAGGGGATAATCGGGATCATTTTCAATGATGATCTTGTAATCATCATTGATAACCCAGCTCCCGGGAAGTCCGCTATCCGAATAGAGAATGGTGGCGCCTCCTTCATCATCAAGATTTGGAATACTTCCGATATAAATCCTGCCACCAGGGCCTTCATCGATATCAGACGGGGCATACGGTACATCGGATCCATAGATATCCGGTAACACCTGTTCCCATGTAACTCCATCATCATCAGAACGATATAAGCCATCAGTAGGCAAACTCTGGTGGGTTCCATGATATTGTCCGGATACCACACCAGCATAGATGACGCTGGTGCCGTTTTCATCCCTCACCAGGATGTCGGTAATGTAAACGAAATTGGCAGTAGAAGGGATCTGTGCCCAGGTTTGACCTCCGTCGTTGGATCGCCAGATTCCCAGACCAAGACCCGAACTTTCACGGTAGGTGATCAGGGCTGTTTCAGGCTCCCCGGTTCCCACGTAGAAAACCTGGGTGTCATTCGGATCGTATGTCATGCAACGGATACTCAAAACGGGCCAGAAGTCGCCAATGGGAACCCAGGAGGAAAATTGGTTGGTGATATCGTTGTTGTACCATAATCCGCCGGTGACTCCGCCGGCCCAAACTTTTTTCTGGTTAGGATCATTGGGATCATACATGATGGTACGGGTGCGTCCACCCATTTCCACGCCTGTTCCCTCCCAGCTGATGGAGGAGGTACTCTTCTGCGCCTGGTAGGCTTTCGTCTGCCTGTATGCAACGAGTAATCGTTCTCTGGGAACTGTCTTCGTCTCCGGATCGAGCGTCATCAGATACTCCTGGAATGCAGCCGCACCGGGCTGATCCATAGATTTATCCTCGTTTCCACCTTCCTTCAGGGCAACGTCAGGAGCGTGCTTGTATTCGTTCAGCAAAAAAGCCTCAAAACGTTTTCGTTTATCAAATTGGGCCTGGTCGAGAAAAGTGACAAAATCAGAGATGGTGAAACCAAGTAGGGTCAGTAAAATGCCGGTAAGTACGATGGCAGGATAGTTCAAGGTATTGGTTTTCATTTGTCAATGTGTTTTTTTGTAAAATCGTTATCTATACGGGTTTACAAAGATAACAGTTTTTTCAGGTTTTCCAGCTTCCATGCATCGCGTAAATGATACGGTCCTATCCGGGTGCGGCAGAGTGCACTCAGATAGGCTCCGTTTTTTAATGACGCCCCGAAATCCCTTGCCAGAGCCCGGATGTAGGTTCCCTTGCTGCAGGCGATCCGGAAATGGATTTCCGGCAGTTCGATTCGGGTGATCTCAAATGCTGAAATCTCAATGGCTTTGGGAGCCAGTTTCACCTCCTCATCTTGCCGGGCATACTCGTATGCCCTTTTTCCTCTGATCTTCACAGCCGAAAAACGTGGAGGAACCTGCATCTGGTTTCCGGTAAACTTTGCTACAGTATCCAGGATCATCTTCTCGGTGATCCGGTTAACCGGAAACAGGTGATCGACTTCCGTTTCCAGGTCGAATGATGGAGTTGTGGCTCCCAGGGTAAATACCCCGGTATACTCTTTGTCGAACGCTTTGAATTCTTCAATTTTTTTAGTGAGCTTCCCTGTACAGAGGATGAGCAGGCCTGTTGCCAGCGGGTCGAGTGTTCCGGCATGACCGATTTTTATCTTTCTGATACCAAGTTTTGATTTCAGGAAATAACGCAGGTTGTTCACCACATCAAAGGAGGTCCATTTGTATGGCTTGTTGATCAGCAGGATTTCGCCTTCTGAGAAATCAAACGGCATCAGACAATGGTTAGTGAATGTCCGGAAAGCAGAAGAATCAGGATGATCACTCCTATTGCGATCCGGTAATATCCGAACGCTTTGAACCCATAACGGGCTAGAAAGGCAATAAAGGATTTGATGGCGATCATGGCTACAATGAAGGCCACAGCATTTCCAACGAGGAGTATATGAATGTTTTCCATGGAAAAAACCTGTGCAGAAGCTTCACTGGTAAATAGCTTGTAGAGTTTAAACACGGAGGCGGCAAACATGGTTGGAACAGCCAGGAAAAAAGAGAATTCGGCCGCTCGTTTTCGGCTCAGTTTCTGGCTCATCCCACCAATGATGGTTGCAGCGCTGCGTGAGACTCCCGGGATCACCGCGATAATCTGAAACAAGCCTATGTATAACGCTTTATAATTGGTCAGTTTTGTCTTTTCATTTTCCGGGCGGTCAAACCATTTGTCGACGAAGATGAGGAACACACCTCCTACTACCAGGGCGATGGCAACGATCAGGACACTTCCAAACATTGCATCGATTGTGTCGGACAATAGATAGGCTATGATCAGGGGTGTACAGGCAATAGCGATTGTTTTATAAAAATCCCAGCCCTGAAAGAATCGTTTCCAGTAAAGTACGATCACCGATAAGATCGCTCCAAACTGGATGTTCACGGTAAATGCATTCACAAATTCGGACGGGGGGATTCCCAGGATGGCCTGGGTGATGATCATATGTCCCGTAGAAGAGATGGGAAGGAATTCAGTGATCCCCTCAACGATCGCCACAATGATCGCTTCGAACAAGGTCATTTTAGTCCTTCGGTTTCTTCATGATGGCAAAGATCTCCACCACATACCCTGCCAGCACCAGGATCGGAGCCAGGGTGATCCGGCGGAAGCTGAAGATCTCCGGATTGAACTGGGAGGGATCTTTAGATCCTCCTCCAATCATGAGAATAAATCCGACAGTGATGAGGGCCAACCCGATGAGCATCAGGCGGTAATTTTCTTTGCCAAATGCAAAATCGCCGGTCTGTGCAGGCTGTTTTGGCTGCTTGGCCGGTTCAATATGTTTTTTCTTCTTCTCCATTCGAATTCCATTGGAATGGCAAAAATAGGCTTTTTTTCAGTAATTGGTTAACTATACAACGAATCCGTTTTCATCCGAAGATATTTCCGGACGGCAAAAAAGGTGGAGATCCAGGAGATCAGAATACCCAGCATGATGACCAATAAAAAGAGGATGCCGAACAACTCCATGTCCTGAAACTCCAGAAGTTCAGGCATCTCCCTGTTAGCTAAATAGAGAATCAGAAGCAACAGGCCGATAGCAATAACACTACTTAAAAATCCATTGAGAATCGCTTTTGCCAGAAAAGGTCGCTGGATGAATTTCTGTGTCCCGCCAACCAGCTGCATGCTCCGGATCAGGAAACGTTTTGAATAAACCGCTAACCGGATCGTATTATTAATCAGTGCAATAGATATAAGCAACAGGATCAGGCTGAAACTCAGGATCACCAGGCTGATCCGCTCCACGTTCTGGTTGATCTTGTCCACCAGGGATTTGTGATAATCCACCTCTTTTACTCCCTGGTAAGCGATCAGCCTTTTTTCAATCAGGCGAACGCTGTCGGGATTGGCAAAAGATGCTTTCAATCGTAACTCGATGGAAGGGAGCAGCGGATTGTACCCCAGAAATCCTACAAAATCCTCTCCAAGCTCGTCGGAAAATTCGCTTGCCGCCCGTTCCCGGGTGATGTACTCAGTGGTTTTGACATACTCCTCTTTATCCAATTTTTTCTGTAATTCAAAGATCTCTGCCTCCTTGACTCCCTCTTTGATCATGATGGAAAAACCGATGTTTTCCTTGACGTAATCCGATAATTTTTTTGCATGCAACACCAGCATGCCAAGTAATCCCAACATAAATAAAACCAGGGTGATGCTGATGACTGTAGTCACATATGAGGTGGTCAATCGTCGTCGCTGATAGTTCTGTTCGTTGTATCTCATCGTTTGGAATGTTCCGACTAAAATTACTTCTTTTTTTCTCTCTTGGCACGAATCTCCTTCTTTATTTCCTTCTGCTCTTTGGTATTGAAACCCATGTTCGATTTCAATCCGCTGAGCGTGCTCTTCCATATGAAGTTGATGATCGATTTGTGCTTGTCGCGCTGGAAATAGATGACGCCTGTTCGTAATTTCCCCCTGGGACCCGGATTGCTCCTGGAAACTATGATATCATTGGCTAACCAGTTAACGACTCCTGTTTTTATTTCCGACCATGTTGTATTTTTTTCATCGAAAATCTTAAACGATAAATCGTTGTAGTATAGCGTCAGGCTGCCCGTTGAAAAGTCATCATTGAACTGGATCCTGTGGATAACCAGTTTGTTTACATGACCACTTTCGATCTCGGCAGGCATCAGCTTGGAAAGCATGGTGTTAACTTCCGGTAGTTCAAAGGATGTCAGGAGAGCAGAGGGAATGGAAAAACGATTCATGGGATCTCCAAAAACGAAGTTAATCGTAGCCTGCAGTTTTCCGGTTCCCTGGAGATAGGCCTCTGCCTTTAAGGGAGAAATCTTTTTCTCCGCCAGCCAGACCGAATCGTTTGTCAATCCAGTCAACGTGCCATTGAGGCGATCAAAAAAGATTGTTCCTGGCTGGTTGGCTACCTGTTCGGAATAGGTTGCTTTGCCGTTGACAAGTTCCAGGGAGTCGATCCAAATATAGGTTTTGAGGTTGCGGATCAGCTGTTGTGGCATGGGAGGTTTGAATCCAGGCCGCATAGGTACCCGTTTGTCGCGATAATCGTCAAGTACCAGGCTGTCAATCCGCAGTTTTACTGCAACCAGCCGTTTATCAAGCATCAATTCTCTCCAATCAATGCCCGACAGGGTGATCTTCCCTACCTGTACATCCATACGATCGGTCTGGTAACCCAATTTTCTGCTGAAGTCGTGCCGGTTGAACAGAGGCTCCAGGTGGAACCGGTCTACGTAGAGCAGGTTTTGAGCTGTTGAAATACCGATTTCCCCAAAATGCATGGCATACATCCCATTCCCGGTTTTTTGTTCTATATCCCGGAGGGTAACCACGATATCATCCGTATTGTAAATCCGGGGATCGGTTCTCCAGGTAGAATCTACCCAGAGGTTGACAATCCTGATATTGACGGAAGGAATGGAAACCTCTTTCACCGTGTCCGTTGCCTGATCGATGTAAGTAAGAGTTCCTGTTTCCAGGCTGATTTCACCAACCGAAATGTAATCCCATCCCCTGGGAAGGGGGATCGACTGAGTGGTATCCGGTACCTTGTTGATGGTATCCGGTACGGGGACTCTTTTCCTCCATATCTTCAGTTCCGGTGATTTCACCACAATCCGTTTTACATCAATCAATTTACTGAATATGGCCTTCCTCAAATGTAAATCCTTTACTGTCAGGTTGTCCACATACAAGCTAAAAAGCATTGAGGGTGCCGAATCGGGATCCATGGCATTGTAAACAGCCGAATCCGGCAATAGCGAGAAGTTCCGGATGTAGAGGTTCCCACTGAAAATTCCATAGTAGAGGCTTCCTATCTCCGCGCAATACAATCCGTTGGTCTCTTTGGTCACCGCATCCTCCAGCGTTCCTTTGATTAACCGGCTCCAGTAAAAATATCCAACTGCACTGATTACCAGAATAATTCCTAGCAGGATTCCTAAAATCCAAAATAAAATCCGTTTGCCTTTTGATCTTTTTTTCTTTTCCATGACTCTTCGGGTTATTTATCTTTCATTTCCCGTTTCAACGCTTTTTTAAAGGCTCTCTGTTCTTTTGAATTCAATCCTTCACTCGATTTCAATCCTGATAACAGTGACTTCCAGAAGAAGTTGAAAAATCCCTTTTCATCATCCCGCTTGTTCCAGATATATCCTGACCGGTGAATTCCAAAATAACCTGGATTTTCCTGGGGTACCGCTAGGTTCACCAGCAGTTGCACCAGCTCTGTACCTGTCTTGTTCCAGAAGTTCTTCTTCTCCTTCAGCAGCTCTACCTGCAGGTCTTGATAGTAAAGATCCAGCAATCCGGTAGCATAGATGCCATTTCCTCTCATCCAGTGAATGTTCACACTATCCACTACGCCACTTTTAATCTTCACTGGCGCTACCCGGGATACCATTGGATTGAAGAGGGTCATCTCCATCCTGTTCGCTTTGCCTTTAAAAAAGAAGGTATCAACCGGTGATTGAAGGGGGAACCTGAATTCTCCTTCCACTTTTGCTTTGCCCATCAGGAAGGTAGAACCGTAGGCAATCAGCTCCGCTCCCCGGGAACTCAGGTTCGAATCAGTGGTAAAATTCCGAGCAAGGAACTCCATCTGGTCGAAAAAAATCATACCCGCTTCTTCGCCGGTTTGTTCGCGATAGGTCACTTTTCCGTTGGCTAGTGACACCGTGTCAATCACCAGAGGAAAGGATATTTTTCTGATGGCCTGCTGGATCATGGGTGGTCGTTTCCAGGTTGGAAATTCAACCCGTTTATCCCGGTAGTCATCCAGCGTTAATTCATCAATATAAAGCATCCCGGCAACAACCTTTTTCTCTTCCAGCAAGGTATTGAAATCCAGCCGCTCCATCTCAATCTTTACCGCACTCAACTCCATCCTGTCGGTCTGATAACCCAGCTTTCTGGAGTATTCATAATCAGAGTAATTGGGTGTCAGTGCAAAGGAATCAATCGCCAGGGTTGAGTTTCCTGTTGAGAGATGTAACCCGGCAATGGAGAGGGTATTCATGCTGTCTCTGGTGATGGTGGAGTACCTCCCGGTTCGCAGGTCGATATCCTCGCAATGGAAAATAGTGGGGGTTGTTTTTTTCGTATGGGAGGAGTCGTAACTGAATCCCCTGATGCTGGTAAAGATCTGATCCAGGCTCATCCTGGTCGAACTGTCTGGTTTCCCACTGATATAATGAAAAGTCCCATCGGTAAGTTCCACGCTTCCAATGATCATAGAATGGAAAGGGGTGGTCAGTTCCGGATGGCTCGAAATGCTTTTCTTTTTGGAGCTCATTTCAGGATGATTTCCAGGATGGCTGAAGAGTGTGATTTCCGGTTCCGTTATCATGATCTCTTCGATCCGGAGATCTCTGTTAAAGAGCACCTGTTCCAGGTCAAGCTGCCGGATCATAAATGAGGGAAGGGCAAGCTCTACTGTCAGTGGTTTCTGTTTCCTGATATTTCCAGGTTCCATTGGAACGATATGAAGGTCGCTGATGGATAGGTTGGGGGGATAAGAATCTGATAAAAATCTCGAAAAATTGATGGTATAAACGCTGTCAAGGATCATGGGCAGGGACTGATCTGGCTTTAAAGAGAGCAGATCATACCGTAAAATTTTTATCCCCTGGTCCCAGCCGGTCAGGTCAAAAAGAAATTTTGAAAGCTGGAAGTCGAAGTTCCTTATCAGCAAAGAGCCCCTGGATTTCTCATCCTCTTCCACCAGGTCAAACCATCCCTGGTTGATCCGAATGCTCCCGATCTCAATTTTTGAAACCGCATCGTCTACATCAGAAAATGGTTCATTGAGCGAGCTTTCCTTCTTTTTTTTCACAGACCGGATCACAACTTTTGGTTCCCGTATCCGGATGTCCCCGGCAGAAAACCACCTGTCGCGAATCCATTTCCGGTGATCAAAGCCGTATACCTGTAAGGTGTTGAATGTTGCACTCAACGTTGAAGGATAAGGCATACCCGGATGCATTCTACTGGTTGTATGCATAGTAAAATCGTTGATGGCCAGCTCCTCAGAGAGCGAATTGGCATAAAGTTCCCCTACCCTGACACGGTGAAGAGAGTCGGGGGAGAGGTACCGGAAATCTCTCAGAGCCAGATCCAGTTCAAGCCGGTTCAGGAACTCTTTCCGGTCTTTGTATGTGAGGGTATCCATCTCTAATCCCGTTAGGGTAAGATCCACGAGCCCGGCGATCCGTTCCTCATTCAATCCCTGTTTATCGTCCTTGAAGCTGATCCTGGCATTGGAAATTTCGATCGTTCCAGCCTGAATGGAGATCATATATGGAATGATTATGCGTTCTATGAGGTCCAGTCTTTGAAGGAAGGTCTCTTGCTTGATCATGGTGTCCTGAGGGATCTTCCTATCCCGGTACTGAATGATCGTCATGTCTGGCTCAAAAATGGCTAACCTGGCAAACTCCAGGTTCCGGGTATTAAACATCCGGAGCAGATTGATCTGTTCGAACCTCACCTCCGGGAAGAACATCTGGTAGTATGAGTCGCTTTTATAACGCAGGGTCGGATCCAGCACGGCAGAGGGAAATAAGCGGGTATTCCGTACATCGATCAAAGATCTGCGGGTGCTGATGAGCACCTGTTGAGCGCTGAGATCATGAAGTTTATCCTGGAGTGCCAGGGTAAATCCTTCGAGATCAATTTCAATGTCTTTGGAATAGAGAATCCTGGTGGTATCCATGTGCGCAAGGGAGTCGAGATGGAAGCCATTCAGCTGCAGGGTAGCCCTCTCAACCTGAAGTTCGGGCCTCGGTTCTGTGACCCGGGGATAGAACTGAAAAGAGGCATTGCTCAACAGGATGGTATCGATGGTAACATTCTTTAACTTATCCTGAATGATGGTATAGAGGGTGGCAATCGAAACTTTGGGCCTGTTTTTCTTTACTACGGGATCTTCTGCTTTATGAAGGAACATCTTGACATCAAGGTTGTCAATATTGATTGAACCGATCGATATCTCTTTTTCAAGCAGGGCTTTATAAAGATTTACATCGTCAATGGAAAATGCAGGAAGATATACCTGATAGAAGTTACCGGTTTTGGCTGTTGCCAGTTTACTCGCCAGAAAATTAGGAGTAAGCGTGAGCCCTTTCCCAAATAGGCGCGAGCCCAACAGGGAGAAGCCTACTTCATCAGCATTCAGGAAATATAGGCTATCGGAGAGTGAATAGTTAAAATTCCTGATCCTCAACTCCACATCTTTGGAATAAAAGACCCGCTCCTCTTTGTAGTCATAGGCATTGAGATCGAAATCCCGGAGTACCGCCGAATAGAGCCAATCGCCCTCGCTGATTTTTCCTGATTTGAGGGTTTGCTTCGCGGAAAAAGATCCATCAATCACCAGAATAGAGTCGATCTTTACTTCGGTGAACACAGAAGATAAGACCGGGTAGATATCCTGGTAGATGTGTTTGAACCGTCCCCGTTTCTTCTTGATTGAATCGGGGAAAGCAATGAAACTGATGGTCGGTTTTTCCAGCTCGATCATCCGGAGATGGATCGTCCTGCCGAGAAACATCTCCTTCAGGTTCAGTTTGTTCAAAGTCAGTTTTTCATATACCAGGTAATACAGGGTGCTTTTTGCTTTTCCCTCTTCTCTGAGTTCATTGTAACGTGGTTCGTTGGGGATCAGCTTAAATCCGGTTACAATTGTCTTTCCGGAAAAAATATCAAAGCTGAATTGATCAAAATCGATCACATAAACGCCATGACTGGCATGAAGGACCTTTGATTGAAGGTATGACTTGATGAAGTGTTCTCCGAAATAGTACATCGCCACGTAAACGGCCAGGAAAACAACCGAAACGAAAATCACTACCCACATCAGGGTTTTGAGAATATACCGGTGAAATTTTGGTGCGGTGGCTCTCTTAATTGGATCTCGCATGAAATAGCAGGTGGTGAATTCATGGTAAAGGTAAAAAATTCATGGTAATTTTCTAACTTCGCAGCCCGAATCGAAATAGAATCAACTTATTACAAATTGACTATGGAATACAACTTTTCGGAAGTGGAGAAGAAGTGGCAACACTACTGGATGGAGCATGGTACCTTCCGGGTCGAACTTGATCATTCCAAACCCAAATATTACGTCCTCGATATGTTCCCTTACCCGTCGGGTGCCGGCCTGCATGTAGGTCATCCGTTAGGGTATATCGCTTCTGATATCTATGCCAGGTTCAAACGTCTGAAAGGGTATAATGTGCTTCATCCGATGGGCTTCGATGCTTATGGCCTTCCTGCAGAGCAGTATGCAATCCAAACTGGTACCCATCCCGCTGTAACAACCGAAAAGAACATCCTCCGGTACCGTGAGCAGATGGAAAAAATCGGGTTCTCTTACGACTGGTCGCGTGAAGTAAAGACCTGTGATCCTGACTATTACAAATGGACGCAGTGGACCTTTATCCAGCTCTTCAACCACTGGTATAATCCCGGCCTGCAGAAAGCTGAACCCATTGCCAGGCTCATTGAACAGCTTGCGGAGAGAGGATTTGGCGAGGTGACTCCTGATCAATGGAAAACCTGGAGTGAAAAGCAGCAACAGGAGTTCCTGATGAACTACCGGCTGGCCTATCTTTCAGATGCCATGGTCAACTGGTGTCCCGAGCTTGGAACGGTGCTGGCAAACGATGAAGTGGTCAATGGTTTTTCGGTTCGGGGAGGTCTTCCTGTAGAACGGAAGCTGATGAAGCAGTGGTTTTTACGGATCACCCCTTATGCGCAGCGATTGCTCGATGGTTTGGATATATTGGATTGGTTTGATTCCCTGAAAGAGATACAGAGAAACTGGATCGGAAGGTCGGAAGGGGCCGATATCTTTTTTCCAATAAAGGATCACCATTACCGGCTGAAGATATTCACCACCCGTCCTGATACCATCTTCGGGTCAACCTACATGGTGCTGGCTCCGGAGCATGAGCTGGTGGAGAAAATCACCACCCACGACAGAAAGGCATCGGTGCTGGCCTACACGGAGATGGCAAAGAAGCGTTCGGAACGGGAACGGATGACCGATGTGAAGAAAATTACCGGTGAGTTCACCGGAGCTTACTGCTTAAATCCGTTCAATCAACAGCCTATTCCCATCTGGGTGGCCGATTATGTGCTGGCCGGTTACGGAACGGGTGCCATCATGGCCGTTCCGGCACACGATCAGCGTGATTATGAGTTTGCTACGCATTTCGGGCTCCCGATCATAGAGGTGGTCTCCGGCGGTGATATCTCGGAAAGCTCCTACGATGCCAAAGAGGGTATCCTGATCAATTCCGAATTCATCAACGGGATGGATGTGAAAGAGGCGATAAGGACAGTGATCAACCGGATAGAAGAGATGGGGATCGGAAAAGGGACCATCAACTTCCGTCTGCGCGATGCGATTTTCAGCCGGCAACGCTATTGGGGAGAGCCTATTCCGGTCTATTACAAGGAGGGGATCCCCTATCCATTGCCGGAATCGGAACTCCCTTTGCGCCTTCCGGTGGTCGATAAATTCCTTCCCACCGAATCCGGTGAACCTCCCCTGGCCCGTGCCAAAAACTGGACAACCCGCGAGGGATATCCCCTGGAAACAACCACGATGCCGGGCTATGCAGGTTCCAGTGGTTATTATCTCCGGTACATGGATCCCGGAAATCAAGATCGCTATTTTTCCAAAGAGGCAGCGGACTACTGGCAAAATATCGATCTCTATATTGGTGGGGATGAACACGCCACCGGGCACCTGATCTATGCCCGATTCTGGAATAAGTTCCTCTATGACATCGGACTCACCCTCAATGAAGAACCGTTTAAAAAACTGATCAACCAGGGAAAGATCCAGGGCCGTTCTTGCCTCGTTTACCGTGACCAGGGAACAAATACATTCATTTCGCACGGATTGATCGGGCAGTATGAAACCGTTCCAATGCATGTGGATATAAGTCTGGTCCACGATGATGTGCTGGATATAGCTGCTTTAAAGAAATGGCGCCCGGATCTCGCAGATGCTGCTTTCATCCTGGAAGATGGTAATTATATCTGCGGATATGCCATTGAGAAGATGTCGAAATCCCTTTACAATGTTGTGAATCCCGATCAGATCATCCAGGAGTATGGAGCCGATACGCTACGTTTATATGAAATGTTCCTCGGCCCGCTGGAACAGTCGAAACCATGGGACACCCACGGGATTGAAGGGGTATTTCGGTTTATCAAGAAAGTCTGGCGGTTGTATCATGATGAAAATGGCCGGTTCAGGGTGACTGACGAAGTTCCTGTTGCTGAAGAGCTTCGGATTTTACACCGGACCATCAAAAAGGTACAGGAGGAAATTGAACGGTTCTCGTTCAACACGGCGGTCAGCACGTTTATGATCTGTGTCAATGAACTTTCGGAACTGAAATGTTGTAAACGGTTGATTCTCACCGATCTGGCAGTTATCCTTTCTCCCTATGCGCCACACCTGGCCGAAGAGCTCTGGTCCCGGCTGGGTGGTACCGAAAGTATCGCCAACGCTTCATACCCTGTGTACAATGAAAAATACCTGGAAGAAAATACGTTTGAGTATCCAATTTCGTTTAATGGTAAATTGCGCTTTAAACTGACACTGCCTCTTAACCTGAGTTCCTCGGATATTGAAAAAGCAGTGTTACAGGCACCCGAATCAGAAAAATGGCTTCTTGGAAACCCACCGAAAAAAATCATCGTTGTCCCGAAAAAGATCGTCAATGTGGTGATATAGACAGGATGGGCGATCGGACCGGTACACGAAAATATAGGGGCGACCGGCCCAGTCGACCCTACGGATTGATTTCCCTTCTCATTTATTCCTTCCTTTTTACCTCTCACCTCTTACCTCTCACAGTTTTCTCACAGGAACTCACCCCCATTAGAAACGAGGCCTTTACCCACGGTGAATACCTGGAATACAGTGTTTATTATGACTCCTACATCACCGGAAAGGTGACCGCGGGAATTGCCACCGCAGAAGTGAAGTTCGAAAGTAAAGAGGTAAATGGCAGGCAAACCTATCACCTGATCGGTACGGGTAAAACAAAAGGAGCTTTCAATCTCTTTTTCAAGGTGGAGGATCGTTTTGAAAGTTTTGTCGACAGGGAGCTATTGGTACCATGGAAATTTATCCGGCGAACAAAAGAGGGTGATTACGAATATGATGATGATGTGAAGTTCAACCAGTTCACCGGGTCCTATTCCAGTACCCGGAAAAACAAGTCGATGCCCAAAGGGACTCAGGATCTGATCTCCGCTTTGTACATTGCACGCACCTACGACATCTCCAACGCCCAGCCAGGTGATGATTTCCCGATTACATTCCTCCTGGATGACTCCATCTATGTTTCGGTCATCCGTTACATGGGCAGTGAAGATGTGATAGTGGAGCTGGGAACCTTCCGCTGTTTGAGGTTTCAGCCGCTGGTGGTCGCCGGCAACATTTTCTCCCAACCATATCCTATGGACGTCTGGATCACCGATGATAAAAACCACATCCCGCTGCTGATAAAATCGGCCGTAATTATCGGCTCTGTCAAACTTGAACTGAGCGAATACAAAGGGCTGGCTAATCCCTTCACCTCCATGATCGCTCCAAAGGAGAAAGAAAAATCCAGGAAAAAGAAAAAATAATCGTATCTTTATTCATTCCAAATAAAATAATTATGAGAAACTTGGTTCTGGCACTGGCCCTTTCATTCTTATTAACGGGTCATACGGGCATACGGGCATACGGGCATACGGGCACAAAGGCACAAAGGCACAGAGGCACAGAGGCACTATATCGTCTCACCACCACTTCACCACGGCACCACAGCACAACTTACCCACTCACCATCTCACCCACTCACCATCTCACCATCTCACCATTTCACCATCTCACCATCTCTGATTCTCTCTGGCATAAGGTGGATTCCCTGGCAAATGCGGGATTACCCAACTCAGCTCTGGCGGTTGTTGATAAAATCTACAAACAAGCACAGGAGGAGCAGGATGATCCCCAGCTGGTAAAAGCAATCATCTACCGGATCAGTTTAAATTCAACGTTCCAGGAAAATTTCCCATTACCGGCGATCAATGAAGTAACCAAAGAGATTGTCTCTTCCCGTGAACCGGTCAAGCAGATCCTTCATTCCATTCTTGGAGAACTTTATTCGAACTATTACCAGCGAAATCAGTATCGTTTTCGCGACCGGTCAGCCGTTACCGGGATTTCATCTGATGATCCTGAAACATGGGATCAAAAGCGGCTGGTATACGAGATTATCCTGCAATACCGGAAATCTTTGTCGAATGAAACAGCATTGCAAGGGATTCTGATTGAACAGTACAAAGCTATCCTCGATCGCCCTGTTCCCGACATTGGACAAAAAGATACGACTCCCCCGGTGCATCCAACGCTCTTTGATTTTCTGGCTCACCGGGCGCTCCTCTTTTTCACGCAACCGGATCCATCCATTGTTCAATCCGCCAACACCTTCACCCTGGATAACGCCGCGTTCTTTGCCCAGGCGCCCAAATTCATCAAGTATCCCCTTCAGCCAAAAGGAATTCATGCCCGTCCGGGCGACGGCACCTTCATCCCTCCCGGCATCGATACCCTCTCGCTCACCTGGTATGCCATCCGGATATATCAGGTTTTAGCCCAATTTCATCTCAACGATAAAAATCCCGAAGCACTGATTGACTGGGAACTTCAACGGTTCTCTTACGTTCTGGAAAAGAGCACATTGCCAGAAAAAGACAGCCTCTATCTGGAAGCGCTCAGGCAGTTTGAGCAGAACTACACCTTCTCTCCTGCCTCAACGGAGATATCGTTTGCCCTTGCCCAGGCACTCACTATGGAGGGGGGGAAGTATAATCCGCTGGTATCCGGGATTCATCAATGGAAGTTGAAGGATGCAATGCAGGTTTGCATGAGTGCTGTCGAGCGTTTTCCCGAATCAATGGGTGGCAAGAACTGCCGGTCGCTTATCAAGCAGATCATGGCTCCCTCTCTTCAGATCACTGCCGAATATGCCATCATACCCGATCAACCTGCTTTGGCTTCCCTTTCGTTTAAAAATATCTCTTCGCTATATTTCCGGCTTGTTAAAGCCGACCCGGAAGAGTATAAAGGGATTCTCTCCGGCTTGAAACAGGAGGATATTTTCAAATACCTTATCTCCCTGGAAGCCGTTAGCCGCTGGCAGGTTAACCTTCCCGTAACAGGGGATTACCAGGGGCGCCGGACTGAATTCCCTATTCCGGCCACGCCAGCCGGTTTTTACCTGCTCTTTGCATCCACTGATTCTCTTTTCCGGAATCCCGCAGTACCCTTTACCTATCAGTCAATCTGGTCATCCGGCATCAGCTACATTACCCAACGAAACGAACAGGGTGGCATCGACCTTTACCTCCTTGACAGGCAAAGTGGATATCCGTTAAAGAACCTTTTTGTCGAGGCTTTTTCAAAATCGTATGATAACAGAAGCCGTCAGTATGTGACTTCTAAAACGGGCGAATACCGGTCTGATGAATCCGGCTTTTTCTCTATCCCGGCGCCCCAAAGCAGAGGTTCCTATTCCAACCTGATCCTGCATATCCATAACGGAGACGACCTGCTTATAACGCAATCCCTTTATGTGTACCCTACATCGGATCGTCAGGTCAGGCCGGTAGAACAAACCCGTTTTTTTACCGACCGCGCCATCTTCCGGCCCGGACAACCAATCTATTTCAAGGGGATTGTTCTGGAGCGCCAAGGTGATTCCACGTCACTGAAAACCGGTAAAAAAACCCTGGTTAGTTTCACGGATGTGAACGGACAAAAGATCGCCGATCAAACGTTCATCACTGATGAATATGGTTCCTTCAACGGTTCTTTTACTGCTCCCACCGGAGTGCTTCTGGGCGAGATGCGGATCTTCAATGAGTCAGGGTCCATTGCTATCTCCGTGGAGGAGTATAAACGGCCCACTTTCAAGGTGATGTTCGATCCCGTGGAAGGAAATTACAAGCTCGGGGAAAAGGTGGCCGTAACCGGGAAGGCTATCGGATACGCAGGAAATGCCATTGACGACGGATCAGTCAGTTACCGCGTAGTACGAACGGCAAGGTATCCATATCGTGGTAGCTGGTGGCACATCCCTTTTCCGGAATCTCCGGAACTTGAGATTACAAATGGGAGCACCAGCACCGGTGAAGATGGATCATTTACCATTACGTTTGAAGCTCTCCCTGATAAGAAGATCCCTGCAGAGAGTCAACCCGTATTCACATTCCGGATCTTTGCTGATGTAACGGATATCAACGGCGAAACCCGTTCTGCTCAGGAAATGGTATCAGTCGGATATACCTCTCTCCTGATCGATATTTCCATACCGGAAAAACTAAATCTGACAAGCCCAGGTAAATTCAGCCTCTCAACAACCAACCTGAACGGCAAGGCAACACCCGCAGAGGTTCAGGTTACCCTTCAAACGTTATCCGCTCCCGAAAGAGCATTCAAAACCCGTCTCTGGAACCGGTCCGATACACAAATCATGTCAGGGAAAACTTTTTACGCTCAGTTTCCTCACGATATTTATGCCAACGACGACGATCCCACTACCTGGTCGGTACAGGAGACCATTTTCAGCAACGTGATGAATACGGCAAATGATACTGTGATTTCATTGACAGATGCAGGATACGAGATACGCGATAAGGAAGGAGATGATCGTGGATCCCGGATCGCGGATCCCGGATCATATAAATTAACCCTCACTGCCACCGACCCCTTCGGCCAGAAGGTGGAGAAAGTCCTCTTTTTCACAGCCTTTGATCCAGGCAGCAAGAGGATTCCTGTTCCGGCGTTCAACTGGTTTGTGCCATTGAAAAGTTCCGGAGAGCCGGGCGAAACGGCCTTTTTCCTGATCGGGACCAGCGAAAAAGAGATTCGGGTCATCCGCGAGATCAGGGTGAAGGATCAGCTTTACTCCCGTGAGTGGCTGATCCTGAAGAACCAGCAGAAGGTGGTTGAGGTCCCGATCCTTGAGGCCTTCCGCGGAAATTTCTCGGTTAATTTTCTCTTTGTCTGCGAAAACCGTGTATTCCAGAACAACCAGCTGGTTTCGGTTCCCTATACAGATAAAAAGCTGGATATTAATTTTGAAACCTTCCGGAATAAGCTCATCCCGGGTCGGCAGGAGGAGTGGAAAATCCGTATCTCCGATGCTGCCGGCAAGGGAGTGTCGGCCTCCCTGTTGACCACGATGTATGACCGTTCGCTTGACCTGTTCCGGAGTAATTCATGGTCATTTGATCTGTTTAAGCGCTATTATTTCAGCAATCCCTGGGATGTGAATGATGATTTCAGGACCACCAGTGGATCGTGGCATTCATCCTGGTCTTCAACCGGTTTTCAATTTACTCAATACGATGATTTGAACTGGTTTGGCCTTCAATCCATGGGACTTGGGTATTATTGGGATGACGGTCAGAAGTGGAAAACAGTAACTAAGGAACTGATAAGCAGAGACTCTTATTTCATGGAAGCCGGGCCCGTTGTTGCGGGGATGCGGGAGCCGCCTCCTCCCCCGATGGACGATATGGCAAGCATGGATGAAAAATCCGGTGTTCCCGAACGGTCGCCGGAAAACCAACAGATTCCGGTAGTTCCTGTCCGCAAGGATTTCCGTGAGACCGCTTTTTTCTATCCTTCACTTGTGTCCGATAGTAGCGGAAGCCTGTTTCTCAAATTTACAGTACCCGATGCGCTCACCTCCTGGAAGCTTCTGGGCCTGGCCTATACGAAACAGCTCGATTACGGTTTGACAGAAAAAGAGCTGGTTACACAAAAGGATCTGATGGTATTTCCTAATGCACCCCGGTTTTTAAGGCAGGGAGATACCCTTCTCCTAACAACCCGGATCGTGAACCTGAGCGATCACGAGATTTCCGGTGAGGCGATGCTGGACCTGGCAGAAGCTATTACGATGCAGCCGCTAAGTGATCTAATTGTTGATGCCGGATGCCAGATACCGGATGCCGGATACGGGATGCGGGATGCGGGATACGGGATAAGGGATACGGGATATGTGAATCGCGAATCGCGTATCCCCTATCGCATATCGTTTGGCATTCCTCCCGGCCAAAGTACTGCTGTTTACTGGACCCTTGCTATTCCAGTGTCGAAGTTCATCAGTCTGCTGCAGTACACTGTTACTGCCCAGGCTGGAAATTTCAGCGACGGGGAGATGAACACCATTCCGGTGTTGCCCAATCGTGTGCTGGTAACCGAATCGTTGCCCTTACCGGTAAACGGAAAGGGGAATTTTGACTTCACGTTTGATAAACTGCTTCATTCTGAAGGCCGGAAGTCGCTCAACAACTACCGGCTGACCCTGGAATTTGCATCCAACCCGGCATGGTATGCCGTTCAGGCGTTACCGGCCCTGGATGAGAAAAGCTACAGGAACACCGACCAGGTTTTTGGTGCATTTTACGCCAATGCCCTTGCTTCCCATATTGCCGGTTTCAATCCACGGATCCGCCAGGTCTTTGAAAGCTGGAAAGCGCTGACACCCGACGCGTTGTTGTCAAACCTGGAAAAAAACGAGGAGCTTAAATCTGCTATTCTGCAAGAGACACCCTGGATCCTTGACGCAAAAAATGAGACTGAAAACCGGCAGAAACTGGGGCTTTATTTCGATATGAACAACCTCCAGCAAAATTTCCGGGAGAATCTCAAATTGCTGGAACAGATGCAATATCCTTCAGGAGGCTGGCCCTGGTTTGAAGGGATGCGGGAGAACCGGATCGTAACATTGAATATCCTGACCGGACTGGGTCGGATGCACCATCTTGGGGTCCGATACCTGCAGGAGAGCAATCAGGTGACCGAGATGGTCAGAAAAGCAATTCATTATCTGGATCAAGAGATGGTGAAGGATTATCAGCGACTTCAGAAAAACTACCCTGGAAAGATGAATGAAAACCACCTGAGTCCGGTTCAGGCAAAGTATCTCTATGCGAGGAGTTTCTTTCACCCCTCCCCCAACCCCTCCCCTGAAGGGGCGGGGAGTGTGGATCCAGGATCAAGTTCTCCCCAACAAGGAAGGGGAGTTTCGGACATCGAGGAAGCTCTGGAATACTACACTTTCCAGGCCAAAAAATTCTGGCTGAAGCAGGAGCTATACTCCCAGGGGATGATTGCCCTGGCCTTGCACCGGATGGGGGATCAGACAACTCCGGGGAAGATCCTGAAGTCGCTCTCAGAACGGGCGTTGCACTCTCCGGAACTGGGCATGTACTGGGCCATTCAGGGGGGGTATGCGTGGTATCAGGCCCCGGTGGAAACGCAGGCGCTGTTGATTGAAGCTTTCGATGAAGTGGCACAGAACCAACAATCGGTGGAGGCGATGAAAACCTGGTTGCTGAAACAAAAACAGACCCAGATGTGGCAAACCAAACAGGCCACGGTAGATGCCTGCTACGCCTTACTGCTCCGGGATTCTGACCTCCTTACAGGAGACCCACAGGTGGTGATCAAATTGGGCAACCTGGTCATCGATCCGGCAAAACTACAGGACCTGAAACAGGAGGCCGGGAGCGGATATTTCCGTATCTCCTGGACCGGAGATGAGATCCACCCCGACATGGGGAATATTGAAATCACCAAAACTAACGATGGCATTGCCTGGGGAGGACTCTACTGGCAATACTTCGAGAACCTGGATCAGATCACGGCCTATGAGACACCGCTGACGGTAAAGAAGGAGATTTTCCTGGAGAAAAACACCGAATCCGGTCCAGTGCTAGAACCAATTACGTTGGACGAGGGACGAATAACCAATGATACTTCATTTCGCCATCTCACCATTTTACCATCTCACCATCTAAATATTGGCGATAAGCTCATCGTTCGTCTCATCGTTACCGTGGACCGCACCATGGAATTCGTGCACCTGAAAGACTTGCGGGCGGCCGGGCTGGAACCGTTCCCCTCCCCTCAGCCCCCTCCCCAATTAGGGAGGGGGAGCACGGAATCA
>JADHVQ010000004.1 GCA_016783905.1 Bacteroidales bacterium | reverse complement strand
TATCAACCTGACATCCACTGTCCTGGGCACAGCCTATACCTGGATCGCTGCACAGGGAGCCGGGAACATCAATGGATTCAGCGATGGCTCCGGATCGCTGATTGCCCAGCAGCTCTTTAATCCCGATCCACTGGCCGGCAGTGTGCTGTATACCATCACCCCGGCCACCGGCAACTGTACCGGTCTTGACACCACCTTCACCCAATGGGTCAAACCCCTGCCTCACCTGACCAACCTGCCCAAAGGGGATTCGATCTGCAGCAATACCGGTCCGAATGTAACATTGACCTCGGATGTTACCAATACCTGGTTCACCTGGACTGTGACCGGTTCCTCGTTGCTGGTTACCGGTTTTTCCGATCAGACAACACCAACCACCCTGTTGAATCAGACCCTGACGAATCTGGGGTTTGACATCGAATGGGCGACCTACCAGGTCACGCCCACAGCAGCCGGATGCCAGGGACCGGATTCCGGATATGTGGTTACCGTCTTTCCTGTTCCGGATATGTCTAATGATCCGCCCGACACCGCTATCTGCAACGGAGAGCCAACCGGTGTGACCCTTACCTCAAATGTCAGTGGAACCCTTTTTACCTGGAGCGCCACCGGATCATCAGCCAATGTCACCGGCTTTTCGGATAATGCCATACCAACCGATATCCTGGATCAGACGCTTATGAATACCGGAGACGACATCGAAACGGTAACCTACACCATCACTCCATCAGCCAACGGGTGCGATGGGGCAGATACCAGTTTTGTGGTCACCGTCTATCCTGTTCCCGACCTGTCGACCACCCCGCTGGCCAAAGAGATCTGCAATAATAACAACACCGATATCACCTTGACCTCCAACGTGACCGGGACGCTGTTTACCTGGACCGCCTATGGTTCTTCGGCCAATATCACCGGATACAACGATAATACAAACCCGGCCACCCTGATTGATGACAACCTGATCAACCTGGGGGATGTGAACGAAACCGTGACCTACCGGATCGTTCCCCACGCCAACGGTTGTGCCGGAGACACATCCGACTATGTGGTTACCGTGGTACCTTCCCCTTACCTGACCAACAATCCGTTGGACTCTTCTATCTGCAATGGACAACCCACCGGGTTGTCCCTGCAGTCCAATGTGGCCGGCACCCAGTTCTCCTGGACCTGTACGCCCAGCTCATCCAACGTTACCGGGTATTCCAACAGCATGGTTCCGGATACGCTCATTGACCAGGTCCTTTTCAATTCAGGATTCGATAACGAAACGGTTACTTACCACATCACTCCGGAGAACAGCGGGTGTCCGGGATCGGTCACCGATTACACCTTCACCGTTTTCCCGGTGCCGGACGTCTATTTTATTCCGAATGGGGAGACACTGTGCGAGGGAGAGGTTTCGAACCTGTCCCTGCAGTCGCATGTGACCGGTACAACCTTCACCTGGACCGCCACCCCATCGTCACCAAACCTGACGGGTTATTCCGACGGTTCCGGGGATCTGATCGCCCAGACCATTTCCAATTCAGGGGCGACGATTGAATGGGTCACCTACCAGGCGACCCCTACGGCAAACGGGTGTCCGCCGGGAACCACCATGCCGGTGGTATTGACTGTCAATCCGCGACCGGCGGTGACAAATCCGGTGACCTCCTTTAGCCAGTGCAACAACGCCACCACCGCCATCACCCTCCAGGCTGATGTCACCGGCCCGACCTTTGCCTGGAGAGCCTTTGCCAGTTCAACTAACCTGGCCGGATTCAACAATGGAACCGGATCCATGATTGTGCAGACATTGACCAATACCGGGTATACGATTGACTCCGTGACCTACCGCGTAGCCGCTACCGCCAACGGGTGTACCGGCGATTCGACCGATTTCATTGTCGTGGTCTTCCCTGTGGCGGATGTGATCTTTACACCGAACGGGGAATCAATTTGCAGTGGACAGGTCACGAACCTGTCCCTACAGTCCAATGTGATCGGCACCACATTCTCCTGGACAGCCACCGGCAGCTCCCCGGCTGTGACCGGATATGGCAACGGATCGGGAGATCTGATCCAGGATACATTATACAATTCGGGGTATATGATCCCTACAGTGACCTACCAGGTCACCCCAACAGCCAATGGGTGTGTGGGGACACCAAACAGCGTGGTGGCGACTGTCAATCCACTTCCTGTCGTCTCCCTGACGATCTGTTACGACACCTTGCTGACAACCGAATCTCAGCCCTTTACCCTGAAAGGAGGAAATCCTCCCGGAGGCACCTTTACGGGGACCGGGGTGAATAATGGCCGATTCTTCCCGGCGCTGGCAGATACCGGACGTCATACCATCACTTATTACTACGCCAATACATACGGATGTGACGGGATCGATTCGATCCATATCACCATTCTGGAGCCAGTACTAATTAACTGTGGCGATACGCTTATTGATATCCGTGACAACCGGATCTATCCGACTGTTGAAATTGGAACGCAATGCTGGATGGCGACCAACCTGAATTACGGGATCGTGATCGCCTCTTCCCAGGTGCAGCGCGACAATTGTATTCCTGAGAAATACTGCATCAACGATAATCCGGCCAACTGCACCGCCTACGGAGGCCTCTATCAGTGGAATGAGATGATGCAGTACACGACCGATAACGGAGCTCAGGCATTTTGTCCTCCCGGATGGCATCTTCCTACCGAAGCCGATTGGAATACACTTTTCAACTTTTATATCTCCAATGGTTTTGCCGGAAGCGCTTTGAAGTTATCAGGATATTCGGGATTCAATGCCTTGCTGGAAGGAATCCGGTTCCACAACTCGGTCTGGAGATTCAGGGCATCTGATCCGCTCCTGAGATCCTCCATTTTCTGGTCCTCTACACGGCATGGCCCTGAAAAAGCCTGGGCACATGGAATGAACGAAGTGGTCGTGGATATCGAGTATACTCCCAGTGTTTCGTTCTATCCTGCAGGGAAGATCAACGCTTTTCTGGGGAGATGCCTGAAAGATTAATTACGAATGACGATTTTCGATTTACGAATTAATCTCCTAATTTCGTATTTCGTATTTCCATTAAAATGAAACCAACCAGATATTTATTCACAACGATAGTAATTACAACTCTTCTCTGGGTGGGTTGTTCCAAAAAGGAGCCTCCACCTCCTTCCAACCCTGTTTATTCTGTTAACGGAGGAACTACCAGCCATAAAAACGGACAGATCTGCATGAGTTGCCACATTGCGGCCGACACTGCCACATACAACTTTGCGGTAGCCGGTTCTGTTTTCAAATCAGACAAGACCACCCCATCGCCTAACGGGATTCTCTATTTCTGGTCTGAGTTCGGAGGCACCGGATTGCTCGTCGCCACCCTGGAGATTGATGCCGTAGGAAATTTTTTTACTACCTCCTCCATCCTACCCGCATTTGGGGCCTATCCTCAAATGAGGGGCACCTCGGGAGCGATTAAAACAATGCCTATTCTGGCCTATACCGGGAACTGCAACTCCTGTCACGGGGTGAATGAAGCGCCGATCTGGATAAACTAGCCACCTCACCCCTAAATCCACTAAAGGGGGCTTACATCACTACGCGAAATCAGGGGGCATGCAAATCGGGAACAAGTCCCCTTCAGGGGATTTAGGGGTGAGTTGGGAATTCAGGATCTATGCAATTTTACACTTAACAATCTCCAGAATCTTCTCCTCTTTCGCTTTTGTCTTCTCCACGATCTCTTTCGCTTCCTTCATCAGGGAGGTAAGGTACGCCTGATCCTTCAATCCTGAGGCGTTGATCTGCATATTCAAATAAGCGCCGATCACGGCGGAACGTGCACAAAGGGCTCCTACGCCGGCATCCGACACCGAATTTGGATTTCCGCTCTCCGCCATCGCTTTGATGATCTCCATGGATTCATAGGCACGTTTCATCGTCAGGAAGGGAACTTCGATCGCATATTTGGTGGCCTCCTGGATGGCAGCCGTCCGTTCAGATCTCTCTTCATCGGTTCCTTTCGGAATGCCGAAGGCATCCATGATCCGGTTGAATGCGCGGGTATCTTCATCTACCAGGTAAAGCAGTTCATCTTTGATCTGCTGCCCCTTCTCTGCCCATTCTGAAAACTCCTCCCAGCGATCGTCCCAGTCGGCCTTATGAGATGAGAGATTGGCCACCATGGTTGCCAGGGAGACACCCAGTGCCCCAATGTAAGCCGATACGGACCCACCTCCCGGCGCCGGGGATTCGGAAGCTGTTTCATTGGCAAAGCCTTTGCAGGTCATGCCGATCAGTTTCTCCTGTGCAGGATCTTCCAGCAGGTATTCTATGATCTTCTCATGGGGATTGAACGGCTTCAGGTCATCCAGTCCGAGCGATTTCACCGCGATTTTGATGATCTCCTCTTCCGAAACACCCACCGACCGGTTTTGCTTTCTCAGAAAATACTTTCCGGCATCGATCATGGCCTTTTTCGGGATGAGGCCTACCAGTTCCGAGCCGGTGACTCGTAATCCACGTTCCTGTGCTTTATTGCATGTCTCCTCAAAGGCAACATGCACCGGGGTGATGCTGATATTGGTGAGGTTGATCGAGATCTGGGCGATGCCATACTCCTCGATGAACCAGCCGATTGCCTTGCAGGCTTTCAGGGATCCTGGGATCCAGATCTCTTTCCCGTTTTCGTCCAGTTTCTTTTTGCCGGTGATCGGATTCCCTTTCCGCTCCGGACGACCCCGTTCCCGGATGTCAAACGCCACGGAATTGGCACGCCTGGTGGAGGTGGTATTCAGGTTGACGTTGTAGGCTACAAGGAAGTCGCGTGCACCGATGGCGGTGGCTCCAGTCCTGGGATTGAACTTAGCCGGACCGAAGTCGGGTTTCCATTTCGGGTCTTTCAGTTTATCGGGCAATCCTTCGTATTCACCGGCCCGGCAGTTGGCCAGGTTACGACGTTCGGGGGTAGTAGCAGCATTTTCATAGCAAAAGACGGGGATCTCCAGCTCATTGCCTACCCGTTCAGCAAGTTTGTGGGCATAGCCGGCGGTCTCTTCCATCGAGATGTTGGCTACCGGGACGAAAGGGCACACATCAGTTGCTCCAAACCGGGGATGCTCCCCATGATGCTTGCTCATATCGATCACCTGGGAAGCCTTTTTAATGGCCTCAAAAGCAGCTTCCACCACGGCATCCGGAGTACCAACAAAGGTCACCACCGTGCGGTTGGTTGCCTTGCCCGGATCAACATCCAGCAATTTGGCTCCCTCTACTTTCTCGATTTCGTCAGTGATCTGCTTGATGATGGTCATATCGCATCCTTCGGAGAAGTTGGGGACACATTCGATTAATTGCTTCATGGTAACTGGTGAGTTGGTGAGTTGGTGAGTTATGAGTTTTTATTCTGAAGTACAAAGGTAGTAAAAAGCTGTTTTCCGTGAAAATCCGCTTTGATCTGCGTTATCTGTGTTCCTTATTCTATAATTTTCCTAAATTTGGATCCAAATCAATAATCCAGATCCATGAAAAAGCATTGTTACCTCTTGTTGCTTCCTGCTCTGTTGTTGCTGACCCAATGCCAGGAAGTAAAAAAAGAACAAACCGTCCAGTTTATTCCACAGGCTACGGTGGATGCGGTGATAGATAAAATCGTAGACCACTATGAAGAAGATGCCGTGTTCCGGGTATCGAAAGGGGTTCCCCAGGTGGCCTCCCTGTGGCGGGAAAGCGACGGAACAGCTGCTGATTTTGAAGCGTTCTGTGAAACGTACTATGTCAACGATCCTGAGACCCGGAAGAAATTGTTTATCCGGCTCTCTGATAACTTCGAAACCCTTTTCGGCCATATGAATATGATGAGCCTGAAGCTGAAAGAGCCCATTCATCTCTCGAGTTACGAACTGCTCGACATCGACGAGATTTTCGCAGCCTACAGTCCGGGGTCCCATTTTGATGACGATTTCTTTGCCAATAAAATCGCCTTCATCACTGCATTGAATTTCCCGAACTTCACCCTGGAGGAGAAGACAACGTATGCGAGCAAATGGACGCGTCTGGAGTGGGCCTATGCCAGGATGGGCGACCTGTTCACCTCACGTGTTCCGGCTGAGGTCAACCAGCAGGTATCTGAAGCCCTCTCTGCTGCCGATAACTACATCTCCAACTACAACATCTGGGTTGGCCACCTGGTGGATGACCAGATGCAGACCCATTTCGACAAGGACATGAAACTGCTGTCGCACTGGAACCTGCGCGACGAGATCAAAGCCAACTACAACAAAGGGGCGGAGGGCCTGCTGAAACAGCAGATGATCTATGAAGTGATGCTCCATATCATCAACCAGGACATTCCCGAAGCGGTGATCGACAATCCCGATCTGCAGTGGAACCCGCTTACCAACAAAGTGTACAAGGAAGGGATTGAGGAGAGCGCAACTCCCGAACCCGACACCCGTTACGCCACCCTGCTGAACAACTTCCAGGCGATGAAATCGATTGATCCCTACACACCGCAATACCCCACATTCATCCAGCGTGCTTTCGACGATGGGATGGAGATCTCCCAGGCAGATGTAGAACAACTCTTTACCGATCTCTGTTCGTCGGAACAGGTCAAAAAAGTGGCTGAACTGATCAAAACACGACTTGGTCGCGACCTCCAGCCGTTCGATATCTGGTACGACGGCTTCAAGGCCCGCAGCACCCTCAACCAGGATCTGCTCAACCAGATGACCATGAAGAAATTCCCCGCTACGGAAGCCTTTGAGAAGGATATCCCCAACATGCTGATGAAGCTGGGATTCAAAACGGATAAAGCCCGCGAGATCGCATCGCACATCACGGTGGATCCGGCACGGGGTTCGGGCCATGCCTGGGGTGCCGCGATGAAGGGTGACCAGGCGCATCTCCGCACCCGGTTGAGTCCCAACGGGATGGATTACAAGGGATACAATATCGCGATCCATGAACTGGGGCACAATGTAGAGCAGACCATCTCTCTTTACTTCGTGGATTACTATATGTTACAGGGCGTACCCAACACCGCCTTCACTGAAGCGCTTGCCTTTACCTTCCAGAAACGCGACCTGGATCTTCTGGGATTTACCAATACCGATCCCAACAAGGAGGCGATGGAGGCGCTCGACACCTTCTGGGGCTCCTATGAGATCATGGGCGTATCGCTGGTCGATATGGCTGTTTGGAAGTGGTTGTACGAACACCCGGATGCCACTCCGGCCCAGCTGAAAGAAACCGTGATCACCAAAGCCAAAGAGATCTGGAACAAGCACTTCGCAGACGCAATCGGCATCACCGATTCGCCTATCCTGGCCATCTACTCCCATATGATCGACAACCCCCTCTACCTCTCCAACTACCCGGTAGGGCATCTGATCGACTTCCAGCTTGACGGCTACCTGAAAGGAAAGAACTTCGCCGACGAAGTGCTCCGGATTTACACGTTAGGCGACATCATCCCGCAGTACTGGATGAAAGAGGCCGTGGGCGAGGAGATCAGCATCAGGCCGTTGCTGGAGGCGACGGAGGAAGCGCTGAGTACAATTACGAATTAGGATTTTTCGAATTATTTAATGAAACCTCTTCCGTGAAGAAATACAACAGATAGGGAGAGGCTATTAATCCTATTTAACAATTGAACTGGCTATATTGGGACTGGCAGGATTGACATCTATATTCCGTGTTGACGGAATAACAATAAGGTCCATATCTTCCATGGGGATGGCCCCCAGTAACACCTGATCACCCAACACCAGCGCTCCGGTAAAACCAATACGGTTCTTAAAGCGAATCTCAACCGGACCAACATATGGAACCAATTGCTTAGAACCATTGGCAAGGGTGATCTCTTTGGTATCGGACTCCTCCAATTCCAGCTGAATCTTCACATGCTCGGGGATGCAGAGATGTATGGCCCCGGTATCGGCAAGTGCATTTACCTCAATCCCTTCCAGATCTACTCTTCTGGGATTCTTCAGAACCAATTTTGTATTTACGAGTCCCATGGATCAATGATTATTCAAAGATACGAAAAAAAAAGAAATTTCATTTATACATCCAAAACTCGCCGTTCAAGATAACTGAATCGACTTTATTACTTCCGTATGCATAGGGCATGAACTCATAGGTGGAGATGGGTTTGGTGATGAAGAGGTTGGCCCTCTTGCCGCGGGCAATGCTGCCCAGTTCATCACTCACTCCCATGGCATAGGCTCCGTTGAGGGTGGTTGCATGGATGGCTTCTTCGGGCAACAGCCGGTAGGTGATGCAGGCCATGGAGAGGATCAGTTGCATGTTGCCGGTTGGACTGGAGCCGGGATTGAAGTCACTGGCGAATGCGACCGGTAGCCCGGCATCGATCATCTTCCGGGCCGGAGCATGAATCATATTCAGGAAAAAGGCAGCTCCGGGAAGGATGACAGGCATGGTTGCGGATTGCAGCAGGCAGGCGATCTCAGCATCGCCGGTATATTCAAGGTGATCGACTGATAACGCGTTATGCTTCACCCCTACCTGGATGCCTCCCGAATAATCAAGTTCATTGGCATGGATTTTAGGGCGCAGACCGTATTTCATCCCTGCATTGAGGATCCGGTCGGTATCCTCCACGGTGAAGAAGCCCCTGTCGCAGAAGACATCAATGAAGTCGGCCAGCTCTTCTGTTGCTACCTGCGGGATCATTTCGCTGATCACCAAATCGACATAATCGGTTTGCCTCCCCTCGTACCCGGCCGGAATAGCATGTGCTCCCAGAAAGGTAGAAACAATCGTAAGGGGAGATAACTCCTTCAGCTTCCGGATCACCCGCAGCATCTTTAGCTCATCTTCCACGGTGAGACCATAACCGCTCTTGATCTCCACGGCCCCTGTTCCCAGGCTGATGATTTCGTTCAACCTGTCCATCGCCTGTTCCACCAGCTCCTCCTCAGAGGTTTCGTGCAGCAGTTTCGCCGAGTTCAGGATCCCACCACCCCGTTTGGCGATCTCTTCATAGCTGAATCCTTTGATCTTGTCCACATACTCGATCTCCCGGCTTCCGGCATAGACCAAATGGGTATGGGAGTCACAGAAGGAGGGAAAAACGAAGCGGTTCGTGGCGTCGATAACGGTCAGATCATCGTACTGACGAAGCGGATGAAATGTTTTGACTGGGGACTGGGGACTGGGGACTGGTGGTGAGGGTGGTGAGGGGGGTGAGGGGGGTGAGGGGGGGGCAGTGGTGCCATGGTGCAGTGGTGAAGTGGTGTCGAAGAGTTCGTAGTGTTTTATGCCAGAATCGGAGAGCCTGGATTGGAGGTCAGATGGCAACGTTTCCATTGATCCGAAATCCTTAATACGGTCGCCTTCGATCAGCAGCCAGGCGTTTTTGAGGGTTTTCAGGTTAGACATCTCTTTCCCGGCGACGAAGGGACGGGGGGTCTCTTCGATGTTGATGAGCTCTTTGATGTTGGTGATGAGGATCTGTTTCATGCAGTTGTACTTTCTGGAAGAAGAAACAAAGGTAAGGAATTCGTTTTTTTTATATCTTTGCACTGGAAACTAAAGCTATAATCATTATTAAACATTTACAAATGAAAAGATTCACGCTTCTTTTTTCCCTTTTATTGTTGGGAATTACGCTATCCGTGTATGCGAAAAAAGTCGAAGTTGACCAGGCCAGGCAGGCAGGTCTCAATTTCTATTTCGAACGGATCAATAAAAACCAGTCTGTCCCGTTTGACGCACTGGAAATTACCGGCGAGATCGTGGTGGCCGAAAACGATGTAACGGCCTATTATATCTTCAACATCGGAGAGAACGGTTACATCATCGTAACAGCCGACGATCAGCTCTTCCCGGTCATCGGGTACTCCTTTGAGACCAACTGGACCAATGAAGCGATGCCGGCTCATGTTCAGTTCTGGCTGGACAACTACAAGGGAGAAATCCTGGAAGCCATTGCTCAGGGTTATCCGGCTGATCAGCAGATCACCGATGCCTGGGAAAGATACGCTGTCCCCACTCCTGTGACACTTCCCGATGAACTGCTACTGGATGTAGAACCACTGATCACCGATATCTGGGATCAGGACTTCCCATATAACGGCATGTGCCCGGAAGATGCTCAGGCCGGCGGTTCATTTAACGGACGTGTTCCGGTGGGCTGCGTAGCTACGGCCATGAGCCAGATCATGCATTACTGGCGCCATCCGGAGACCGGACAAGGATCTCACTGCATCGTTCCGCAGCAAACCCAATATGGTCCGCAATGTGCCGATTTCGGGACTACTACATACGAATGGGACGGGATGACCGATAATCCCAACAAGGAGTGCGATCCGGTAGCTTTACTTGCCTGGCATTGCGGCATCTCTGTGGATATGCAGTACGGACCAACAGGCTCAGGGGCGTATGTCTATAAAGTAGCCAACGCCTTGAAAAACTATTTCAAATACTCTTCCACCACCTATTATGCCGAGAAGTATGCATACTCAACCTCTCAGTGGCATAACCTGCTCCAAACCGACCTGAATGCAGGCAGACCGGTCGAATATTCAGGATCGGGCGCCGATGGAGGTCATGCCTGGGTATGCGATGGCTACCAGGGAAGCGACTATTACCACATGAACTGGGGCTGGGGTGGAGCCTACAACGGATATTTCTACCTTACAGGCCTGACTCCTGGTGGATCTTACTTCAACAGCAACCAGACTGCTGTTTTCCAGATTAAACCTGATCCGGCCTATTACCCCTCCTATTGCAGCGGACAAACCGATCTCATCACATACAATTTCGGAGCCCTTGAAGATGGAAGCGGACCGCTGGAAGATTACGAGAGCAATGCCAACTGCTCCTGGCTGATCGCTCCGGATGACGGGGTGGAGGATGTAACTATCTCGTTCCTTCGTTTCGATCTGGCCTCCGGCGATGAACTCAATATCTACGATGGCGATTCCGCCAGTGATCCCCTCCTTGGAACATATTCGGGTTCGGCCCTGCCCCCGGATGTTTCCACCACAGGGCCGGCCATGTATGTCACCTTTATCACCAATGGATCAGGCACTGCACAGGGATTCCTGGCCGAGTATTATTGTGACCTGATTAATTTCTGTGAATCAACTACCAACCTTACTGCTCCTTCGGGTGACATCAGCGATGGGAGTGGAAGCTATGATTACCGGAACAGCACCCTGTGCAAATGGTACATCAGGCCTACCGATGCCGCCACGGTGATTCTGGACTTCAACAGCATCAATACCGAAGAGACCCATGATAAGATCCTGGTGTATGATCTTGGCACGGGGACCTTGCTGGGAACCTATTCCGGAAATATGACCGACCCGCCTACCGGCATCACGGCAAACAGCGGCGAGATGCTGGTGATGTGGATCACCAACAAGACCGTCAGGGGAGCCGGCTGGGATGCCAGCTACTCAATCACGGTAGGCACCGAAGAGTCAGCCGCAGTGGATGACCTCTACATCTATCCTAATCCTGCTCACGATTACCTGTATGTGAAGTTTGACGGATCCTCCTTGCGGACAGTTCAACTCGATCTCTTTTCACTGAAAGGTACCCGTGTTTATACCACTGTATCAGGTGGCATGCAGGGTCAGATCGAAGAGCAAATCAACCTCCAGGATTTTTCAAAGGGTGTTTACATGCTCCGGATCACCAGTGAGCAGGGCGTTTCGAATACAAAGGTGATCGTTCAATAGCATTCTGAGAAGAACTTTTTTGTATATTAGCGTACCGGAACTTCACCGGTGCGCTTTTTTTTTATTCAAAATACCACGTCATGAACCGGAACATCATCATCGTGATCTTCATCCTGTGCACCTCCTTCTTTGGATATGCTGAACAGGTGTCTGAAGAGCAGGCCTCACAGGCTGCCAGGAATTTTTTCTTTGAACGAGGTCCGAATACTCAGGCCTTTACACCCGATGGATTGATTATTAAAACAACCTATGTCAACGCCGATCCAGGTTTACCGCTTTATTATGTCTTCAACCTGGACCCGGAAGGATGGATTGCCATCGCAGCCGATGATGCTGTGTTCCCTATCCTGGCCTATTCCTTCGAAGGATCGTATGAGGAGAGCAACCAGGCTCCCCAGTTCACCGCCTGGATGAAGCAGTACGAGGATCAGATCCGGTATGCGATCCGCGAAAACGTTGCGCCCTATCCCCGGGCCGTGGAAATGTGGAATAAGTTGACCGATTTGCGATTTTACCCCTCCCCTGACCCCTCCCCACAAAGGGAGGGGAATCAACCCGAAACCCGGAACACAAAATCCGAATCCTTCGTCCTTCGTTCTGTTGAGCCGCTCATCACGAGCCACTGGAACCAGAGCCCCTGGTACAATGAGCTGTGTCCTGCTGATCCCGCTGGTCCGGGCGGCCACTGCGTGGCAGGGTGCGTTCCCGTGTGCATGGCCCAGGTGATGTACTACTTCCGCTGGCCGGAGACAGGTACCGGATCCTATACCTACACCGAACCCAATTACGGCGTGCTCACCGCTGACTTCGGGGCTACAACATACAAGTGGAATGAGATGACTAACAGCATCAACCGCTCAAACCTGGCCATCGCCGAACTGATATACCACCTGGGGGTATCCTGCGACCTGCAATACGGCCCGTCAGGATCGGGAATGTACAACCATAAGGCAGCCTATTCATTGAGGAGCTTCTTTAAGTATGCACCCGGAACACAATACCTGTACCGCGACAGCACTACCCTCAACTGGGACAGTGTGCTGATTGCCCACCTCGACCGGAAGATCCCGATGTATTATGCCGGCTGGTCGGTGCCTGACACCAGTGGCCATGCCTTTGTGTGCGACGGCTACCAGGACTCCTGCTTTTTTCATTTCAACTTTGGATGGGGTGGCAGCAATGACGGATACTTCTATACCAGCGACCTGACACCAGGAGGTTACAATTTCAACCTGGCACAGGAGGTGGTGATCCATTGTTTTCCGGATACGGTCAACTATGCCTATCCTGTGCAGTGCTCCGGCAACCTTGAATTTATCCATAAGGTTGGGTCATTTGAAGACGGAAGCGGACCTGTGGATGATTACCTGCCAACCGCCAACTGCAGCTGGCTGATCGCTCCCCAGACCATCGCCGACTCCGTGACCAGCATCACTCTGAACTTCGACCGGTTTGACACCAATCCGGATGATTTCGTAACGGTTCATAATGGAGGAACCACCAGCGACCCGGTCATCGGAAATTATTCCGGCGACCAGCTGCCCCCTGAAATTGTCTCCTCCGGAAATCAACTCCTGATCACTTTTGAAGCCACTGGCAATCCCCCGGCCAATGGCTTCCTCGCCAACTACAAGGCTAACCAGCCGGTCTGGTGCAGCAGTATCACTACCATCAAATCCGACACTGCCGAAATCACTGACGGAAGCTTTGATTTCAACTACTATAACAACTCGTCGTGCAAATGGAAAGTGGAGACCGAATCAGGCGATCCGTTGACTGTCTACTTTGAATACTTTGATACGGAGGAGGGGCACGATTTTCTGACCATCTACGACCTGGGAACCGGAGATACCCTGGTGAGGCTATCAGGGAAGTATGCTCCTGGCAGCCTTCCTGATTCGGTTACCTCACCCAGCGGTAAGATGTTCCTGGTTTTTATGACCAACAGCACCATCACGGCTAATGGATGGAAGCTCTATTACCCGAAGAAGCCCAATATCGGTATAGATGATGTGAGTGCGATCAGGAATCTGCAACTCTTTCCAAATCCTGCTTCCAACCAGGTCACCATCCAGTTTTTCTCCTTCGAGGCATCACCGATTCACCTGGTGATCTTTACAGCAGACAGCCGTCCAGTGAGGGAAGCAGTGTGGGAATCAACACCAGGGAAGAATGTAAAAGAGATTGATTTGACTGGGTTGCAGGCCGGCATCTATCTGGTTCGGATGACCGGAGATGCAAGTAGTCATGCCACAAAGCTGGTAATTAACTAATCGCTTTGCATCGTCATTAAACATGAAAATCATGAAAAAATATTCATTTCTTATAGGATTTACCCTGGCAATGAGCCTGACAGCCTGCAGCAGCAACGATCGTGCGAAAACCTCTGATACAACAGCGACGAGTGAAACACCTGCCGGCGGGAACCTGACCGACCAGGGAAAAGTGATGCACCTGAATGCGGAACAATTCAAAGTACTGGTGTGGGATTACAGCAAACATGCCGACACCTGGATCTTTAACGGAGATCTTCCGGTGATCATTGATTTCTATGCCGACTGGTGCCGTCCGTGTAAGATGGTGGCGCCGATCATGGATGAACTGGCAGCCGAGTACAAAGGAAAGATCCGGATTTACAAAATAGATACTGAAAAGCAGAAAGAGCTTGCCCAGGTCTTCAACATCCGGTCGATTCCGGCGGTGCTGTTTATTCCGAAAGAGGGGAAGCCGCAGATGTCGGTAGGCGCCCTGCCCAAACCTACGTTCGTCCAGGCCATCACAGAGGTACTGCTAGTGAAGTAACAGGGTCGATATTTTGGTGTTCATGAACCGAAGTTCGTTAATACCATAAAAAATAACAACTATGACCATTGAACATTTAACCAAGGAGACTTTTTTTGAAAAGGTCTTCAATTTTGAAGCAAACAAAGATTGGAAATTTGAGGGAGAGCTGCCCTGTATCATCGATTTTTATGCCGACTGGTGCGGGCCTTGCAAGATGGTGGCGCCTGTACTGGAGGAGCTCTCGAAAGAGTACAACGGAAAAATTAACATCTACAAAGTAGCCACCGAAGACCAGCAGGAATTATCGGCTGCTTATTGATGACGTACTACTGAAAACGAAAAACTAATCCAACTACTTTACTACCTATTCAAGCTGCTTTTAACCGCGGTAGGCTATGTTCCTGCTGCGGTTTTTTTATACCTTCGATGCCGGATGCTATATTTCGTATTTCGTATTTCGTAATTTCCTAATGACTTTATGACCGTTTTACTCCCCACCGCTTATCTGCCACCCATTTCATATATGGCCGCCTGTGTGGAAGCAGATAAAGTATGGATTGAAGCGTGGGAGACTTATCCTAAGCAAACGCTTCGCAACCACTGCGAGATTGGTGGTCAGAACGGCAGGCTGAGACTGACTATTCCTGTCAATCGCCCCAATGGAAACCATACGAAAACAAAGGATGTCCGGATAGCGAAACACCTGCCCTGGCAAAAGATTCACTGGAAATCCTTTGAGGCTGCTTACAACAAATCGCCATACTTCCTTTATTACCAGGACTATCTAATACCCTATTACGAAAAAGAGTTCACCTACTTGATAGACTTTAACCTGCAGCTCCTGGAAACAATATTCCAGGCAATCCGGCTGGACAAATCAGTCTCACTAACCGAAAGCTACCTGAACAAGGTTCCAGGCGCCATTGACCTGAGGCAGGCATCAGGCATCCGGCATCCGGAGTACTACCAGGTGTTCGCCGACCGGCACGGGTTTCAGCAGGATCTGAGTGTGGTGGATTTGTTGTTTAATCTCGGTCCTGAGGTAACTGATTTTTTTCGTACTTTTGCATTCCCTTATTTAATCTAAATTAATTGTCAACTCTTCTCGATTTACGACAGGGAGAAACAGCCCGGATCATCAAAATCAGAGGGCGCGGACATTTCCGCCGCCGGCTGATGGAGATGGGCTTTGTGAAAGGGAAAGAGATTACCGTAGTCAAATCGGCCCCTCTACAGGATCCGATCGAATACAAGATCATGGGCTACCACGTCTCTCTCCGGCAAAGTGAAGCCCAACTGGTGGAGGTGCTCTCCGATAATGAGGTTCGGCACGAAGAAGAGATCCGCGAAATTGCAGAGCATTTCAGCGGAACCTTTCAGGAGGAGCTGCTGAGAAAAACAGCCGGAGAGAAAGGGAAAACAATTGAGGTTGCCCTGGTTGGAAACCCAAACTGCGGCAAAACTACTCTTTTCAATTACATCTCCAGGTCGCGGGAACATGTGGGCAATTTCGGAGGGGTGACGGTGGGTTCCAAAACGGCTTCATTCAAGCAAAAAGGCTATCGTTTTGAGATCACCGACCTCCCGGGGACCTACTCTCTTTCAGCCTATTCACCTGAAGAGCTATATGTGCGGAGCCACATCTTCATGGAGATGCCCGACATCGTGGTCAATGTGGTGGATGCTTCCAACCTGGAACGTAACCTTTTCCTCACTACCCAGCTGATCGACAAAGACATCCGGGTAGTGCTTGCCCTCAATATGTACGATGAGCTGACCAACCGTGGAGATATTATGAATTACGAAGGGCTTGGAAAACTGCTCGGGATCCCTGTGATCCCCACCGTCAGTTCCAAAGGTAAAGGGATACGGGAGCTCTTTGATAGGATCATTGAAGTGTACGAGGACAGAGACCCGGTGACGCGTCACATCCACATCAATTACGGCATGGAGATTGAGCGTTCGCTGGCCAGGATCCAGGATGTGATCTGGAAAGACCAAACGGTGACACTAAAGGCCTCCTCACGTTATTACGCCCTCAAACTTCTGGAAAAAGATCCAGACATTGCCCAAATCCTGATGAAGAGCAGCGTTTACAAGGAGATCCTGGAGGTGGTAGACCAGGAGGTGCAACGGCTGGAACGGATCTACCGCGACGACTCCACCACCCTTATCACGGATGCCCGGTACGGCTTCATCGCCGGCGCCCTGAAGGAAACCCTGCATGTAAATCCTTCTGAGCAAAAATTGTATTCGAAGAGCGATCTGATCGACCGGATCCTCACCAATAAATATTTCGGTTTTCCTCTCTTTATCTTTTTCCTCTGGTTCATGTTCCAGACCACTTTCTCGCTGGGCGAGTACCCCAAGGAGTGGATCGAAGCCGGCGTGGGATGGATCAGCGGGGAGGTCAGCGCCCTGTTGCCCCAGGGACCGCTGAAAGACCTCCTGGTCGACGGGGTGATCAATGGGGTAGGAAGTGTCATTGTCTTCCTGCCCAATATCCTGATCCTATTCTTTTTTATCGCGATCATGGAGGATACCGGTTACATGGCCAGGGCTGCGTTTATCATGGATAAACTGATGCACAAGATGGGCCTGCATGGCCAATCGTTCATCCCCCTCATCATGGGTTTTGGGTGCAATGTTCCGGCTATCATGGTCACCCGAACCCTCCGTGACCGCAATGACCGACTGGCCACCATGCTGATCAATCCCTTTATGTCGTGCAGCGCCCGGCTACCGGTTTATATTCTCATTACAGGAGCGATCTTTCCTGACCATGCCGGAACGGTGATCTTTCTGATCTACCTCACGGGGATTATTCTGGCCGTGCTGGTTTCGCTGATCTTCAAGAAAACACTCTTCAAAAGCAAGCAGGCCCCCTTTGTGATGGAACTTCCGCCTTATCGCATCCCAACTCTCCGTGTCAGTTTGCGGCATATGTGGGAGAAAGGCCAGCAATACCTCCGGAAAATGAGCGGGATCATCCTGGTTGCTGTCATCATCATCTGGGCTCTTGAATATTTTCCTGCCGGGAGCCAGGCTTCACCCCAGAAACGGCTGGAGGAATCCTACATTGCCCGTATCGGAAAATTCATTGAGCCGGTGATCCAGCCACTCGGCTTCGACTGGAAGATGGGGGTGAGCCTGATCACAGGAGCCGCTGCCAAAGAGGTGGTAGTCAGTACGATGGGTGTGCTGTATGGCTCGGATCATAAACCGGAAGGGAGCCCGAAACAGAATCTCCCCCTGATCCTTAAGAATGTCAGATACAGCGAAGGCCCTCAGCTCGGCAAACCAATCTTTACTCCCATCGTAGGCATCTCTTACCTGCTCTTCATCCTGATTTATATGCCCTGTGTGGCTGTCATCGTCACCGTTAGCCGGGAATCCGGAAGCTGGAAGTGGGCGCTGTTCTTGATCCTTTACACCACAGTACTCGCCTGGCTCCTTTCATTCTCTGTCTACCAGCTGGGCAGTCTGATCATCTGATTATGTGGCAGCATCTCATCACCGGCCTGATTATTTTTGCAGCAGTCGTCTACGCGGTTTACCGGCTGATAAAATATTTTACAGATCCCCTGCGGAAGTGCAGAAACTGTTCCAATGAGTGTGGCGGTTGCGCGTTGGAGGAATTGAAGAAGGCGAAGGACGAGTAACTTTTTTCCCGATCTTCGTATCATCAAACACAGCATCCCATGAAGCAAAAATACCTGATAATTTCTCTCTTGATCGGTCTTCTGTTCCTCTTCCGCCCTGATACCGGCCAAGGCCAGCACACCGAATACACCGACTTCACGATTGCCAAGCCTTTCACTCGCTGGTGGTGGTTTGCTTCTGAGATCGATACCAACGACATTCAATACCAGCTCGACTGGATCAGGACGAACGAGTTCGGCGGGGTGGAGATCGCCTGGGTCTACCCTGCTGGTGGAGATTCTGCCGCAAAGCGGTTTCCCTGGCTGTCGCGCGAATGGGCTCAGTCGGCGGCCTTTGCCAAACGTTATGCCAACAGCATTGGGTTAGCCTGCGACTTCACCTTTGGGACGCTTTGGCCATTCGGCGACAGCCAGGTGTCTCCCGAAGATGGAACGATATTCGCCGGTGACACCATTTCAAAACGCACGATGAGGCTGACCTGGGAGCACCCGGTAAGGGGAAGGGTGATCAACCACCTCGATAGGGATGCACTGATGCGATACGCCCAGCGGTTGATCAGCAGTCTCAGACCGGCCCTCAACGGCAGCTACTCGGCCCTCTTCTGCGATTCCTGGGAGGTGGAGACCCGGAAACTCTGGACCAGGGGATTTGACCAGGAGTTTTCACGGCGATATGGCTACGACATCCTCCCTCTGATGGATAGCCTTTACAGGCCCGGTTTCGAACCTGTATTCTACGACTATATGAAACAACTCTCCGACTACGTCCTCTACCATTTCTACGCCCCCTTCACAGAGGTAGCGCACCGTTACGGAGCCTTCACACGGGTTCAGTGCGGCGGTTCCCCAACCGACCTCCTGACTGCCTTTTCCCTGGTAGATATTCCCGAAACCGAAGCGATGCTGTTCCAACCCTCCTTTGCCCGGATCCCTGCTTCTGCGGCGATCCTCTCTTCCAAACCGGTGGTTTCGGCGGAAGCTTTTACCTGTCTCTATGGCTGGAAAGGGTGGCCCGGACCAGGCCCTTTCCAAAAGCAGGAACAGATTGCCGATCTGAAACTGGTGGCCGATGCCCTCTTCGCCAATGGGGTCAACCAACTTATCTGGCACGGGATGCCTTTCAATCCCAAAGACGGCTCCAACCAGTTCTATGCATCGGTGCATGTGGGTCCGGATGCTCACTTTGCCCAGGAACTTCCTCCCTTTAACAAATACCTGGAGCGGGTGACCACCTTTATGCGGGCCGGGAAGCCCTACACCTCCATGGCTCTCTACCTGCCTCTGGAAGACAGCTGGATGAGTGTGGAATACCCTGATTCACTGCAATTTCCATGGGCCTGGGGAACCTATGAACTGCGCTACGTCAACGCGCCGGAAGAGATCCGAGGATACCAGCCTGTATGGATCAACCAGAACTTCCTGTTTTCCATTACACGAGATGAAGAAGGGAACTTCTTCTGTGGCGACTCCAGGATCACCAGTTTATACATTGATGTGAATTACATGGAGTTTGAGTCATTACGTTGGATCATGTTACTGGCACAGAGTGGTTTGCCCGTTTGTCTGAAACATGATCTCTCTGAACCGGGGACCATTTTCTCTCCCCAATACCAGGAGGCGCTTATCGCCCTCAAATCGTTACCCAATGTTTCTGCCGATCTGAACAAGGTAATCCCATCCCCCCCCCTTGTCGAAGGAGTTGATCTCCCCGAGTTCTGGAGTCGCGAGACCACCGATGGCCTTTACCTCTTTTTCGCCAATCCGAAAACCCGGGAGTTGACCTACCCATTGTCCTACGGACAGTCCTACACGGAGGAGACGGTTGTCAGGAAGGTAACGATAAACTACAAGGGTTACTCCGTATCCACAACCCTGAACTTTGAGCCATACCAATCGTTGTTACTCAAGGTCAACAACCTCATGGAGGTCGAACCTGTCAACATCGCATTCTTTCCCTCCACCCCCGTTACGGGTGAAAAGTGAGGCAATGGATTGCCGCGATTCCTGTGAAAAGGTTTTGTTTTTCCTCATATGTTCGTAATTTTGAGTCTCTAAAAATCCCCAAATGGAATTCGGCATCAACCTCCAAAGCATTGTTCCCGTCAGAAAGGAGCCCTCTCATCTCTCGGAAATGACTACTCAGCTCCTTTTTGGTGAACTCTTCCGCATCTACGAAACATATGATGGATGGCACCAGGTACGTTTGGCCTGGGACAACTACGAAGGGTGGATCCCTGAAAAACAGGCCAGAATGATTGAAGAGCAGGAGTTCCTGCAGTTGATGAATGCCGACACACCTGCGGTGATGGACCTGGTTCAGCTGATCGCGAACGAATCACAGAAAACGATGTTCGCCATCCCGCTAGGCAGCTCAATGCCGGGACTGGAGGGTCAGTTCTTCTCAATCGCCGGGGAGAACTTCCGCTTCGAGGGGCAGGTTTCAATTACTTCCGGTGTCGAGGAGATTGAGACCCCTCAGGAAAAAAAGGAATTTTGTCACGACCTGGTGGAAGATGCCACGATGTATCTCCATACACCCTACCTCTGGGGAGGACGTTCCCCATTTGGTATCGATTGCTCGGGGCTGGTACAGATGGTCTACCGGCTGAGGCAGATCAAACTCCTCCGGGATGCCCCCCAGCAGGCAACCCAGGGAGAGGTGGTTACCCTGCTTGATGAAGCGGAGCCCGGCGATATTGCTTTCTTCGACGACGAAGAGGGAAACATCAACCATGTGGGCATCCTGGCCGACAGGTTCCGTATCATCCACGCTTCCGGCAACGTCCGCATCGATGCCATCGACCACCAGGGGATCTACGACGGAAAGCAGGAGAAGTATACGCATAAGCTGAGGTTGATTAAGCGGATAATCTAACACTAAATCGTACTTCGTAAATCGTAAATCACCTTATGAAAGCAGCCAACAGCCTCTCCGATTCGCTCCAGTGCGGGACTACGGCCGGATTGGTGGTTATCATCCCGGAGGACACGCCGGAGAACTGGAAAAAAGCAGTAGAGAAGTATGAACCCTTTTTCAGGGTATATAAAAAATATGGTGGCGATATTGTCACTGGCGATACCGGAATAATAAGTCAATACTCTGCCCTGCCCTGGAACTGTTTCGACATAATCACATACATGGGCGGCAGCATCCCGCTGGCGATAGGAGCTTCACTCGCCGGACGAAAAAATGTGTGGGCTGTTACAGGTGATTTCTCCTTCATCGCAACCGGTCCGCTGGCCCTGCTGGAAGCCAAACTGCGAAACCCTCCGTGTGAATTTCCGGGATACAGAATAAAACCTGCAACGAGATCTTTGTTCTGACGGAATGTCGGGGCGATCCGTTATTGTTTTTGCTTTTTCGTTCTTCCTTCCTGAGGTCTTACGTATGGGTCGTTAAAGATATAGGTTAGCCGGAAGGTGATCACATTGTTGTGCTGCTTACGGGTCCATACCTGCTTCCCGGTGATGTTTTCAAAATACCTCGTTCGGATAGGTACCAGGGAGTAAGAGTAGCGAACATTCGCCCAAAGTCTTTTCCAGATCCGCAACCTCACATCGGCAAGCACCTGAAAATCGGCAAGGGTATAAGGTCCCTGGAGGGTAGTAGTATCGATTCTAACGCCATTTTCCCACTCTTTTACACCTACCAGCTGTCCATAGGCAAAACCAAGACCTCCGGCGATAATCTTTTTATCGGTGAAATGGACCATCACCGGAATTTGAATGTAGTTCAGGTTCAACTTATAACCACTATAAGAAGCTGGTTGGTTAGGATCGGGTTGCACCGTATCGGTACCACCTTTTTGATAGGATCCGTTCATGGAAAATAACAACTCCATGGTGACCGACCACCGCTGCTTCTTTCCGAAGGGGATGATGATGGAGGGACCGCCGTTGAAACCTACTTTTTTGAATCCGTAAACCTCGTCCCCATCGACCTGGGAGAGATTGATCCCGGCCGAAAGCGCCCCCAGGATCCGTTGAGAGTAAAGATTTCCGGTTCCGGGGAAGAGAAAAGAGAGAAGAACCAGGAGAGAGAGGAGAAACTTTTTCATTCGTCATTCGTCATTCGTCATTCGTCATTCGTAATTCGTTAACGTTTAATTCCCCCCGTTATTATTCAGTCCTTTCATCGAAAGCTGGATGCGTTTCCGGTTGATGTCAACATCCAGCACCTCTACCATCACTTTTTGATTGATCTTCACTATGTCGTTGGGGTCCCTCACAAACCGGTCGGCCATCTGGCTGATGTGGACCAGCCCGTCCTGGTGCACACCTAAATCCACAAACGCTCCGAAGGCAGTGATGTTGGTAACGATGCCGGGGAGCTTCATCCCTGGACGGAGATCATGAATGGCATGGATATTTTTATCAAATTCAAAGATCTCAAACTTCATCCTCGGGTCCCGGCCCGGTTTCGCCAGCTCCGTGATAATATCTTCAAGGGTGGGCAGGCCTGTCTTCTCGGTCACATACTCCTTCAGGTCGATCTGGTTCCGCAACTCAGCTCTGGCGATGAGATCCGGGATGGAGCATTTCAGCCGTTTGGCCATCTTATCTACCACATGGTAACTCTCGGGATGGACCGCGCTTCCATCGAGTGGGTTTTTGGCTTCGCGGATCCGGAGGAAGCCGGCAGACTGCTCGAAGGCTTTCTCACCGAAACGGGGAACCTTCATAAACTCCTGGCGGGAAGAAAAAGGGCCATGTTGGTTCCGGAAGCTGATGATGTTTCTGGCCAGGTTTGGGCCGACACCTGACACGAAGGTAAGCAGCTGTTCGCTGGCGGTGTTGACCTCTACCCCCACCATGTTGACAGAGCTCTCGACTGTGCCGGCCAGGCTCTGTTGCAGTGCTGATTGATCGACATCGTGCTGGTACTGTCCCACGCCAATTGATTTCGGATCGATCTTCACCAGTTCGGCCAACGGGTCCATCAACCGGCGGCCGATGCTCACGGAGCCCCTTACAGTAACATCGAAATCGGGGAACTCCTTTCGGGCCACATCGCTGGCCGAATAGACCGAAGCGCCGCTTTCGTTCACCACCAGTGCAATGAGGTCGGTATCGAACCGGATGGAGCGGACAAGGCGCTCGGTTTCACGGCTGGCCGTGCCGTTGCCGATGGCGATCGCTTCGATCTTATAAGCCTTGACAAGAGTTTTGATCTTGTGGATCGACTCCTTCACCTCATTTTGCGGAGGATGCGGGTAGATCGTTTCGTTATGAAGCAGCTTCCCCTGGGCATCGAGGCAGACGATCTTGCAACCGGTCCGGTATCCGGGGTCGATGGCGAGCACCCGCTTCTGTCCCAGCGGGGGAGCCATCAGCAACTGACGAAGGTTTTCAGCAAAGACACGGATCGCCTCTTCATCCGCTTTCTCTTTGATCCACTGCCGCATTTCGGTCTCCATGCTGGGGTATAGGAGGCGTTTGGTGCAGTCCCTGATTGCTTTCGCTACCAGCTCCGAGGAGGCGTTGTTCCCTTTGATGAAGATTCGTCCGAGGATCTCCTCTCCCCGATCCTCTTCCACCTCCACATTCACCTTGAGAAATTCCTCCTTCTCCCCGCGAAACATCGCCAGAATCCGGTGTGAAGGCGCTTTATGCAGCAGTTCATGTGTGTCGAAATAGGTCTCGAATTTGGCCCCCTCTTCCTCTTTTCCCTTCACCACTTTCGAAGTGATGATGGATTCGCGCTGGAAGAGCTGACGGATCCGCTTGCGGGCATAGGCATCTTCATTGACCCACTCGGCGATGATATCGCTGGCGCCCTGTAGCGCCTCTTCCACATCGTTGACCCCTTTTTCCGGATCAATGAATGACTCGGCACGGCGTTCAATATCATCATACCGTTGCGACATAATAATCTTGGCCAGGGGTTCCAACCCTTTCTCGCGGGCCATGCTGGCGCGGGTCTTGCGCTTGGGTTTGTAAGGCAGGTAGATATCTTCCAGCTCGGCCATGGAAGCCGCTTTCATCACAGCCTCCTCCAGTTCATCGGTCAGCTTCTCCTGCTCACGCAGCGATCTGAGGATTGTCTCCCGTCGGGCATCCAGATCTTTGAGCTGCTGCAACCGGTCACGTACCCGGGTGATCACGGTCTCATCCATGCTTCCGGTCATCTCTTTCCGGTAACGGGCAATAAAGGGAATGGTGGCTCCGCTCTCCAGAAGATGGATAGTGCTCTTTATAAAGGCTTCTGCCACACCAAGTTCGGTGGCAAGGATCTGAGCATAATGTTCAGTGCTCATTGTACCAGATTATTTACCAACCAGAAGCTAACACGTCGATGATGTGGATTGTCTTGACAGGTATGTTATGTTTGTCAATATAACCCTGAAGGTGCATCAGGCAGGAGGAATCGGTTGAAACAATGTATTCGGCGCCGGTTTCTACAGCATGCTTGACCTTTTGTTCGGCCATGGCAGTGGAGATAGGCTCAAACTTCACGGAGAATGTTCCACCGAAGCCACAGCAGACATCCTGATCCTTCATCTCCCTTAACTCCAGTCCTTTTACATGGGAAAGAAGCCGTAGTGGTTCATCTTTCAATCCATACTCCCGCAGGGAAGCACAAGAGCTGTGGTAGGTCACCACGTGTTCGAAGGTGGCACCCACATCCTCTTTCTTCAGGATGTTCACCACAAAGTCAGTAAACTCATAGATGTTCTTCCGCAGCTGTTTGTATTCGTAATGAAACGCTGTATTGTGAAAAAGCCAGGGGAAATAATTTCGTACATACCCGGTGCAGGATGCTGAAGGGCCCACAATGGGGCGGTCGTTGGGAAAATCCTTTATAAACTTCTCCCCCATTTCCTTGGCCTCATCCCAGAAGCCACTGTTGAAAGCCATCTGACCGCAGCAGGTCTGATTCCCGTTGTAGTGCGCTGACACCCCCAGTTTCTCCAACACCCGCACCATATTGATCCCTGTTTCGGGATAGATCTGGTCAATGAAGCAGGGGATGAAAATGTCGACGAGCATAAGTGGGGATTAGGGATCAGTGATTAGCGATTAGGGATATATGTCGTTGCGAAGGTTCCCACCCAAGCGGGATGCCGAAGCAAAGGAATTAAGGGTCAAATGTACGAAAAAATATGAACGGTCATTTGGTCATACTGTCATACGGAAATACGAAATACGGTCATATAGTCATCCGTCTAACGTCTAACGAATTTCGAATCCAATGCGTTTCATCTCCTTCCAGAAGCCAGGGTAGGACTTTGAGACCACGGAGGGGTTTGCGATGCGGATGATCCCTGTTTTCAGAGCCAGCAGGGCAAACGCCATGGCTATCCGGTGGTCGCTGTAGGTCTCGACAATTACCGGGGAGATGGCTGGAGAAACGGCCGGTTTTCCGGAAACCGTCTCGATGATCCCAGGTTCCGGAATCCTGAGGGTAAATCCCAGGCGATGAAGCTCTTGTTGCAATGCTTTTAACCGGTCACTCTCCTTGATCTTCAGGTGCTGAAGTCCGGAAAAACGGGAGGGAATCCCCAGTGCAGCATAGGTCACGATCAGCGGTGGAACGAGATCGGGGTGTGCGGAAAGGTCGAGGGACGAGGGACGAAGGACGAGGGACGAAGGACGAAGGACGAGGGACGAAGGACGAGGGACGAGGGACGAAGGACGAGGGACGAGGGACGAAGGACGAGGGACGAGGGACGAAGGGGAATGAGGAATGAGGAGTGAGGAATGAGGAACGGTTTTTTTAGACTGCCATCTGCCCACTGCCGACTTATGCCTCTTGCCTTGTGCCTTTTGCCTTGTCAATAAAACTCCCTCCTTCTCATATATCGTTTCAACACCGAGGTGTTTGAAGATCTCCGCAACCACCGCATCTCCCTGGAGGCTGTCTTTGCGTAACCCGGGAAGCCGGATCTCAGCGGAGTCAGAAAGGGCCGCAGCTTCGTACCAGAAGGCTGCTGCCGACCAATCGGACTCCACCTGGTAACCGCTGGGGTGGATCATTTCGGTCCGGTAATGCCCGTGCTTGACGATCAGCGAGTCTGTTTGTCGTTCCACAACGGCCCCGAACTCTTCCATCAGCCGCCGGGTCATCTCTACGTAAGGAAAGGAAACCTGTTCTCCGATCATCCGTATGGTGAGGCCTGCGGGCAGGCAGGGGGCAATCATCAATAGAGCGGATACAAACTGGCTGCTGACGGAAACATCCACGGTCACCTCTCCTCCCTGTAGTTGCTTGCCGGTGATCCTCAGCGGAGGGTATCCTGGTAAGCCCGCATAATCAATAGCCGCACCCAGGCTTCGGAGTGCCTCTACCAGAATGCCAACCGGTCGTTTATGCATCCGGTCACTGCCGTGCAGGAGCCAGATACCGGGTTTCGTCGTGAGATAGGCAGTGAGGAATCGCATCACGGTACCAGCATTCCGGGTATCGAGCGGATGGGGTGAAACGGTGGAAACATCCTGTATCTGCTGTAGCAGCTCCTGCATCAGGAGGGTATCTTCGGCCATCGAAAGGTTCTCCAATTGGATGTCGGTGCTACACAAAGCCCGGATGATCAGCAACCGGTTACTGATACTCTTGGAAGCCGGCAGGGAAATATGGCCGGTGAGGGTCTGGTTCTCTTTGGTAATGGTGTAAACAGCCATCAGTATGTCGATCAGAGGTTGTAATACTTTCCGAAGGCGTCTCGGATCTGATCCGGCGAACATACCTGGTTGATCTTGCCCTGACCGATGCGTGAGAGGAGGGTGAAGCGGATCTCCTGTTGCCTGTTTTTCTTGTCGTGCTGCATCATGTCCATACGTACCGATTCATCTTCCTGCAGCAACGGCAGCTTTCCGAATCCCTGCTGGATCCAGCCATTGATCGCTTCCAGCTGAAGGGGATCCAGGCCGGTTCGCTGAACCGATAGGAAGCTTTCGCAGGCCATTCCGGCAGCTACGGCATCACCATGCAGCACAGGGGTTTCGCGCCGCAGGGCCAGCGACTCGATGGCATGACCGATGGTGTGGCCAAAGTTGAGCAGCTTCCGCTGGTTCCGTTCAAACGGATCGTGACGGACAATCTCCAGTTTGATCCGAATGGTATTCAGGAGGAGCTCCTTCCAAAAATGATCGGAAAAAGGGATCTCCAAAATCTTATGAACCGGTTTCCGTGAGAGCCACCGCCAGAACTGTTCATCGCGAATAAGAGCCGTTTTGGCAACCTCAGCCAGTCCTGAACGCACCTGGTCCCGGGGCAGAGTCTCGAGAAATCCGGGCCATACGTAGACTCCCTTCGGGGCCCAAAAGCTCCCCACCTGGTTTTTAAGCACATCCATGTTCACGCCTGTCTTACCCCCGATTGCCGCATCAATCTGACCGATCAGGGAGGTGGGAATGTGCACCGTTTCGATTCCGCGATGAAACGATGAAGCTACAAAACCACCAAGATCAGTCACCACCCCGCCACCCAGGTTGATCAGCAGGGAACTCCTATCCGCCTGCTGTGACCCAAGTTCTTTCCAGAGATACTCAGCCGTACGGAGGCTTTTCACCTCCTCCCCACTGTCGATGCTCAGCATGGTCACTTCCTCCAGCTCCGGGATGCGTGTGATGAGTTTGGGAAGGCAAAACCGTTGGGTATTGGCATCGGTCAGGATGAACAGCTTTGACTTTAGCTTCCGGCAGCGTGTCAGGTGCTTCCGGAGCTGTTCCAACGCCTCCTCCCCTATCATGACAGGGTACCGGGAGGTGCTCACCATACGTGACGAAAGCTTCATGATTAACGAAAAGCTGCCATCAGGAGTTCGATATCCTGGAAAGGCAGGTTGAATAGTTTACTGATCGACAGCGAGGTGATGGTGCCGTTGTAGAGGTATACTCCTTGCCTGACGCCATAATCCTTCTTGATCAGGGATTCGATGCCCCCTTCTGAGCAGATGTCGAGGATGATGGGAACAAAGATGTTATTGAGCGCCTGCGATGCCGTATGGGGGACACGTGACGCGATGTTGGGGACACAATAGTGGGTGACCCCATGCTCCTTGAAGACCGGTTTGCTGTGTGTGGTCGGACGGGAAGTCTCAAAACAACCGCCCTGGTCGATGCTCACATCGATGATGATCGATCCATCCATCATCTCCTTGATCATCTCCCCAACGATCATGCATGGAGATTTTCCGCCTGGGGAGTGAACTGCTCCGATTACCACATCGGCTGTTTTCATCGATTCGAGCAAGACCTTTGGATGAAGGATAGAAGTGAATATCCTGACACCCAGGTTATTCTGCAACCTGCGAAGGCGGTAAACCGAGTTGTCGAACACCTTTACCATGGCGCCCAGTCCAAGGGCAGAATGTGCGGCATACTCTCCTACCGTTCCGGCACCAATAATTACTACCTCTGAAGGACCGATTCCCGTGAAGCCCCCGAACATCTTTCCTCGTCCGAAGTTGGGACTGGCCAGGTACTCGGCTGCAATGAAGATCGCTGTACACCCGGCAATTTCACTCATGGCCCTGACTACCGGAAAAGACTGCGTTTTATCCCGTATCAGCTCATAACCAAGGGCGGTCACCTTTTTGTTCATCAGGATTCGGAAATAGCCCTCGTTTTGCACGGCCATCTGCAGGGCGGAGATCAGCGTCTGTTTGGGACGCATCAGCTCCATCTCCGCTGAATTCAGTGGGGCCACCTTCAGAATGAGGTCCGACTTAAAGACCTCCTGAGGGGAGTAAACGACCTGCCCCCCGGCTTCACTGTATTCATGATCGGGAAAGTGGGCAGCCAGGCCGGCTCCGGCCTCCACCAGTACCTGATGTCCCTGACGCGAGAGCAGGCTCACACCGTCGGGAACAAGTGCCACCCGCGTCTCTTCAAGCGTGATCTCTTTTGGAACGCCAATGGTCAGCTGGCTCTTCCTGCGTGTCACCTCCAGCATCTCCTCCTGAGGCATCAGATGTTCGGCCGTGGAACGCCTGGTTAGCTCCGATAGCGGATCTTCCATTGTAGGAAATTTTATACGAAAATACGAAAATTAGTCCTCAGTCTTCAGTCCTCAGTCTTCAATTTTTTATTTCCAGATCCAAAAATTGCTATAAACCAGCAGTCTACGAACCTATATTTGTAGACTGTGGACTGCAGACTGTGGACTGGAGACTACTGCTCCTCCCCGGCCTCTTCCGCCTCCTCCGGTGCCTCGGCCTTCATGGATTTCAGGTTCGCATGAGCGATCCATTTCCAAACGCCGTCATCCTTGACAAAAATGGTCATCCGGGGAGCCGGTTCTTTGGAAAGTCGCTCGCCTTCAATGGTTTCAGATACCGAGACAAAGTAGGTTGCAATGATCAGATCTTCGTCGTTGCTGGTGATCTTCATGTTGCTGATCTCGTAATCAGCAATAGCGATTCCACGAAGCAATTCCAGCTCCTCATCCATGTTGTAAGCTCCGAAGTCATGTACCGACTGAAAACCGGGAGCCATATTGTTCTTAATTGCCTCCAGATCCTGGTTCCGGAATGCATCCCAGAGCTGGTAAACCAGGGCTTCTCCCTTGGAAGCCTCGGGAATTTCTTCGGTGCAGGATGGTGCCAGCAACATAACAGAGAGAAGCAGCACCACCAGGCCGGAAAGCGAAACATACTTTTTCATGTTAACCTCCTTTTTTACTTATCAAATATATAAAATGATAAATTCATAATTTTCTATGATTAAAAGCTGAATTCAGAAGCTGATAATCCGTACGCCATTTCCGGTAATCGTGACCTTTACGGTCTCTTCAGGCAACAGCTCTTCAATGAGTTCGGGCCATTCCAAAAAACAATAGTGCCCGCTGAAGAGGTACTCCTCATATCCAATATCATACACCTCTTCCAGCTTGTTGATCCGGTAGAAGTCAACATGATAAACGGGCGAATTGTCCCTGGTGTGATATTCGTTGATGATAGCGAAGGTGGGGCTGAGGGCTTCGTCCTCTATGCCCAGCAACCGGCAGAGGGCTTTGATAAAGGTGGTTTTGCCGGCTCCCATAGGGCCATAAAAGGCAAAGATCCGCTGGTTGGGATAGGTATCCAGGAGCTCCCGGGCGACCCGGGGAAGTTCGGTTTCGGAATTAATTTTGAAGGTCATGAAGTCATGAGGTCATGGAGTCATGAAAATTTCGAAATTAACAAAATTCTCTAATCTATGGCAATGATGCGCAATACTGGCAATATTGGCAATATTGGCAATTTTACTTGTTTCGTAATATCACAAACGGCACCAATATCTCCTCCATCGAGATGCCTCCATGCTGGAAGGTGTCTTTGTAGTAGTTTACGTAGTAGTTGTAGTTATTGGGATAGGCAAAGAAGTCGTAGTTGCGGCAGAAGGCAAAAGTGGAGCTCACGTTGACCCGGGGCAGGTAAGCGTCAGCAGGATTACGTATTTCGAACACTTCATTGCGTTCGTATTTCAGCGCCTTACCGGTCTTATAGCGCAGGTTGGTGTTGGTGTTGCGGTCGCCCAGGATCTTCACCGGGTTGTTGACACGGATGGAGCCATGATCGGTGGTGATGACCAGGTTCACCTCCTTTTCTGCCACGTACCGGATGATCTCCAGCAGTGGACTGTGATTGAACCACGAAAGGGTGAGAGAACGGTAGGCGCCGTCGTCGCTGGCTAGTTCCCGGATGATCTCCATCTCGGTTCGGGCGTGCGAGAGCATATCCACGAAGTTGTAGACGATGAAGTTAAGCTTGTTGACCATCAGGTTGGGCATCAGTTCGACCAGCTTCTTTCCGTAGGTCATGTTCAGCACTTTATAGTAGGAGTATTTGATATCGCGTCCATAGCGCTTCAGGAGCTCACCCAACAGCTCCGCTTCGTAGTTGTTCTTGGTTCCCTCCTCATCTTCATTAACCCAGTATTTGGGGTATTTTTTCTCGATCTCGGTTGGCAGCAGGCCTGAAAAGAGCGAATTGCGGGCGTACTGCGTGGTGGAAGGGAGAATGCTGTAGTAGATATCCTCTTTTTCCACCCGGAAACCCTCTTCTATGACAGGTTGCAACACCTTCCACTGATCCCACCGGAGGTTGTCGATCAGGATCACAAAGGTGGGACGGTTATCCTGGAGCAGGGGAAAGATGCAATCCTTGATGAGGGTATGTGACTGAACAGGCCGGTCCTGACCTTTTCCGTGAACCCAGTCGAGGTAGTTCCGCTCAACAAACTTGCAGAAAACCTGGTTGGCCTCCGTCTTCTGCATCTGCAGGACCTGGTTCATCCCCTCGTCCTGCGACCGTTCCAGTTTTAATTCCCAGCCCGTGATTTTCCGGTAGATATCGCTCCACTCTTCGAAATTCAACCGGTTGCTTATCTCCATCCCGATGTTACGAAACTCCTGCTGGTACTGGAAGCTGGTCTTTTCGCTGACGATTTTCTTATTCTCCAGGTTCTTCTTCAGAGAGAGAAGGATCTGGTTGGGATTGACCGGTTTGATGAGGTAGTCAGCGATATTGCTGCCGATCGCCTCTTCCATGATCGACTCCTCCTCGCTCTTGGTGATCATCACCACCGGGAGGTTTGTTGTCCGGTTTTTAATCTTCTCCAGTGTTTCGATCCCCGACATGCCCGGCATCTGCTCGTCGAGGAAGATGATATCGAAATTATGGTTATCCAGCAGTTCCAGCGCATCATGCCCGTTATTGGCGGTATGCACAGTATATCCCTTCTCGTTAAGGAAGAGGAGGTGAGGCTTCAACAAATCAATTTCATCATCCACCCACAATATTGTTATCTTCTCCATGGTTCTCCGTACTTTTGTCTAAACTTAAATGCCCGATTCAGTTTTTTATTGTCCAGGAACCGTAATTTTATGTTTCCTTAACAAAGGTACCCGAAATCATCAACAAAAAGAAAAACATCAACGATCCCATCTACGGATTCATCACTATTCCCGATGAATTCCTCTTTGATGTGATGGAGCACCCCTGGTTTCAGCGTCTCCGCCGGATCCGGCAGCTCGGGCTAACTGAGTACGTATACCCATCGGCTACCCATACCCGTTTTCAGCATGCGCTTGGATGCCTCTTCCTGATGAAGCAGGCGATTATTCTCCTGCGTGGGAAAGGGGTGGAGATCACCCGCGGGGAGGAACAGGGAGCCTGGCTGGCAATCCTGTTGCACGACATCGGGCACGGACCTTACTCCCATACGCTGGAACGTTCGATCGTCACCGGTATTACCCACGAAGAGATCTCCCTGCTTTTCATGGAACGGCTGAATAACCAGTTCAACGGGGCGTTGGATGTAGCTATCCGCATTTTCACCGACACCTATCCCAAGCAGTTCCTGCACCAGCTGGTTGCGAGCCAGCTCGACATGGACCGGCTCGACTACCTGTCGCGTGACAGCTTCTTTACCGGTGTGGCTGAAGGGGTGATCAACACCGACCGGATCATCAACATGCTGACGGTAGTGGATGATGAGCTGGTAGTAGAGGAGAAGGGGATCTACTCCATTGAGAAATTCATCCTTGCCCGCCGGCTGATGTACTGGCAGGTCTACCTTCATAAGACCGTGCTGGCTGCAGACGTCATGCTTTCCAACATTCTTCGTCGTTCCAAGATCCTGGGAGAGCAGGGTGTGGAACTCTTTGCCACCCCTCCACTGAAACGCTTCCTGCAGGATCCGGTGAAGGGGAGAGAGATGCTCTGCCGGGAGGAGTGCCTGGAGACGTTCTCACAACTTGATGATTTCGATATTTTTGCGGCACTGAAAGTATGGAGTGCACACCCCGATTCCATTTTATCCTTCCTCTCCCACCGTCTGGTAAACCGGCATCTTTTCCGCGCCGAACTCCGGAACAAGCCCTTCGATCCAGTTTATGTGGCCAGCATCAGGGAGGCTGCTGCCCGCACCTTCGGCATCACGGAAGAGGAGACGGAGTATATCGTCACGGAAGAAGCGGTTTCCAACAATGCCTATAATCCTGACCACGACCGGATCAATATCCGGACCCGCGAAGGAGAGCTGCTTGATGTATCCGAAGCTTCGGAGCAGCTTAACATCTCGATTCTCTCCACCCGTACACAAAAGTATCTCCTTTCCTATCCCAAAGAGCTAATGCCAAGATAGCAACCAGGTTGTAAAAAAAATCCACGAGATGTCTAAATATTTGGTATCTTGCGACACTTTTTCTTAAAGTAAGAACCTCTAAATCAAGTTAAATGGAATTTTCTGCCCGACAGATTGCCGAATTGCTGGGAGGCGCTATTGATGGAAATCCGGAGGTGATGGTTTCGAGCCTGTCGAAGATCGAGGAGGGAATTCCCGGCACCCTCACCTTCCTGGCCAATCCTGCTTATACGCAATACATATATAAGACCGGAGCTTCCCTGGCTATCGTTAAGACAAGTTTTAAACCCGACAAACCTCTGCCTGAAGAGTTGACACTGATCCGCGTAGATGATCCCTATGATGCATTTGCCAAAATACTGGAGATCCATGCCGGCATGACAGCGAAGAAGTCGGGGATCTCCCCGCAGTCGGTTGTCTCTCCTTCCGCGAAACTGGGTAGCGACCTCTACATCGGGGCCTTTGCCTATATTGGTGAAGAGGTGAAGATCGGCGACCGGGTACAGATCTATCCTCAGGTATACATTGGTGACAACGTGCAGGTTGGCAACGGAACAATCCTTTACCCGGGTGTCCGGATCTATCACGACTGCCTGATAGGGAACAACTGCACCATCCACGGAGGTGCCGTAATCGGCAGTGACGGTTTCGGCTTTGTACCGCAGGACGACAAGAATTACCGGAAAGTACCCCAGGTAGGGAATGTGATCCTGGAAGACAATGTGGAGATAGGAGCCAACACCACCATCGACCGCGCCACCATCGGGTCGACCATCCTGCGCCAGGGGGTAAAGCTTGATAATCTGATCCAGATTGCCCACAATGTGGAGATCGGAGAGAATACGGTGATTGCCGCTCAGAGTGGGTTATCGGGTTCGGTCAAATTCGGAAAGAACTGCATGGTTGGAGGCCAGGTTGGTTTAGTGGGGCATATCATGGTTGCCGACAATGTGAAGATCGGCGCCCGCTCAGGAGTGGAGAACAGCCTCACCCAGGAGGGCGCGATCTACTTCGGCGCTCCCGCAATCGAGGTCTCCCGTGCCCTGAAGAACTACGTACACTGGAGAAATCTTGATGATATCGTCAAAAAACTGAATACATTGGAGAAACAGGTTAAAAAGTTGACGCCAGATGAGTGAAAAACAAAAAACCATAAAGCAGTCCGTCAGTATTGTGGGAGTGGGACTGCATGCCGGGAAGAAGGTAACACTGACTTTCAAACCAGCACCGGAAAATTACGGCTACAAGTTTGCCCGAACCGATCTGAGCTCCGGAGTCCTGGTGGATGCCGACCTGGACAACGTCATCGATACCTCCCGTGGAACGAGCCTGGAACAGGACGGGGTACGTATCGATACGGTAGAGCATGTACTGGCATCGCTGGCCGGTCTCGAGATTGACAATGCACTGGTGGAGCTCAACCAGTCGGAGCCCCCGATCCTCGATGGGAGTGCCAGGCTTTACGTGGAGAAGCTGTTGAAAGCCGGTATCATAGAGCAACGGGCTCTCAAGAGGTACATCGAGCTGAAGTCGAACCTCTCTTACACCGATCCTGAAAAAAAAGTAGAGATTCTCGCCATCCCATCGAAAGAGTTCAAGATCTCCGTGATGATCGACTACGATTCAAAGATCCTCACCACCCAGAACGCTATCCTGAGCGATATCAAACAGTTCCGGACTGAGATCGCTCCCTGCCGTACCTTTGTTTTCCTCCATGAGCTGGAGTACCTTCTCAACAACAACCTGATCAAGGGAGGAGATATGACCAATGCCATCGTATTTGTTGACAGGCTCATCTCCCAGGATGAGCTGGATCATCTGGCCAAGGTCTTCAACAAGCCACGGGTGGAGGTACTGCGAGAAGGGATCCTCAACAACCTGGAACTCCTCTACCCCAACGAGCCGGCACGGCACAAGCTGCTGGATATCATCGGGGACCTGGCCTTGGTTGGGATGCCGATCAAAGCACACATCATTGCTACACGGCCCGGACATCTTTCCAATATCCAGTTTGCCAGGCTGTTTAAAGACCTGATCCGGAAATCGCACAAAACAGACACGATCCAAACCTTTGACCTGAATAAGACACCACTATACGACATCAACCAGATCCAGCAGATCCTTCCTCACAGGCCTCCCTTCCTGTTCATCGACCGGATTCTGGAGATGGGTAACGACTATGTGGTTGGCATGAAGAATGTGACGATGAACGAGTCGTTCTTTGCCGGGCATTTCCCTGGGAATCCCATGATGCCGGGCGTGATCCAGATCGAGGCAATGGCACAGACCGGAGGCATCCTGGCTTTAAAAACTGTGGATGACCCGCAAAACTATACCACGCTCTTCCTTAAAATCGAAAATGTAAAATTCAGGCACAAAGTAGTACCTGGCGACACCGTCATTTTTTACAACCAACTCAATGCACCCATACGCCGGGGTTTGATCTCCATGAAAGGCGTGGCTTATGTTGGTCAGAAAATAGTGATGGAGGCAGAGATGATGGCACAGATCCAACGTAAATAACAACTGATGAATCAACCTTTAGCATACGTACACCCGCAGGCTAAACTGGCCCCGAACGTGGTGATTGAACCCTTTGTTACGATTGATAAAAATGTGGTGATCGAGGAAGGAACCTGGATCGGATCCAACGTTACCATCATGGAGGGAGCCCGGATTGGTAAAAACTGCCGGATCTTTCCGGGCGCGGTGATCTCTGCGATCCCTCAGGACCTGAAATTCGCCGGCGAGGAGACAATCGTCAAGATTGGCGATAACGTCACGATCCGCGAATACGTGACTATAAACCGGGGCACCAAAGCCAACTTCGAAACCGTGATCGGGGACAACACCCTGCTGATGGCATACGTCCACATCGCTCACGACTGCATCATTGGGAAGAACGTGGTGCTGGGGAACGCCACCAACCTGGCCGGCCATATTGAGATCGACGACTGGGCGATCATCGGCGGGATGGCAGCCGTGCATCAATTTTCGCATATAGGTGTACATACCATGATCTCCGGTGGCTCCCTGGTCAGGAAAGATGTTCCGCCTTATACCAAAGCAGCCCGGGAACCGATCTCCTATGTAGGAGTGAATTCGATCGGACTGCGTCGTCGTGGCTTTACATCCGAACAGATCAACCACATCCAGGATATCTACAGATCCATCTACCTGCGTGGGTATAACGTCTCCCGGGCGGTGGAGATCATCGAAGCCAATGTGCCCGCTACCCCTGAGCGGGATGAGATCCTCAGCTTCATCGCCAACTCCAGTCGTGGCATCATGAAAGGATTCGGGAAAAACAACCGCGAAAAATAAAATCCCTCCGGCATGACGATCACCCTCAACGGGATTGGCAAGAAATTCAATACCGAGTGGATCTTCCGGAACCTCACCGCCGGGTTTGAGGCGGGCGAGCGGACGGTGATTACAGGCCGGAACGGATCGGGAAAATCGACCCTGTTGCAGGTCATCGCCGGCAATATACACCCTACGGCAGGTACCATCGAATATATTCTGGACGGGAAGAGGATCCCCGACACGGAGATCTTCCGCCACCTGTCACTGGTTGCCCCCTACCAGGAGCTGATTGAAGAGTTCACCCTTCGGGAGATGCTGGAGTTTCATTTCTCATTCAAGCCGCTGGTTGACAGCTTCACCATCCCGAAGATCATCGACCTCCTCGCATTCTCCCAGGTAAGAACCAAGCCGATCCTCAAATACTCCTCCGGCATGAAGCAACGCGTGAAGCTGGTTTGTGCCCTTCTGAGTGACACTCCTCTCCTTCTCCTCGACGAACCCACTACCAACCTCGACAAGTCGGGGATCAACTTTTTTCTGCAGCTGATCACTGACCATACCTGTGGCCGCACCATCCTCGTATGCTCAAACATGCAGAAGGTGGAGAGCGAATTTTGCAGGAGGGAGATCAGGATTGAGGAATATAAGTAAAGTCAGTTGGCAGTTGGCAATTTGCCCCTAAATCCCCTTCAAGGGGATTTACTCCCCCTTTAGGGGGTTGGGGGGCATGCCTATTCTTCCTTAATCAGTCTCTTGAGTTTCGCCAGCTCTTTCCACTTTTTTCTGGCCTCTTCGGCGGGAACGCCCCAGTAAGTCTTGCCGCCGGGGAGAGATTTGTCGATGCCAGACATGGCGTAGACAATGGCTCCTTTGCCGATCACGAGGTCTTTGTTTACCGAGACACGGGCCCAGAGGACCACATCATCCTCGATGCGGGTGACGCCGGCGATGGCGCAATGGGCGCCTATCAGGCAGTTGCGTCCGACGAAGGTGTCGTGACCGATCTGCACGTGGTTGTCGATCTTTGTTCCAGCAGAGATGACGGTGTCGCCTGAAACGCCTCTGTCGATGGAGGTGAGAGCCCCGATTTCGACGTGGTCTTCCAGCACAGCCCTGCCGCATGACTCCAGTTTTTTCCATCCATCCGGGCGACGCTGGAAATAGCAGGCGTCAGCGCCGATCACAGCACCAGAGTGGATGATGACCTGATTGCCAATCACCGTGTGATCGTAAATGCTTGCATTGGCGTGGATCAGGCAGTTTTTTCCGATGGTGACGTGGTTCCCGATAAAAGCCCCGGGCTGGATCACTGTGCCTTCACCAAGGTTGGCAGAGGAACTTACCATGGATGTTGCAGCTTCAAAGGGACGAAACCGGATGGTCAGGAAAACAAAGTCATCAAAGGGCCGTTCGGAGATGATCAATGCTTTTCCTTCAGGACACTCCACCTCTTTGTCGATCAGGATGGTGGTAGCTTTGGAGGAGAGAGCCCTGCTGTAATATTTGGGGTGGTCCACAAACGTCAGATCCCCCTTTTCGACCATATGAATCTCGTTGATTCCGGTTACCAGATGGTCCGGATCTCCGATAAACCGTGCACAAAGGGAGCTGGCAAGTTCCTGAACGGTAATGGGTGTAAGGAGTTTCATAATTAACCTTTCACGCGTTCGCCGTATTCTCCGGTGCGGGTGTCGACGCGGATGGTTTCCCCGGTGTTTATAAAGAGGGGGACCTTCACCACGGCGCTGGTCTCCAGTGTTGCATCTTTCATGGCATTGGTAGCGGTATTTCCACGGAATCCGGGTTCGGTATAGGTGATGGTCAGCTCTACATATGCAGGCAAATCACAGTTGAGTGGCGTTTCCGTGTCGGCATGAAAGACAATTTCAACCTCCTGTCCCTCTTTCAGGAACTGCGGTGCGCTGATCAGCTCCTCGGGAATTGCGATCTGTTCGAAGGTCTCTAAATGCATGAAGTGGTAACCTATATCATCTTTGAAGAGGTATTGATGCGGGCGTCGTTCCACGCGTGCAATGTCGATTTTTTCGCCGGAATTGAAGGTGTTAGCGATCACCCGCCCGGTACGCAGGCTCTTTAGTTTGGTACGCACAAAAGCGGCTCCTTTGCCAGGTTTTACATGCTGAAACTCCACGACCGCAAAGAGGTGGTTGTTGAAATCAATGACCAGTCCGTTTCGGATGTCTGCCGTTGTTGCCATAAAAAAAGTAAATCGTTATAAATTATATTGCTGGGGGTAAAATTAGTGAAAAAAGTTGAGGGAAAAAACATGCCCCCCAACCCCCTAAAGGGGGAGTAAGTCCCCTTCAGGGATTTAGAGGTAAAAAATGATTGCTAACTGCCAACTGAAGACTGGCTCTCTAGCTTGTTCTGGTACATGTCGAGGGCGACGAGCACAGCGATGAAGGCCCAGACGGGGATAGAAGCTTTGTCGGTGTCGAGGAAGTTGTTGAGGGTACCGTGGAGGAAGTAGGTGATGAGTCCAAGCAGCAAGGTGAGGCTGAGCAGGCGCGTTTCAGGGGTTTTAGCCTGTTTGTGGACTTTCAGGCCGTAGGCGATGATCATGATCACAAGGGAGACCATCAGCAGCATTCCTGGCAATCCCTCTTCGGACAGGGGGCCGATGAATTCGCTGTGGGCATTGCCCCGGTCACCGGCGTTGGTGCTGATCAGGGTCTTTTCAACAGAAAGCTGGTAGGGGGCGTATTCAAACTGATAGGTGCCGGGGCCAAAGCCGAAGACGGGTCGCTCATCAAACATCCGGAAAGCCGATTGCCAGCGGTTGATCCGCTCAAGGTTGGAGTCGTCGGTGGTGATGTTGGAGATCGACTGGACATGCTCCATGAAGTTCCCCGATGTCCCCTGCTTATTTCGTTCCAGCACATCCCAGATCTGCTGCTGGAACATGAAAAAGAAGATAAATAATGATCCTGTGATCACGGCAATCCACTTGAACTTGATCTTAAAGAGGATAATCATGTAGATGATCAATGTGGCAACTATGCTGATCCAGGCAGCCCGGCAAAAAGAGAGAAAGAGGGCTACCACCAGGATCATCATGATGAGGAAGGAGAAAAAGCGTGTGGTCCGGCTATAGACCTTGCTGAAAGAGAAGCCGATAAAGATGGGGAGGAAGAGAGCCAGGATGGCGCCGTAGGCCGTATGGTCATTGTAAAAGGGGTACATCACCCAGTGCCCTGCCTCCTCTTCAAATCCATAGGTAGAGTGAACCAGGGTCGTGTAGATGATCACTCCAACCAGCGGAATTGCATATAGCCAGATGAAGAGGCGGATGTTTGACGTTTTCCGGAAGAGGAGGATGCCCAGGAAATAGAAAGGAATAACAAACCATAACCGGGCCAGCAGGTACTTGAACGATACCAGCGGGATCTGGCTGGTAAGGCTGGTGATGAACATCCAGATCAGGGAAATGATGATCAAAATGCTTACAGGATGGGTCCATATCTTCCGGTCGAAATCATTTTTGTAAAAGAGCTTCAGGATAAAGATCAGGAAGACACCGAAGAGCAGCGGTTCGGTTGGGATCGAGATCCCGGCTCCCAGCTCGTATTGCACCATATTCACCGCGATGGGAGTGGTGAAGGCAATCAGCAGGAGGATCCAGTCGAGCCGTGTAAAGTAAAAATAGAGAAGCACCAACAACACAGGAATAGCCAGGGAGTAATAAAAATCCTTATAGATCAAATAGGCATTGAGGAGGATATAGGCCAGGCTGATAAGGTAGACCCATCCCACTTTGTACTTCTCCAGAAAGCCGGAGATCCCCGTTCCTGTAAAGAGGCTATGCATGTTGCGAGGGAAACTGCTTGACAAACCTGGTGCGTTCGATCACCCCTATCACAATCAGGGCCAGAAAAGATATCGCCAATACCGAGCCAACCACGATCAGCCACCGAATGGGGTAGCTCTTCTTGTCGGACACATACGGATTGGTTAGGATATTCACATGCGTGTAAGCACGGTTGTAGTCGAGCAATGCCCGGTCGTAGTCCAGCTTGAAGATTGCAAACTCCTCTGTTTCGGCTGCCATCATCTCCTGGATCAGCAACATCTCCGCCCCTTTCTCTTCGATGTTCTTTTTATACTTGAGCGCTTCGTTGTAACGTCCCGACTGGCTTCCGGTGCCCAGCAGGGCCCGCATCACCTCGCGGGTTTGCGCCTGGTACTCCATCAGCCCATATTTGGTTCCCAGCTCCTCTGCCCGTTGACGTAATGAGTCAAGCTTCATTATCTTTTCGTTAACTATGGTCTCATAATTGACCACTACCTCGTAGAACTTATCCTTGTGAAGCTTCCTCACTTTAATATTGTAGAAATCCAGGATAGCATTGACCATATCACAGGCCATGCGGGGATCGGGATCCCACACCTCAACGTTCACCGCCTCGTAAGGTGTTTTGGTGATCTTCACACGCTGGGAGTAGATCCAGAAAAGGGTGCTGAGAAAATATTTGTAATTGGAATCGATCTTCCAGTGGACTGCCAGGTCAAACTTCCCAATCACGCTATCGCGGATATCCCCGGAGTTGAGCATCTCAATCATCTGCTCTGTCTCGTTCTCATCTGAGTAAGGGGCCACGTTGGAGGGGTAGGCAACGGCGTAGGATTTATACAGCGGGGTGATCACTATCGGACTCGAAAGGATGACCGAGAGGACTACGGCCAGCGCCACGATGACCGCCAGATGGATCTTCCACCGGAACAGGATATCAGCGATGTTCTTGCTGTTGAAAAAGGGTTCCATATAGGTTTGTTTTTTTGGTTCGCTTTTTTGGTTTCGTTACGATTGTCCTAGTTGAAATTTCTTCTGTGCGTTGACTACCGAGATCTTCTCGATCATCATGATCACAATGATGGTGAGGAACAGTGCCGAAAGGGTGGAGACGAGCATAATGAGCCAGCGGATCGGATAGGACTTTTTCTCGGCTTTGTAAGCATCGCTCACGATAAATTTTTGCGGGATATTCTCCTGGGCATCCACTTTGGCCTCCATCAGCCTTGATTGCAGCAAGGTGAGCTGTTCAGTTTTGAATTCCAGTAAATTTTTCAGTGACATGTAGATACCCCCGTACTTCCCAAGAACGTCCAGGCGTTTCTGAAGGGCTTTCATCGCCTCGGCATTTGCCTCCATGATGGCGATGGCCATCTGCTGGTTGAGGACCTGTGACTGGTATTCCACATCGTTCACGCCCAGTTTACCCAGGATGACCAGGGAGTCGACAATCACATACACCTCCCCTTGCAGGTCCTTGTACTCCTCCTCCACGATGTATAGTCCCTGGATGGCACGTATGTGCTGCATCTCGTTTTTCGTTGAGTCGAGGAGGGCGGCGATGGTGTTGGCAATGTCGGCCGCCAGCTGGGGATCGGTGTCATATACGATGATCTGGACAGCCATAAAGGGGGTACGGCGGAAAATGATGTTCCTTTCGTACTCGTCGAAGAGCCTCGAATATTTGTATTTGGCAGTGGAGTCAATCCCGTAGTGCTCCATGAGGTTGAACTTCCGGATCACCTTGTCGCGGATCTTATTGGAGTTGAGGATCTGCATCAGCTGTTCTGCTTGTTCGTCTTCGCCAAACGACATCAGATCCTCCCCTTTCTGACTGTGTTCAGTCAGCAGCGCCTTGGAAACCGAGTTGGTACTCGCCGGGAACATAATGACGGTCGATTTAAACTTGGGAGTGATGAACCAGGGCAGGGAGAAAAACCAGGAGCCGACCAGCGCCACAAACATCACGATGAATAGGGGTTTCCTCCATTTATAAAAGAAGATCACGATGTTGGAGGAGTCGAAATCTTCCCTTCTTTTTGGATCATGGGTCATAGCGAAACGATCAAAATTTCGCCAAAGTTAAAGATTTTTACGAAATGAACAAGCGAAGCTTGTTTTGACAGGCATTAGTTCATGAGGTCACTGGTTCGAATCCGGTATACCCCACAAGGGTATTAGAAGAATATTGCAGATAATACTTATGTAAATAGTAATTTTACCTACAAAATGATAATTTTGGGTCAAACAAGTTAAAGATTTCTCACCATTTTCAATCTTAGGAAAGTTTATTTTAGGTTATGCAGCGAAAATTTCTTATCAATCTGGGATTTCTTCTTTTTCTAAATTTCCTCATAAAGCCAATCTGGATTTTCGGAATTGACCGGACTGTGCAAAATACTGTTGGCGTTGGAGAATATGGTTTTTATTTTGTTATTTTCAATTTCACCATCATATTCAACATTTTACTTGACCTTGGGATCACAAATTTCAATAACCGGAATATTGCTCAAAGCAACCAGTTACTTAACAAACATTTCTCAGGGATTCTTGTAATAAAAATTCTCCTGGGATTTTTCTATTTCTTTGTAATCTTTCTAGTTGCTATACTTGTCGGATATAATGAATTACAGTTCAAAATACTGGCAATCCTTGGCTTCAATCAATTTCTGCTCTCACTTCTTCTATATCTAAGATCCAATATTTCAGGTCTTTTATACTTCAAAACGGATAGCATTCTATCGGTACTTGACCGATTCCTGATGATATTATTCTGCGGAATTCTGCTTTGGGGACATGTCACAGAGGGAGAATTTAAAATCGAATGGTTTGTCTACAGCCAGACACTGGCTTATTTGATCACGGTAGCCACTGCATTTGCAATTGTGGTCATTAAAGCCAGGTTTCGCTCTTTGAAATGGAACTGGCCTTTTTTCCTGATGATCCTGAAACGAAGTTATCCGTTTGCACTTTTGGTTTTATTGATGGCATGTTACACACGACTTGATCCAGTGCTTTTAGGGGCCATCCTGGATGATCCTGTTGGTAATGATGAAGCTGGGATCTTTGCATTAGGATTTCGATTACTAGATGCAGCAAGTATGATCGCATTCCTATTCGCTGTCCTTCTTATCCCTATCTTCTCGAAGATGATTAAGAAGAATGAATCCATTAGTGAGATGTTAAAACTTTCATTTACTCTGATAATCACATTCGCTATTATTATTGTATCAAGTTCAATCTTTTATGCACGTGAGATAATGGAGCTGCTTTACGATGCACATATCAGTGAATCAACATCAGTCTTTAGGTTTCTGATGATTGGGTTTGTTGGGGTATCAACAAGTTATATTTTTGGGACCTTGTTGACGGCGAATGGAAATCTTAAACAACTGAATATCATCGCATCAATAAGTGTGGTTATCAACGTTACAGTAAACCTGCTGCTAGTACCAGAGTTCCTGGCGATGGGTTCAGCAATCGCAAGTCTTTCAACTCAAGGTTTTGCAGCCATCGCACAGGTTATTCTGGTTCAGCGGATATTCAAACTAAGAATCGATGTGAGATATTTGTTGACACTTTTCCTTTTCGCCGCAACGGTATTGGTATTGAACTATTTCTCACACAGAATTACCCTTCTGATTCCAGGTTTTGATGATCATTCAGCATGGATCGGGAAACTGATCATTGTAGGGTTACTTTCACTCCTCATGGCATTCGGGCTAAAACTGATCAGTCTGAAATCTATGTTAGCAATTATCAAAAAGGAGATTTAGTCGCTAACCCTAATCCAGAAGGATCCTCCATGCCTTTCCACTATGGGCATTTCCGGATTTTCCCAGAAATCATTCAATATTTTTGTGAGAAAAGGATCTTCGCTAATAAAGAAATTAGGGAGAAGAGGCTCATATTTTTTACTATTAGATAGAAGCATTGTGGCAAGTAAATACTGTTCTGAATAAAAGCGATCACACATAAACTGAGGATAATCGTATGGCAGGTAGATGTCATGAAAATGCAAGAGAACGTCTTTCTGCAACAATGGAACCACATCCAAAAAAGTAACTGTCACATCCGAATTGGGGAAGCAGCGATGAGAGTTATCTATGAACAGGATATCATTCGGCTTCAGATCAGCAAACATGCTGAGATCTGATAAATCTTCAAGTGGCTTTCTTATTACTTCATGAGCCAGAAAATCAATGGAGGCTCTGGGAAAAGGATCAATGGAAATTATCTTTGTCGACAGATTCCCATCTTTAATTGCTTTGGCCGCAACTTTAGTAGAGTTCCCTGATCCGATCTCAATATATGTTTCCGGTTTATAAAGTCGTATCATTGTATACAATGAGACAATATCCAGGCCGGGCAGATACTCGTTATTCCATGCAGGAAGAGTATCGTTATTCTCATTTGTTGAATCATTAATAGTTAGAAAGACCTCCTGGAACGACAAGATTTTTTTCAGAAATTCTTCATAATTATTCCGGTTTGAATCTATAATTGCATATAATGAATCATGCGGCTTTAATCCATGTCCATACCGAGGCTTAAAATCAACTTTATATTCAAGAATCAATTTTTGATATTTTGGTAAAAGGTACTTTATATATTTTTTCATGTAGGTTTATACTTCTAAAAAATAGTGTGATATTTGCTACAAAGTTATAAATAATCTGAACCCGGAAACATTATCCCGGTATGAATATCGCGGTTAACACCCGTTTGCTGTTGAAAGACAAACTCGAAGGGATCGGGTGGTTCACCTATGAATCGCTGAAACGGATCACGACCCAGCACCCCGAACACCACTTTTACTTCATTTTCGACCGGAATTTCTCAGAAGAGTTCCTCTTTTCAGATAATATCACCCCGCTCATCCAGTATCCTCCGGCCCGTCATCCCGTTCTCTATTATGCCTGGTTTGAATTCAATCTCCCCTCCCTGCTCAACCGGCTGAAGCCCGATCTTTTCCTCTCCCCCGACGGTTTTCTCTCCCTTCGCTACAAGGGCCGGTCGATGAATGTGATCCACGACCTCAATTTCGAGCACTACCCTGAAGACCTTCCTGTTCTCACCCGCTGGTATTACCGTCACTACTTTCCCAGGTATGCGCAAAAGGCCGTAAGGATCGCTACGGTCTCCGAGTACTCCCGACAGGATATCGTAACCCAGTACCAGGTGAGCGCCGGCAAGATCGACATCGTGTACGACGGCGCCAGTGAGATTTACAAACCGCTGACCCAAGAGGAGAAGGTAATGACCTGCCAGTTTTACTCCGATGGGAAGCCTTACTTTCTATTCATCGGAGCGCTTCATCCAAGGAAGAACCTCTCTAACCTCTTCCGGGCATTCGACCTTTTCAAAAAGACCAATCCGTCGGATGTACAGTTAATGATTGTTGGAGCCCGGAAGTGGTGGACTCCCGACATCGACTCGGCCTTCCAGCGGATGATTTTTTCGAACGACGTGATTTTCACCGGACGCCTCAGCAATGAGCATCTCCGGTATGTGCTGGGGGCAGCCACCGCACTCACCTACGTCTCCTACTTCGAAGGGTTTGGCATCCCTATCGTTGAGGCTTTTCGCTGCGGGACGCCGGTGATCACCTCCAACGTCACCTCCATGCCTGAGGTGGCCGGCGATGGAGCCCTGCTGATCGACCCCTTCGATCCCGAATCGATCGCCATGGCTATGTACAAGACCTACCAGTACAAAACCGTACGGGAGGAACTGATCCAGCGGGGTCATGCCCGGGAGGGCTTCTTCACCTGGCAGAAGACCGCCGACCGCCTCTGGGAGTCGATCGAAAAAGCATTGAAAACCAACTAAAACCATGAACATACTTCTGTTAGGATCGGGGGGGCGCGAGCATGCCCTTGCCTGGAAGCTGGCGCAGAGCCCCCTGTTGACCTCCCTTTTCATTGCTCCCGGCAACGCCGGTACTGCCTCCACCGGCACCAACCTCCCGGTAGCGGTCAACGATTTCCAGGCGATCCGGGAAGCCTGTATCAGCCATCAAATCGGGATGGTGATCGTGGGTCCGGAAGACCCCCTGGTACACGGAATCCACGATTTTTTCCTGGACAACCCTGAACTCCGGAAGATCCCTGTGATAGGTCCTACCCGCCAGGCGGCCATGCTGGAGGGAAGTAAGGATTTCGCCAAAGCGTTCCTCCGGAAATACTGCATCCCCACAGCCTTCTCCCACACCTTCACTATCCAGACGCTGGCTGAAGGAATCGCTTTTCTACGAACTCTGGATCCACCATACGTGCTGAAGGCTGACGGGCTGGCGGCAGGCAAAGGGGTAGTGATCTGTCCAACGATGGATGAAGCAATGGCAGAACTTACCGCCATGCTCTCCGATGCCAAATTCGGGGAGGCCTCCAGCAAAGTGGTGATCGAAGAGTTTTTAGAAGGGATTGAACTCTCGGCATTCGTGGTCACCGATGGAACCCACTACCGGATCTTCCCCGAAGCCAAAGATTACAAGAAGATCGGCATCGGCGATACCGGTCCCAACACCGGCGGCATGGGTTCGATCTCCCCGGTCCCGTTTGCCCGGGGCAACTTCCTGGAGCAGGTGGAGCGGCAGGTGATCTGTCCCACGCTGGATGGATTGCAAGCCGAAGGGATTATTTACAAAGGATTCATCTTTTTCGGACTGATGAACGTAAAAGGGGTTCCCTGCGTGATTGAATACAATTGCCGGCTGGGAGATCCCGAAACAGAGGTGGTGCTGCCCCGCATCCAGGCCGATTTCGTAGAGCTCTGCCAGGCCGTAGCTGATGGTACCCTCGACCGGGTGGAGATGGATCTTGACCCGCGTTTCACCGCCAGCGTGATGTTGGTATCGGAAGGCTATCCGGGCTCCTACGAGAAGGGGAAAGAGATCACCGGGCTCGACCAGGTGACCGGCAGTCTCGTGTTCCATGCCGGGACGAAAGCCGTAGATGGCCGGATCGTAACCAACGGCGGGCGGGTACTCGCCGTGACCTCGTTCGGGAAGTCGCTGGAGGAGGCGCTGAACCGGTCATACGAAAATGCCGAGAAGATCCGGTTTGAGGGGAAGTATTACAGGACTGATATTGGGTTTGACCTTTAACGAGGGACGAAGGAATGTTGATTCGTTATTTCCGATCGAGTTTTCCCGGGCAGTTTGTCACCATTGGGGTGATTGGATTGCTGCTGTGGGGTGCAGGGGGGATTCATCCGCCGCTGATGCCGCCTCCCGACGGGCCTGTACCACTCTATTCCTTACTCTACGACTGGCTCTCCGGCTTTCCTTACATAGCCATGGCGGTTGGGTTTCTGCTGGTGATCTTTCAGGCCATATGGTTCAACTACATCGTTTCGCGCCGCGACCTGGTGCCACACAACACCTCGCTGGCTGCCCTGCTCTTCCTGCTCTTCATCAGTCTTATCCCGTCCTACCTGACCCTCACCCCGGTGAACATAACCACTTTTTTCCTCCTTTTCATCCTTCGCGCTCTCCTGGAGGCCTATAACCAGTCGGAACCGGTTGAACTGGTTTACACCGCCGGCTTCTTCGTGGCACTCTCCTCTTTCTTCTACCTTCCATCGCTGCTGTTTTACGGCTTTCTGCTAATCTTTTTCCTGATATACCGTTCCCTCAAATGGCGGGAGTGGGTAAGCTCACTGATCGGTTTGGCTACCCCATTCCTCTACCTGGTGGTGCTCTATTTTCTGACTGACCGTATTTCCGGTCTTCCAGCCCTGTATACTGATTTTTTTGGGCAGGTGATTCTGACCATTCCGGAGGTGGGATGGAGAGAGTGGATCCTATTCTCTCTGTTGGGGCTCTTTACAATACTGGGATTGCAGGATACCCTCCGCCATATCGGAGAGAAGACGGTTGAACTCAGGAAGAAGAATGTGGTGCTGTTGTGGATGTTGTTCTGGTCTCTGCTGACCATCTTCTATGCCCACGCCCTCCACCTATACCACCTGGGGTTGTTAAGCATATGCCTGGCAGTGTTTGTCACCAACTTTTACATGCACCTCCGGAGACCATTCTGGTTTGAATTGTTGCTGTGGTTGTTACTCCTGGCTCTCTATGTGAACACCGCTCTTGGACACTTTTTTTTCGCCAATTGAGATGTTGAAAAGTCAATTCACCGACGACCGCATTGAAGCGGGTTGTGACGAAGCCGGCAGAGGAGCGCTGGCCGGCCCCCTGTTTGCCGCTGCTGTCATTCTGCCAAAAGATTACTCGCACCCACTGCTCAACGACTCCAAGCAGCTAAGCCGGGCTCAACGCGACCAGCTACGCATCGAGGTGGAACGAGAGGCGCTGGCCTTCAGGGTCAGCAGGGTGGAGGTACAAACCATCGATGAGATCAACATCCTCAATGCTTCCTTCCTTGCGATGCAGCGGGCGGTGGAACAGCTTACCCGGATGCCGGAACTCCTGCTGATCGACGGCAACCGCTTCAGGACCACCCTGGAGATTCCTTTTCACTGCATTGTGAAGGGCGACGGGAAGTTTTTCTCCATCGCGGCGGCTTCGGTGCTCGCCAAGACTTACCGCGACGACATCATGGAACACTTACACGAAGAGTTCCCGCTCTATCACTGGAAAGCGAACAAAGGTTACCCGACGCCGGCACACCAGGCAGCGATCTCGGTCCACGGCATCACTCCCTATCATCGCAGGAGCTTCCGGCTGGAGAAGCAGCTGAAGCTTTTAATTTAGTACCTTTGTTCAACCATTCTTCCATCAGCCACCGGTATGAAGATCGTCAGACGCATACTTCAGATTGCAATGATCGTGATTCTGGCAGTGGGTATCCCCTACCTGGGATATCTCCTCTACGTTTCTCTGGAACGTCGTGGCAAAGACCCGGTGCAGGCGATCCCCGACCATACAGCACTCATCATCCAGGTCAACAGCCCCCTTGGACTACTGGGAGAGCTTACCCGTAACAACCTCATCTGGAAGGAATTACTAAAGTATCCCGGTGTGAAGCCTATCCAGGAGCAGCTCCTGCTGATCGACTCTATGTCGCGCGGTAATCCGGAGATCCGTGAAATCCTGAAAGACTCCCCCCTCACCATCACCCTCTCCGTTCATGGCCGCGCTTCATTTGATCCCCTTTTCCTGCTTCCGCTCCCGACCTCGTTGGATGGGAAGTCACTTACCGCTTTTGTGGAGGAGCATTATCCCGGGAAGGTGACCATCCTGCAAAGTCCGTATGGCCGGACGCAAATCTACCGGATCCATTTTGAGAACAGGCGAAATGTACTCTTTGCCTCGGTATGGGAAGGAGTGTGCATCTTAAGCTTCACAGATGCCCTGGTAAAGAGGGCAATCGACCAGTTATCGCTCAACACGCCTGTTTCGGTGATGAAAGGTTTCAGCACCGTTGCTTCCACCACCGGAAAGAAAGTCGACGCCAACCTTTACATCAATTTCCCTTATCTCTCCCTCGCGTTGTGGAAAGGGGTGAACGAAACGTATAACCAGGGGCTGGTGAAGTTTGCCCGGTACGCCGACTGGAGTGGGCTGGATCTCCTCCTCAAGAAGGATGAGCTGTTGTTCAACGGCTATACGATCGCTTCCGACAGCGCCATGCAGACCCTGGCGCTCATGGGGAACCAGTCACCCCAACCCCTGACGATGACCGGGATCCTTCCTTCGGGTACCCAGGCTTACCTTATCTACGCACTGGAGGACTATCCCGATTATTTCCAGCGGTGGCAGAAAAGGCTACAGCGCGCCAGCTTCCTGGCCGATGACCTCGACCTGTTTAAAGAGCTCAACACCCGTTACGACACCGCTGTTCGTCTTTTCCTGGATCCCTGGACAGGTTCACAGGCGGGCCGGTGCTGGATTCAGCCATCGCCCAGGGATGGGGCTATCTTTCCCGTTACCATCCTCCAGGTGGTCGATCCTGATTCAGCTCGTAAAAGCTTTCTGACGCTCTCCAGGCTAACCGGAAAAAAAACCGATTCTACACTTTATGAGGGAGTGCCGATCTATGGGACGGGGCTCTCAGAGGTCCTCAATATTTGGCTGAGCCCGTTATTTGACCAATCTGATCTATCCTGTTTTACCATCATAGGGGATTTCATCTTCCTGGCGCATGATCCGGATGTGCTGAAACGGCTCCTCGACCGAATCCTCAACAGCGATTGGCTGCAGGAGACCAGGGGCTACCAGGAGATCTCCGACAACATTTCTGAGCGTGCCAATATCTCCTTTTACTGCAGCTCCAGGCATTTCCTGAAGGATCTTCCTGATGTGCTTACCGAGGAGTATCTCTCCCTCTTTATCCCCATTCTCGATTCACTGAAGAAATTTCAGGCGGTCACCATGCAGCTCTCTTCCGAGGAGGGGATGTTTTACACCAACCTGCAACTCCGGTTCAATCCCAAGACTACCGAAGAGGGTCCTTTGGTGTGGCAGACGAGCCTCGACACCCTTGTTTCGGGCACTCCACAGATCATCCGTGCCGGTGCCGGAGATGCATTCTCCGTCCTTGTGACCGATACCATGAATACCCTTTACAAACTTGACCAAAGCGGGCAGATGCTCTGGAAGCATAAGCTTTATGGCCGGGTGCTGGGGAGTTTCCACGAGATCCTGCTGACGGGAAATGACTCGCTTTTCTACCTCTTTAACACCGGGAACCATCTCTACCTGATCCGGAGTGATGGCATGCTGGCAGATCGCTTCCCGATGAAGTTCCCGGTGCGTGCTTCCAACGGTTTATCTATCCTGTCTCCTGGTTTCCTGCCCCATTCTAGCCCTTCATCCTCCGGCCCTTCTGGTCTTACCCGGTTGGGGCACATTTACTCCGGCACTCCCGAAGAGTTCCAGGTGGTGATCGCTTTCCGGAACAACCGGATTTACAACTTCAACCTTAACGGTCAGCTTGCTGCCGGCTGGACCTCCCCCATGGTGGAGGAGGAGGTGGTGATGCCGGTGAGGGTGCATGACAATGGCGCTTCTTCTACACTTTTCGTTACGATGAAGAGTGGGAAAGTGTTGATTACCGATGGATCCGGCGTGAAGAAGATCACGCCGGAGAAGAAGTTCTCCAATTCTCCTCACTCCACATTTTTCCTGAACCGGACCAACTCCAAGGCCCCCTGGCTGACCACCGATCCGATGGGGAACGTGGTATACCTCAGGGAGAACGGCAGCGTGAGCCGTGTCAGCTTCAACAACTTTACATCTGAGCACTATTTCCTCTATGAAGATATCGTTGGTGACGGCACCCCGGAGTTTATCTTTTTCGACAAGAACACCCTTTACTACTACGACCGTTTCTTCAAGCTGATCTACTTTTATTCTTTCAGACACGATGTTTCGCCTCCCAATCTGGTGAAGACGCTCAACGGCAAAACCTTCATCGGCATCATCTCACCTACCTCCAATGAAGTGTTTCTTTTTGACCGGCACGGCTATGTGGAGATCGAATCGGGCGTGAAAGGAACCACCCCGTTCGACATCGGCACGCTGGAGGATAAAAACCGTCTGAACCTGGTAATCGGTGCAGGGAAGATGGTGAAGGGATTCAGGTTAACGAGGTTTTAGGTTGATGACCCCACCCTGACCCTCCCCTTGGAGGGGAGGGAACATTTTTTAGGGTTTACTTTAGCTTTAGTATCTTTCCGGCGGGGGGGGCATAGCCTTCGGGGAGCAGATTTTTACGGTAGAGGTTGGCCAGGCGGATGCCAAAGACCTGGGAAATCTCCCACATGGTTTGGTTGTAGCCAACCACATGTTGTTTTTGCACTGCTTTCCGTTTCTTTTTCCCGAGGTAGACTACCTGGCCTTCCCTGACTCCTCCGGCCCTTTTCAGGTCGTTGAATCGCAACAAATCAGCTGCCTTCACTTGAAAATCGCGGGCAATCTTTAGCAGGTCATCATCCTCCAGCGCTATGGTGCATTGGACATTGTTATTCAGGTAGACCTTCCGGTTGTTGGGGCCCGGGGCAAAGTAGGCGAGTAACTGCCGGTAGGCCTCCATGAGGTTTTCATCAGCTTGTGTAGTGGCCACCGCTACCACCGCTTCTTCAGGAAGATCGTATTGGTTGAGCGAGAAACGTTCGATGATGTCGATCAGCATGTCGGGGTATTTCGGATTGGTAGCGTAACCCGCCGACTTCAGTCCGTAAGCCCAGGCCCGGTAGTCCTGGACATCGAGTGAAAAGAGGAACTGATAGCGGTCCCGGGTGGTCAGGAACTCAGAGTGGTCACGGAACGACTTCGCGGCATGGTCGTATTTCCGGAAGCACTCATTAGGAGCATCATCGTCCATCCAGTAAGTCTTCCCGGTCCATTCCTTGTGGCACTTAATTCCGAAATGGTTGTTAGCCTCCCTGGACAGGATGCTCTGCCCGGCTCTTGATTCAATGATTGCCTGTGCCAGCTTGATGCTGGCCGGGATGCCGTAGGTGCGCATGTCCTGAACCACGATCTCTTTGTAAGCATCAATGTAAGCGTGGACCTGATCCTCATAAGAGGTTTGAGCTTTGGCAGAGAAAAATGAGAGGAACAAGATTGTGGTGAGGATGGTGAGGGTGGTGAGGGTAGTGAGGGGGGTGAGGGCAGTGTGGGTGGTGAAGGTAGTGTGGGTGGTGAAGGTAGTGTGGGTAGTGAGGTGGTGAGGTGGTGAGAATATTTTTAAGAGGAGGTTCATAGTTTTTGGTTCAAGGTTCAAATTTATTATTTTTGTCAGTTCTATCAAGACCGCAGGCCTTTTATCAGCCGAAGGCTCCATCAGTGAAGCTCTATCAGGCGCAGCCTCTATCTCGTATCCCGTATCCCGTATCCCGTATCTCGTATCTCGTATCATTCTTCGGTTACCAGTTGCCGGAAGCGTAAGCCGCGTTCTTCAAAGCTGCGAAATTCGTCGTAGCTGGCGGCAGCCGGAGACAGGAGGCAAGTGGTTCCCTGCCGGGTGTGTTCCAGCACCAGTGGCAGTAGGTCATCGAAACGGTTGATGTAAAACAGCTTTTTCCGCGTTTTTATTGTTTGATCTATCTTTTCCAACTCCGTGCCGATCCGCCGGCCGGCAGCCCCATTGAAGATCAATGTCCGTACCGGAGCCTGAAGCAGGAACCGGCTCAGCATTTCGTAGTCGATCCCCCGGTCGAATCCACCCAGGATAAGGGTATCCACATCGGGGAGGGATTGCATGGCAGCGATGCAGGCTTCGGGGATGGTGGCAATGGAGTCATTCACCCAGTGAATCCCATGCTGGCACCCCAGGTACTCCATGCGGTGGGCCAGTCCTTTGAATGAAGCCAGCCCGTCGAGGATGGCCTCTTCGGTTACTCGCTGAAGCCAGCAGGCAGTGATAGCGGCCAGGATGTTGCGCAGGTTGTGTTCCCCTTTCAGGTACCGGTTGTGTGGTTCATGGACGACCAGCTCGTTTCGCCCCGGGATCCGGATCACCAGTTCCCCGTTTCGTTTGAAGGCACCAACGTCAAATTGCTGTTGCAGGGAGAGAGGTATCAGCTGCGGTTTTAGTGGCAGCGATCCGATGTGCTCCCGGATGAGGGTGTCATCACTGTTATACAGAAAGTAATCGCCAGCAACCTGTGTGGTGGCGATCTTCATCTTGGCCAGCTGGTAGTCGTGGTAGGAGCGGTAGGCATCAAGGTGTTCTTCGAAGATATTGAGCAGCAGGGAGATGTGCGGCCCGTGGCGGATGTATTCGAGCTGGTGTGATGAGATCTCGTTGACGATGAGTGTTTGGGGTGTGATCAGGTCGAAAAAGTGCCAGGCCGGGGTGCCGATGTTCCCGAGCAGGATGGTCTCTTTCCCGCCCGTGGTGAGCATGTGGGCGATCAGGCTGGTGGTGGTGCTTTTCCCTTTGGTACCAGTGATGCCGGTAACCTGCGGGGCGAAAATTTCAAGGAATAGATCGGTCTGGGAGGTGATCCGTGATTCATTGACCGGCTCTTTCAGCTTCTTCAGAATGATCCCCGGAGATTTCAGGATCACGTCGAACCGGTTTAATCCCTCAAGGTAATGTTCCCCGCACTGAAATTCAAGGTTTTGATCTCCGTGGAGCAGGATGTTACCGGTCACGTCAGGATTGCAGTCGGCAATCCAGATCTTTTGGTTTGGCCATAGTTTCCTGATCACGCGATACGATGACTCCCCTTCACGGCCAAAGCCCAGCAGGAGGATTTTCTTCCCTCCCAGGCGCCGGCGAAGAAGTTCAACCATAGAGGACTCCTTTCAGCAACTCTTCAAACTGGTGGGGTAGACAATTCTGCGGATCCCAGGCTTGGAGGAGGGATTGGAAGGATGAGGTTTCTGAGCTGGTGATCGGGTTAGGTGGGGTAGTGGGGGTAGTGGGGGTAAAGGGGAGTGTGTTGTAGTATTCCAACAGGGCGGGGAGGGATTGGTTCGCATACTTTGTGATTGTCTCTTGCAGGGCGGCGTTCACTTCAGAGATTGTTCCTACGCACTCGAAGGGCTTTTCAGGAGCTATGCCGATGAGCTGGTCAAATAGCGGCTTCAGGTTGATATCGTCAAGAATATCTCTGCGAAAAATTTCCGCCAGCTGTTCCGGCTTCAGGAAAGCGGCCATCATAATGTATGTAAAGAGGCATTTGGCACATTTTCCGCACCACGAATCGGTTTTGCTACCCACGTTGCAGCTCTTGAATACCTGGAAATACTTGGAATAACGTGTAAAGAGGCCGGCGATCTGGATTTCATTAAGGGGACGAAGGAAGCTGAAATAGTCAATTTCAGGACAAATCCAGCTTTTTACATAGTTGCGAAAATCCTCTTCGAATTCAAATGTTTTTGAGTACTGGTGGTTGACCGTCAGGCCCGGGATAGTGGTTTCGTTGGCGCTTGATTCGTTGGAGAGGGCGATGTATTTCTTCCCGGAGATGACGGCTGAGAGGATGCTCAAGAAAGCCAGCAGCGCCGAGAAGGGGGTATGACCGTTGAGGAATCCCTCTTCGTTGAGCTGCAACAGGAGAGGATCGATGGTACGGTGGATCCCGATCATCCCGGAGTGGGCAAATCCTGCTATGAATATGCTATGCACGCTTGCTCCCCGAGGATTGAGGATCATAGAGGTTACACCGAAGCGTTTCCTAAGGATTTCGAGGGTTACCACGGAATCTTTTCCGCCTCCTACCGGGACGATCACATCGGGTAACAGGGAGTAATGAATGGGCTCCAGGTGATCGTCAGAAGCAACCTTTACCTCGAGGAAGTGTTCTATATCTGTGGAGATGGAGTTAAGGAAGAAGAACTCGCCGAGGCCGTTGAACCAGCATTTTTTCCACCATGCAACCTGGTCGGGGGAGAGTGCGTGAGGCTTGATGATCACCTGCGGAGGGCAGGCGGCTTTCCAGTAACTGATCAGTTCGATCAATCCCAGATGAAAGACCAGGCTTGGGAGGAGATTCATGATCTGTTCTTCAGGGATGAAGAACTCCTTGTGCGGGATGAAGATAGTAGGAGAAAAGTTGTACCGGTCGGCCAGGTTGAAATAGAAACGGATATCCAATCCATGGCCGGAGTAGCTGTAGTCATACCCTTCATAGGTAAAACAAGCAAATTCATCCCTGAGTTGCAGGAATTTGTCATGACGGTTTGACTTCTCCATGAATTGGTATTATATTTGCTCGGAGGCTCTCGCAAATGTAATAAATTTTCGGATATGACGGAGCGTCAGATCATCAAACCAAAACAGGGGATCATCCTGATCTCAGAGCCCTCGTTAAAGGATTTCTATTTTCGTCAGGCGGTAATCCTGCTGGCCGAACACAACGAAGAGGGCACCTTTGGGATCATCGTGAACAAGCCTATTGAGGTGCGTCTTGACGAGGTAATCAAAGGATTCTCCGGATTTGAGTACCCCGTTTACCTGGGAGGACCGGTAAAGACTGACAGTATTTTCTTCATCCACACATTACCGGGCATCGAGAACAGTTTACGGATCATGGATGGCCTCTTCTGGGGGGGCGACATTGAGGTGGTCCGTAGCCTGATGGAGGAGGGGAAGCTGAGTGAGCACCAGATCCGTTTCTTCCTAGGTTATTCGGGTTGGCATCCCAACCAGCTCGACCGCGAAATCAACGAGAAATCCTGGGTATTATCGCACGCCACGATCAACGAAGTGATCACCAGTCATCCGGAAGAACTCTGGTCGAACTATCTGAAAAACATGGGCAACGATTACGCCATCTGGGCCAATTTCCCTCCGGATCCGGCTCTGAATTAACAATCCACAGTTCATAAGTCCTGGAATCCTGCCTGAAACAGAGATTTTCTCCTCTTATATTTGTTTCCTAAGGCACATATATCAGGCTTACAGGGTATGCTCAAGAAGCTATTTGTATTTTTATTCTTCACGGCAAGTGTATGGATAATGGTTGGTGTGGATGAGGTTCCTGCTCAGGAATCCTGGGTTCATCGTCAGGGTTTCAACTCTCCCGCACGGTTGCAGACTGTTGGATTTTCGATCGGGGAGAAGGGGTATATTGCTACCGGCACCAACGGGCTGAGCGGCAATCTGCTCCAGGATCTGCAGGAATATGATCCCGGCAGCAACAGTTGGAGTTTCAAATCGAATCTTCCTCTTCCACTTCGCGGCAGTGTTGCTTTTTCGATCGGTCGCAAAGCTTACATCACCACCGGCGGGGGACCGTATGGTCTGAACTATCAGCTACTGGAGTGGGATCAGGGCGCCAATGCCTGGAGTTCCCGGGCAGCTTTCCCATCAGGAAAAGGGAGGATGGCCGCCGTGGGTGTCACGATGGGTAACCGGGGATATGTTGGTACCGGCTTTGACCTGGCAGAACGGGCGTTGAACGACCTCTGGGAGTATGATACATACAGCAATACCTGGACGCAGAAGGCTCCTCTTCCCGGAGTTGGGCGTGCATATGCTACTGCCTTTGCCCTTCACGACAAGATTTACATCGGCCTGGGCAACAACGGGTCGGCCTACCTGAAAGACTGGTGGGAGTATACCCCTTATACCAATTCGTGGAAGCGGATGGCGGATCTGGCCGGGGAAGCACGTACCGGAGCCATGGGATTTTCGGTCAACGGCAAAGGATA
>JADHVQ010000127.1 GCA_016783905.1 Bacteroidales bacterium | reverse complement strand
CACCATCGCACGGAAGATGGGGGTGACCAGTTACATCCCACCGGTCTATTCCATCGCGCTGGGTTCGGCCGATCTCTCCCTGTACGAGATGGTAGGAGCCATGAGCACCTTTGCCAACAAAGGACAATGGATCGAACCAATCTTCATCACCCGGATCGAAGATAAGTTTGGAAATGTGCTGGAGCAGTTCATTCCCAAACAACAGGAGGCCATCAGTGAAAAAACCGCCTACCTGATGATCGAGCTGCTGAAGGGAGTTGTGGAAAGCGGAACGAGTATAAGGCTGCGGTATAAATATGGCTTTACCAATGAGATCGCCGGGAAGACCGGAACCACCCAGAACCAGAGTGATGGCTGGTTCATGGGAATCACCCCCGACCTGGTGACCGGCATCTGGGTAGGGTGTGAAGACCGTGCTGCCCATTTTCGCACCCTTACCCTGGGACAGGGGGCTAACATGGCTCTCCCCATCTGGGCGATCTACATGAATAAAGTCTATGCCGACTCCGTCAATACCGGGATCTACAAGCGGGATTTCTCCCGTCCCGGTGTTAAAATTGACGTCTCCTTCAACTGTGATTCGCTGCGCAAGACAGTCAAGAAGCCCGACAAAGATAAGTTTGACGAATTCTAGTCGTCGAACCGTTTGATCGATTCGCGGTAGTTGACACCCCGCTCCTTCAATCCGGTGAGGAGGTATTGGACACACTCCGGGTTTTTCCCCAGGAATTCAGGAACGGTGATGCCTTTATGGGAATAGATGCCCTGTGCAATCATACGGAGGGCTACTGTAGCGGTATAACCGGTGGTGCGTGCCATGGAATGGATCCGGGTAACCGGGTCGTAGGTATCAAACAAATCATAGGTGTAACGGGTCCGTTTCCCCTCTTTCTTCCCCTCTATCACCACTTTCATGATGGTGATGTCGACCTCCCCCTCTTTCAGTTTCCATTTCGGGAACAGCAGGCGTGCGGTCAGGTCAATCGGACGGATCAGCTTTCCGTTAATGTCCAGGATCTCCTGGTTGAAGAAACCGGTCTCGCGCAAAATCCTCATCTTTTCGATATGGCCCGGATAACGAAGGGTCTTCTCTTTCATGTTGGGAGCTTTGATCGTATGGATCAGGGAGCGGAGCCCGTCGGTATTGAACGCTTCCAGCGTACCAATCCCGGCGAAGTTCATCAACTCGGGATCGGAGAGTGCGGGTTTCACCACTACCTTTCCGTTCACCACCAGGCGGGCGGGACGGGTGTACTCTTCGATCACATCAATGGGAGAGAAGCCCGCCTTGTATTCGTAGGGCCATTCCCTCACCTGCGGCAATCCGCCCACATAGTAAGCCACCTCCCTGGTTTCGTCGAGCAGGTGATCAGCATACCCGATCAGCACATTACACATGCCTGGCGCCACCCCGCAGTCCATGATGGCCGTCACGTTTTTTTTCTTTGCAAGGGTATCCAGCTCAAACGGATCCTCGATGAAAAAAGCAATGTCAACCACGTTCTTGCCGGCTTCAATGACCGCCTTCAGGGTTTTGAACCCCATGAAGCCGGGAACGGCATTGATCACCATGTCGTAAGTGCTCACCAGGCGGGTGACCTCTTCCGGAAAGCTGAGATCCATCTGAACCGGCTTGATGACATTTCTATCCGCAAGCTTCTGTAAAACCTCCTTCTTGTTATCGGCCACCGTAACCTGAAATCCGCTCTCCTTTGCCAGGTCGAGCGCCATGGGGCCCCCGATGAGGCCACCTCCGAGAATGATGATTTTCTGAGTGCTCATGGGTTGATTGTATCTTGATGACTTGGTGAATGCCCAAACGGCAGATATCCATTCACGGAAACGTTGAGTGATTCCATTTCAAGCGGAATCTCAAAACGGTTCCAGAGATAGAGTTTCATAACTTTGGAGGATATATTCGGTATAAATCCCAATTCGAACCTATTGGTTCCTTTCATCCTCCTCACATTTCCGGAGGTGCTGGTCTGGCTTATATCCGGGATCAACCTGGTCGCATAATAGAAATATTGAGTGATAGTGTCGATGACCTCAAACACCAGGTCAGGAATTTTTGCTGTATCCTCCTCTGGGGTTGTGAAAGACAACGAGATATCAAAATCGATGAACTTATAATCCTTCCCGATTGGCATTCCTCTGACAACTGAAATAAATGGAGCAGAGGTTCTGATACCTGTAAACCGGACCGGATCATCAATCACCACAGGAATCAATCTGAATGCCTCCTCGAAAAATTTAGTATAGGGCAACAGGGCATTCTTTTCGACCACATAATTGCTCAGAACCAGGTAATCCTTCAGATCCCTTGTCATTCCTGATTTGATCATTTCATCTTTATCCGAAATAAAGTTCAGATCTTTCTCTCTCTTATACAATCTATCATAAGAGAGAAAATAGTCTCCTTTGAAATAATCCACGGTCTCCAGGTTATTTAAGGTAAAAATCACCGGATGGGGATTCTGAGCTTTTGCTTCCGTTTCAATTCCGCTCCCCAGCCAATGACAATAGGGTTGCGTGGGGATCAGGTACCTCGATCGCAACATAGCCAGGATGGTAGGGGCGATATCCAGGTGGGAAGAGATGGCGTCAAAGGTGGCAGACTTAGTCAGCATGGGGGAATAGATGATCAAGGGAACCTGATATTTTGATATCGGGCTGGAAAATCCGGCGCTCAGCTCAGGCATGGCATGATCGCCGGTAATCACGAATATAGTATTTTGAAAATCATCACGCCCGGCATACTCCCTGAAAAACTCCCTCAGCGCCTCATCGGTATAGAGGATGGCCGAGAATACATGCTTTTGCTTCTCCACTGCTTTCTTTTTGTTATCATCAAGTGAAAGGATAAGCATCCGTCCATCCACCTTTTCCAGGTAGGCGTTTTCATCCGGAGGCCTGAAAGGGGCATGCATGGAGATGGTCAGGTAAATGTCCAGACGGGGTGAAACCGGGAAGGAATCAAGGATCTGGTGAGATCTTTCAAACAGATCCCCATCAGGATAGCCCCATCGGAACCACTCTTCAAAGATGACGTGATCCTTATAGCTGTCGTCAAAGAAGGTTAGGAAATAGTCCACCCTTTCCCGCCGGAGAAACTTTTCGTAATTATAAAACTTAATATCTCCGCCGTAAAAAAAATGTACATAGTATCCATTCTCTTTCAGGGTTCTGATCAGAGAGTAATGATTCGGAACCTGTCGCGCATGGAGAAACGCTCCCTGACTGTAAGGTAACGATCCAAAAATAGCAGGCAACACGCCGAATGTCCTTTCCGTAGTGGCTAGCACATTCTCCCAATAAAGACTGTGCTGCCTCAGGGAATCAAGGAAGGGCATAAAGCTCCTGTAATAGGGATTCTTCCCCATAAATGACGGGGAAAGGGACTCCACGATGATGATCACAATATTCGGTTTCTCCTCCTTTAGAGAAAGATAGGGACCCAGTACATCTTCACTTTTATCGTATCTCAGGAAAGGATATCCAGGGTTAGGGTATAGAAACTCCGGGTTTGAATGCTGGTACCTCCTGGAGATAGCATAAATGGCATTCGTGTCAGCACCTTCATCCCCTCCGGGTGAAATATAATAGGCTAGGTCACCGAGTTCATCCTTCATCAGATAGTTGTAACATTTGGTGGCAGCATACATGAACTTGTTGACCCTCAGATAATAATCCATTTGCGACTGAAAAGAGGATCTTTCCGGCATCAAGCTGAAAGCGAGAAATGGAGAACAAACCAGTACGACCAGAAATGAATAGAGGACTTCCCCCCTGAAATGCAAGTTCCGGATGAATCCGTAGATCAATAGAGGAGTTGCCAGTATCACACCATACCCCACCACCCCGATCAGGTCAAACCGTGTGGAACTCAGGGTGATTTTTACAAGCTCATCAAACGAATAAGCGAAAATGACCTGATCGAGAGGAACGAGTGTAATGGTGAAATAGGAGACCAAAAAAGCGTATACCATGGAGACTAACAGGAGAACCCCAATGGTTAAAAACGATCCCAGCTTTCTGTTAATCAGTGATATCAACAGGTACGGAATCAGGAATCCAGCGGCTAATGTAAAAAACAGAAGTACATCAACTCCGAACCCTGCGAGGAGTACTGACCAGAAGGAGTAAGGAAGATCGTATTGGGACGTTAGCTTGATCAGTTCAAAAATCCTGATCAGAAAAGGTACAGGCAGAAACGCAATGGTGATAACTGCAAAGTGTTGTACCAGGTGAAGTATTTTTTCTTTCATCGCTAATTGATCCCGTTGAGCCTGACGATCAAACTATCATACCGCAGATGGCAGAGCCTGTCATTGAAAAAATAGATCTTCAGGAGTTTTTCCTGAAGGGTATCTATGGAACCCACATTCAGCATCCCGGTTGCACGGAATGGATACCACGTATCCGGTTTTATCTCCGTGGAAATATGTTCCGGGAAAAGGATCTTATGATAGAGGAGACTCTTAGATGCGGTATCCTCTATGGAGAGGATCAGCCTGGGGAATTTTGCTGTATCCGATGCCTCCTTAATCAGGTATTGAAATGCTAAGTCATAGGTCATTTTCCAGTAACTGGAATCGAATTGAATAGGGCGGATCAGATTGATGAACAAATTTGGCTTCTCATCAAAAGTCAGACCAGGCGAATCGAATGAAAAAACAGGGATGGTGTCAAATCGTATCGTCCTGAAAAGTTCGTGAAGAATCACCCGGTCATTTTTGGTTGCGTACTGGTGTACTGCTGTGGTAACTCTCAGATCCTCCCTGAGCTCTTTGAGTTTCTTGTCGTCTTTCACGGGTACGGTCTGTAATCCTTGTTTGATTTTATATAACCGGTTTTTCGAAAGGAAATAACCATCTTTCAGGAAATCCACCAATTCCAGATCATTGGTTACAAACTGCATCGTCTGAATATTTCTGAATGCGGTGGATGTATCGATCCCCTTTCCAAGCCAATGAACGTATGGGTGATCTTCGAAGTGATACTTTTTTTGAAGCATGGCGATCACCGTTGGGGTGATATCCTGATGAGATGAGACAGAATTAAAATGACTGGGATTTTTCAATAGCGGAGAGTAAATGATCATGGGCACATGATACCGTTCAATGGCGGAGATGGAGGAGTAGCCAAGTTCCATGAAAAAATGGTCCCCGGTGATGAAGAAAATGGTGTTGTCAAAATCATCTCGTTGTGAATAGGCCTTCAGAAAGTTGCGGAGGGCATCGTCGGTATACAAGATAGAAGAGAAGATCTCACGG
>JADHVQ010000037.1 GCA_016783905.1 Bacteroidales bacterium | reverse complement strand
CCTGATGTATCTGCTTCAGGTTAATCTTTTTGCCCAGCAATTCGACGGGGGGATTTTAGCTGGCGGGGTGGTTAGCCAGGTGGATGGCGACAACTGGGCGGGGTTCTCCAAGGTTGGTTTCCTGGCAGGGGGATTTGTGAACCTGGAGCTCTCTCCACATTCCTCTTTGCAGCTCGAAATGGAGTACATTCAAAAGGGGAGCAGGAAGCCCTCCTATTATCAGGAGAACGATTTTCACGATTACCTGCTACGCCTTCACTATCTTGAGATTCCCCTGTTGTACCAGTTTACTTTTCTCAAGCGCATCCAGGTTGAAGCCGGACCTGCTGCGGATGTGCTGCTGGGGTATCAGGAGCAGGTTGATGGGCAGGAGGTCCCCAACGATTATCCCTTCAGAAGGGTCACACTTGCTGGTATCGTAGGGGCTTCGGGTTATATTACAAAACATTTGAAAGCCACCTTTCGGTTTAATTATTCCTTGCTCTCCATACGCCATCCTCAACCAGTTGAAGTCCGGCCTACCGTATGGCGCAAGATCCTCTTTGAATGGGGTCAGTACAATAATGTGATGTCGCTGTCGGTAGCCTATCAGTTTAAGGGGAGGAGAAACTGGTAATATGTAAGATCCAAGAAACAAATACCAAATTTCAAATAAATTCCAAGTACCACATGCCAATTATCAAAACTTAAAGTTTGTCTCAAAGTTTGGAATTTCGAACATTGAATTTTGGTTATTAAAAAATGGGAAAGAAAGTAATAGTGGGTATTACAGGCGCTTCTGGCGCCCTTTACGGGAAGCTATTGCTTGACCGACTGGCTGGATTGGGTAACCAGGTGGCAGAGTGCGGGGTGATCTTTTCTGCGACCTCCATCCCGGTGTGGAAGTTCGAACTGGGCTCATTCGATCCTGCCATCTTCCCTTTCCGGATTTACGATCCGGGTGACTTTTTTGCACCGATGGCATCCGGCTCCGCCGGCTATGAAACCATGATCATTGCTCCCTGCTCGATGGGCACCCTGGGGCGCATTGCTTCCGGTGTTTCGAACGACCTGATGACCCGCGCTGCTGATGTGATCCTGAAGGAACGCCGGCAGTTGATCCTGGTGGCACGTGAAGCGCCTCTGAACCTGATCCATATCCGCAACATGCAATTGCTCACCGAAGCCGGGGCAATCATTTGTCCGGCCTCCCCCTCTTTTTACAGCCAACCGAATACCATCGAAGAGCTGGCTATGACGGTCGTGGACCGGGTGCTCTCGCTGGCAGGTTTTGAATTTCCGACATTCAGATGGGGCCAAGAGGCTTAATGCTCTGCAGGCACCGGTGTTTCACCGGCAAGTTCCATGTTGCGTTTCAGGGTATGGAATCCTGTCCGTTTAACTGACGAATTTCCAAAAAGCCGGTTAAATTCCTGTTCAGTCAAAGCCAGCCATTCCTTTTTTCGTCGGGCCTTCAACTCAGGGGATGGTAGAAACTCCTTTTCTGCATGGGGGCGTGCAAACCGGTTATACGGACAGATGTCCTGGCAGATGTCGCAGCCGTAGATCCGGTGTCGAAATTTTCCTTTCAGGTCGACAGGGGTATCCCCTTTGTTCTCAATGGTTTGGTAGGAGAGACATTGGGCTATTTCGAGCTGGTAAGGAGAATTCAGGGCTCCGGCAGGGCAGGTTTTGACACATAGATCACAGCTTCCGCAATGATCGGTTTCCGGTTGATCAGGTTCTACGACAAGATCGGTAAGGATAATCCCGATATGATAAAATGAACCTCCGTTCCTGTTAATAATCAGGGTGTTCTTTCCCTGCCATCCAATCCCGCAGCGCTGTGCCCATGTTTTTTCAGGCACAGGACCGGAATCATAGAAGCTTTTTGCCCGGGATGGCTTGAATGATTTGGTAATAAAAAGTACCAGTTGTTGCAACCGTTCCTTTACTACTACGTGATCATCTTTCCCGTATGCATATTTGCTGATGATAAAGTTATCTTCTTCCGGGATGGTGGCTGGAGGGAAATAATTCATTAGCAAGGCAATCACTGATTTAACTCCGGGAAGAACCAGTTCCGGGTTCAGACGTTGTTCGGTGTAGCGTTCGAGGTAACCCAGCCCGGCGTGTTTTTTCTGCTTTGTAAAGTCCGTATAGAATGGCCTCAGCGACTCCAGCGGTTCAGCCCTGGCAAAGCCGCAATGGGAGAAACCGAGGGAAAGGGCATGAAAACGGATTTGTTCGGCAGGGTTCATATGGTCATACGGTCATACAGTCAAAAAGTCATATGAAATACGAAATACGGAAATTTATGGCAATAATGTGCAATGATGGCAATGATGTGCAATCCAGGGCAATTAATCAGAACAGCTTCTCCTGTCCTCCCGGATTAAATCTCCCCAGGTGCTTATAGGCCCGCTCCGTTGCTTCTCTTCCGCGGGGGGTACGCATCAGGAAGCCCTCCTGGATCAGAAAAGGTTCATAGACCTCTTCGATGGTTCCGGCATCTTCCGACACAGCGGTGGCGATGGTGGTCAATCCCACCGGACCCCCTTTGAATTTGTCGATGATGGTCGCCAGGATCTTGTTATCCATCTCATCGAGTCCGAAGGTATCGACGTTCATAGCACCCAGTGCGTAACGACTGATCTCCAGGTTGATGGTGCCGTCGCCTTTGATCTGGGCAAAATCCCTGACCCGGCGCAGCAGCAGGTTGGAGATCCGGGGCGTGCCGCGACTTCGCCTGGCGATCTCCACCGAGGCCTCCTGATCGATGGGGACCTGGAGGATATCGGCCGACCGGCGGATGATCTTCTCCAGCACTTCGGCCGGGTAGTAAGATAGGCGTGAGTTGATCCCAAAACGGGAACGTAAAGGAGCGGTGAGCAGACCCGACCGGGTGGTAGCTCCGATCAGGGTAAAGGGATTCAGTTTGATCTGGATGGACCGGGCATTCGGTCCGGTTTCGATCATGATGTCGATCTTGAAATCCTCCATTGCTGAGTAGAGATACTCTTCGATGACCGGCGTCAGCCGGTGAATCTCGTCGATGAAGAGCACGTCATGTTCATCGAGATTGGTGAGCAGTCCGGCGAGGTCGCCGGGTTTGTCCAGCACCGGTCCGGAAGTTACCCGGATATTGACCTCCAGCTCGTTGGCGATCACATGAGCGAGCGTGGTCTTGCCAAGACCGGGAGGGCCATGCAGCAGGACGTGATCGAGCGATTCATTTCGCTGACGGGCCGCTTTTACAAAGACCTTCAGGTTTTCGATGATGTCTTCCTGCCCGGCAAATTCGAGAAACTCCGTCGGGCGGAGTACCCGTTCGATCTCCTGCTCAGCAGGAGTCAGTGTTTTTCCGGTAGGATCGAGGTTTTCATTCATGGAAAACAAAAGTATAAAATATAAAAACGCTATTTTTGATTTTAATTAAAAAGCGGTTAAAAGACGCAACTAAGTACAACAATTACTGTCTAACCAATTGCAGACTGGTCTGATGCCACTGGAGCCGAACATTATTGAGGGGTGTGTGAAGCAAAAAAGGAAGGCGCAATATATGCTGTATCAGCATTTTGCTTCTCCTATGCTTGCTTTATGCATGCGTTACTTCAGGAACCGGGAGGAGGCTGAAGATGTGCTTCAGGAGGGGTTCATCAAGATCTTTCAGAAGATATCCACCTTCCGGCAAAGTGGTTCCCTGGAGGGATGGGTCCGGCGGATCATGATCAACCAGGCCATCAACCACCTGAAGGCAAGGAAGCTGGTTTTCCTGGATACCGACCCGCATATCCTGGGGAACTGGATCCCGGAAGAAGGACCATCAGAGCAGGGAGAACAACTATTTAAACACGAGGAGCTGATGAAAGCCATCCAGGCATTGCCCCCGGGATACAAAGTGGTGTTCAACCTGTACGTGTTTGAAGGATACAGTCATAAAGAGATAGCAGAAGAACTGGAAATCTCGGAGAATACGTCTAAATCCCAACTATCGCGAGCACGTAATTACCTCCGGAAGATCCTGGAAGAACGGAAAAAATAATTAATGATAGTACGCAGATGAACGAAGAGAAGTTTAATAGAGAGGACGAACGGTTGGACGACCTGTTCCGTAGTTCTGTTGGAGAGATGCGGTCAGAGCCATCAGCGGGAGTTTGGAAAAAGCTCAACCGGCAAATGCTCCGGTCAGAGCTATTGAAGTTTCAGTTCACCAACCTCCCGAAAGCATTCTGGGGAATCATCCCTGCAGCCGTGATCATCACTGGCATTGCACTTTATCTCGGTTCCGGAGAGAATGTGGAGACAACCAACTACCCTGTAATGGAAGAGGTGACAGCTGAAGTTACAAAAGAGGCTACCTCGCCTTCATTGCCAGCAGAAGCCCCTCAAGCAGATGCTCAGTTGGAGGTTGCTACTACCACAACTTCCTCCACTACCACATCACCACATCACTACATCACTACATCACCACCAAACAACGGCACCACTTCACCACAGCCAATTTTGGCATCACAGATGGAGTCCCGCGAGTCCATCACCGTCCTGAGCTGTCTCTATCCCGAGCCAATCCTTTCAGGGATCACCAACCCTCCCACCATCCAGGCGGTAACCAACCCGATCCCGCAGGAGACTCCCTGGGAAATCCTCCGTAAACCTGTGTCACGATCACTCGACATGGGCATCAACATCACGCCCGATATGGTGTTCTACAGTAATCCGTCGAGCTCCTTCAAGTACAACTATACATTCGACTTCGGGGCCCGATACAACCTGGGCAGGTTCTACATCCAGAGTGGTGCAGGTCTGACCTACTCGACCGATATCGGCGACTATGCCATATCCTGTCTGAAAAACGACAGTGTTGGTTTTTACTACTACGTGAACTCCTTTTATGTAGAACCGGCCAACCCGGAGAATCCCCAGTTTGAGACCAAACAGGTAACGGTGTATGACTCTGTTCTGTATCTTTACGACTACAGTACGAAGAACAAATATTACTATTTGCAGATTCCTCTCACTGTCGGGTACAGAATCATCAACAAACCTGCCTGGAGACTTTCGGTTGAAGCTGGATTGCTTTACGCTTACCTGATCTCCATCAATGAACCTGCTCCCACCTTCTACATACCCGAAGGAAGGATTCTCGATATCGAACGGAGAACGCCAGAGCGGAACAAACATTCGCTTGGATTGACGGGAGGAGTCAGTGTGGAGTATCAATTTGCCAGGAACTTCTTCCTCCTGATTGAACCTACGTTCAAATACTACATGCAGTCCATTGAAGAGAACAGCAGCAGGGGCGATAAGCAGCCCTACAGCATCGGACTGAGAGCCGGCATCTGGTACAGGCTGAATTTTAAAAACAGTATAAGATGAAACGACGAATTGTACTCCTTATGTTCCTTTTCTTCGCAGCTTTGTGGACCATGGCGCAACCCGCGGGGAGGGACTGTGAAGCCTCATTCATCTATCAGCAGGATCCAGGAGACCACCTGATCGTCAACTTCACCAATACCTCCACGGGGAATATCACCGATTATTTCTGGGATTTTGGCGACGGCTCCTCCTTCCATGGTGAAAACCCTTCCCATGCCTTCCCTTTTACCGGAAAGTTCACGGTGTGCCTGACGGTTTCCGGGACCGACACCCTGAATCCCTGTTACGACAGTACCTGTGTGATCATATTGGTGGATATTCTCCCTCAGTATAATGTTGGCGGACTGCTCTTTGCTGGCGCCTACCCGATCAACAACCCGCTCTCCACGGGAGATACGGCGTTTGCCTACCTCTACAAGGTTGAGCCGGCCGGTCTGGTTCCGGTCGATTCCGTCCTTTTCGACACCCTTGGCTACTTCTGGTTTGCAGGAGTGACTGAAGGCAAGTATTTTCTGAAAACAGGATTGATTGAGTCTTCTAGCCGGTTCTCCCAATATCTGCCTGCCTATCACGGCGACTGCCTCTTTTGGACCGATGCCGATACTCTTTTTATAGATCATCATATTTACAACGTGGATGTCTACATGATTCCCGGTATACCCTTGTCAGCCGGAACAGGTCACATCCAGGGCTGGTTGATGATGGAACAGAACACTGGCGCAACCATCCCGATGGGAGAGGGGCAGGTGATTTTGGCAGATGCCACTGGAGTACCTTATTTCTGTACCTATTCCGATCCATCCGGAGAGTTTCTCTTCGAGCAGGTTCCTCAAGGTGAGTACCAGATTTTCAGTGAATATACGGGGATGTTTTCACAGAAACTTGACCTGTTGCTGGATGAAACCAATCCCCATTCCGACAGCCTGGAGCTGATAGTGTATGCAGCCATTCCGGGGATGGACGATTCTCCCTCCTCAGAACCTGTAAACGTGAGCATCTTTCCCAATCCGGTGAATACCTATTTAAAGGTACAGATCACGTTGAACCAACCGGAACAGATGCAGGCGAGGATATATAACCATATGGGCCAATTGATGAAGGTGACTGACTGGCAACTACCTGCAGGAAAGTTCCAGCAGGAGCTGAACCTGGAAGACTTACCACCTGCTATATACCTGATTTCAATACAGGATATCCATGCAGCATGGGTGGTGATAAAAAAATTCATTAAAAAATAGACAACGGGTGCAACCATTGCCCCAATGGTTGTCTTGTTAGTATAATTATTAGTCTGCCTTATTTCTCCAAAGGTTAGTAAAATTGGAAATGGTGATAGAGTGGCTGTCGGATGCAAGCCCCTCGGTGTTGACTAGTCTGTAACTCGTTCTTCTACTTTAACTAAACGCATAATTCCGACAGCCCCTATCCTGATACCATCTCCTCCAGCTGAGTAGTTTCCACCCCCATTTTTTTGTTTCTTAGTATTTTTTTGTTACTTTTACTACAATCATTTTAATATGCCTCATCATGCAAGCGATTGTAGTGGCTATTGATTTCTCCAACATCTCCCTTCATGCGCTGGAGTACACGATCCCCCTGGCCAACAAATTCAAAGCCAACATCCTGATGATATGGGTTGACAAGATCAGTCCCACCGAGTCTCTCTACCCCGATACCTCCAACCACAACCGGCTCGAAGCCAAAAAACGCTTTGAGGAGATCATCAAAATGTACAGCAAGCGTATGGGGAAAGGATTGAAGATGGATTACAAGCTGAAGAAGGGAAAGGTATACCATGAAATTGACCATCTGGCAAGGAACGAGAGGGCAGGACTGATCATTGCGGGAACGCATGGGATCAGCGGATACGAAGAGTATTGGATCGGCAGCAATGCTTACAAGATTGTCACCTATGCCTCTTCTCCGGTGATTGTGGTGAGGCACGACTATCCGATCAAAAAGGGAATCGCCCGGATCCTGGCACCCATCGATAGCAGTGCAGAGACCATTCAGAAGCTCCCATACGTGGTGCGACTGGCAACTATGTTCAAATCGGAGGTCCATATCCTAGCCACCCACTCCAGCCACCTGAAGTCGATCCAGAAACTGGCAGAAAAATATGTTCAACAGGCAACCTCCTATCTTTTCGCTAATGAAATTCCCTTTGTGGAGGACAGCATCGTGAGTAACAACATCACCAAAAGCACTCTCCAGTATGCTGTTAACGTGGAAATTGACCTGATTTCTATCATGACCGAACAGGAAACTCCATCGAACGCATTACTTGGATTGCACGCCCAGCAGATCATCAGCCAGTCGCCTGTTCCGGTACTGAGTATTCACCCGCAGGAGAATTTCTCGCTACAATGATGAATGAAATGAAAACAGCCCTGATCATCGTCTCGTTCCTGTTGCTTCCCGTGGCACTTCCGGCTCAGGCTACCGGGGAGGGGAAGGTGAAGATCATCCAGGACCCGGCGATTGAACAGCTGGTTCAGAAACACATCAAGGTGAATGAAACACGGGATGGCATTCCGGGTTATCGTATCCAGATTTTTTTCGACTCAGGGACCAACTCCAAAATAAATGCAAAGATGGAATGTGAGAAGTTTCGCAGGAGATACCCTGGTACAGGCGTCTATTTAACATTCATTTCACCGAATTATAAAGTCAGGGTAGGTGATTTCAGAACCCGATTGGATGCATTCAGATTTCTTCAGGAACTCCAGAGTGACTATCCTAACGGGTATGTGGTTGCCGACCAGATCAACTCATCTAATATCGATTAACACACTCCGTCATGGGCAAAATTATTTCCGCTATCGATTTTTCTGATTGCTCCATCAATGCATTCAAACATGCATTGTCCATTGCAAAAGAGTGCAAGTGCGATCTTATTCTGGTGTGGGTTGGAAAACCTGCCAGCCAGCGTGAAAAGTATGAAAACCATAAGGATGATCCGGTGGAGGGTATTAAACAGAGGTTTGACGAAATGATTGCCAAATACAGTCCGCAGCTCCCTGCCAGCAAGATCTCCTGCAAGATCCGGAAAGGGAAGGTCTACAAAGAGATCGCTGCCGAAGCCAAAACCGGTCGTGCTATGCTCGTGGTGGCCGGCACGCATGGCGCTACCGGATTCGATGAGTTCTGGATTGGAAGCAATGCCAACCGGATTGTTGCGGCATGCGAATGTCCGGTCATCACCATCCGGGCCGGAATCAACATCCGGCGTCCTTTGTCCCTCATTGTATTTCCTGTAGACAGCACACTGGATACCCGCCAGAAGGCCACCTTTACCGGCCACCTTGCCAAGATGCATAACGCCGAGGTACACATATTGCGCCTCTACAGCTCCAAAGTCAAGGCCATCCGCCAGAATGTCGATTTTTATGCCTCCCAGGTGGCCCGCTATTTTACCCAGGAAGGGATCAGGCATCGGATAGAAGCATTGGAGGTAACCAACCTCGCAGATGCGATGATCGCCTATGCCTTAGAGGTGGATGCTAACCTGATCTCGATCATGACCGAGCAGGAGACAACCACCTCTAATTTGTGGATGGGTCCCTACGCACAGCAGGTAGTAAACCATTCACCCATCCCGGTACTGAGCATTCATCCCAGGGAGTTGATGATGATCTCGACGAATTGACCCCCCACCTTGTGACGGGAAAACCCCTCCTTAATCCTCCCCTTGGAGGGGAGGAAATGATCAGCAGCGATCCATACAATTCAAATCCGCGAAGGCAACCTTCAGCCGTTCTACCATCGATTTCTCCCCATCGCGCAGCCAGGCCCGGGGGTCGTAATATTTTTTATTGGGTTTATCCTCCCCTTCGGGATTGCCTATCTGACCTTGGAGGTAGCCTTCGTTTTTCCGGTAATAGCCCAGTACACCGGCCCAGAAAGCCCATTGGGTATCGGTGTCGATGTTCATCTTGATGACCCCGTAGGAGATCGCTTCGGCAATTTGAGCTGGTTCTGAACCCGAACCGCCATGGAAGACGAAATTGACCGGGTTGGGGCCTGTGCCGATTTTTTTCTGAATATACTCCTGGGAATTATGCAGGATGACGGGCTCCAATTTCACATTGCCGGGCTTGTAAACACCGTGTACGTTCCCGAATGAAGCCGCAATCGTAAACCGGTCGCTTACCTGCATAAGTTGCTCATAAGCATAAGCCACATGCTCGGGCTGCGTATATAATTTGGAACTGTCGATGCCTGTGTTGTCCACGCCATCCTCTTCCCCACCGGTAACCCCCAGCTCAATCTCCAGGGTCATCCCTATTTTACTCATCCGCTCCAGGTATCGTTTACAGATCGCAATGTTCTCTTCAAGTGGCTCTTCCGATAGGTCCAGCATATGAGAACTGTAGAGGGGTTTGCCATGCCTGGAGAAATAGGCCTCTCCCGCATCCAGTAATCCGTCAATCCAGGGCAGGAGCTTCTTGGCGGCGTGATCCGTGTGGATGATCACAGGCACATCATAGAGCTCCGCCACCTCATGGATGTGCTGTGCGCCGGAGATGGATCCCCGGATGGCGGCTTGCTGCTGGTCGTTGTTCAGGGACTTGCCGGCAAAAAAGATCCCTCCTCCGTTGGAGAACTGAATGATCACAGGGGAATGTACCGCTCTGGCTGATTCCAGGACTGCATTGACACTGTCGGTTCCTACTACATTCACGGCCGGAAGGGCAAACCGGTTAGCCTTGGCAATCCGGAAGATCTCCTGGATCCCGTTGCCGGTTACAACACCGGGGGATACCTTATCCAGTACTTTTTCTGACATATGATTCTGGTTTAATGGTTCTGTTGGATAATCAAAATTAGTAAAGAGATACACATCTCCAAAATTTTTCCGATCTTTGCAATACCAAAACCAACCTGCCTTTATGGAAAAATTATTTCTCCTGCTCCTGGGGATACTAGTGAGTATGCCCGGATTGCACGCACAAACCGGTCAATTAGTTCCCACTGTAGACAAAGCCGTATACTTTGACATATCACCACCATTGCGGGATATGTACCGGGAGGCGCCCAAACCGGTCGACAAATCCTGGAAAACAGGAGCGATCCCAAACCGGTTCAATGACGACGAAGAGGGCATCCCGGGTTCTCCATTTGTGACCGACCCTGTCTTACAGGATTATCTGGGGGATCTGTTGACCGACACCACCATCTCCAACTTTGATGGGATTGGTGCCGGAGGGTCAGTCCCTCCCGACACATACGGAGAAGCGAGCCTCGACTACTACTTCCAGGTAGTCAATACCTCCTATGCGATATTCAACAAAACAGGAGAGATGATCTTCGGACCCTACCCCAGCCATACGATATGGATGGGCATGCCCAACAACGATAACAGCGGTGATGCCGTGGTGTTGTATGATGAAACAGCGGACCGGTGGCTTTTTACCCAGTTCTCATTGCCCAACTATCCCTCTGGCCCTTTCTTCCAGATGATAGCTGTGTCACAGACCTCCGATCCCACCGGATCGTGGTACCGGTGGCAGTATGAGTTTCCCCTGATGCCCGACTACCCGAAATTTGGGGTCTGGCAGGATGGTTATTACATGTCGTCCAACAACTTCAGTTCCCAGGGATTTGCCAATAACGGAGCTTACGGATATGACCGTACGGCTATGCTGGCCGGAGATCCTGATGCAGTGCGAATCTCGTTTACGCTGAGTGCCGGCGGTGGGGGATTCAACACCATCTATCCTGCCGATTGTGACGGACCCTTGCCTCCTGCAGGAACACCCAACTATTTTGGATTTATCAAGCGAATCTCTCCCCAGTATTTTGGGTTCTATGAGTTTCATGCCGATTTTACAAATCCCTCTAACTCCACGTTCGGTAATCTGTTACAGATTAACGTCTCCTCCTTCAATTCCCTGCTTGATGGGATCCCGCAACTGGGGACCACCAGGAAGTTGGAGGCAATCTCTGACCGCCTGATGTACCGGGTGCAATATTGCCGGTTTGACGGATACGATGCCATTGTAACAAACCATACTGTCAATGTGGGTTACTGGGTTGCCGGTGTCCGCTGGTACGAGTTCAGAAAAACAACGGGGAACTGGTCCCTATACCAGGAGGGCACCTATGCTCCGGCCGACGGGCACAGCCGATGGATGGGAAGTATCGCGATGGATACAGCAGGGTCGATCGCTCTGGGCTATTCCATATCCAGCTCATCCATGTATCCTTCCATACGGTATACGGGCAGGCTCAGGAACGACCCGCTGGGACAGATGACGATTGCTGAGAAAAGCATCATCGAGGGTGGCGGATGTCAGACCGGCATCTGGAGTGGCCGCAGCCGATGGGGCGACTACAGCTCCATGAGCGTGGATCCCGCCAATCCCACCACATTCTGGTACACCCAGGAGTATTATGCAACCACCTCCAGCAGCAGCTGGCGAACCCGCGTCGGGTCGTTTACGTTCGAAAATGTGTTCTCCACGTATGCATCGGCTACACCGGCAAAATTCTGCCTGGGTGAAGATTCCGTGCAGCTGAATGCGATTGCTTACGGTGGATCCGGCTCATACACCTACGCCTGGACATCTATTCCTGCTGGTTTCACCTCTGACCTCCAGGATCCGGTGGTGGTCCCAACCGATACCACCCAATATGCGGTAGCCACCAGTGACGGGGCTCAAACCCGGTACGATACCGTACTGGTCAAAGTGGTTTACCCTCCGGAAATTTTTGCCGGTAACGACACCACTATCTGTTCCTGGCAACCCTCGGTGGATCTGCAGGGTACCGCTGCCTATTACCGGAACTTTGTTTGGGGGTCCTATGGTGATGGCACCTTCAGTGATAAATATGAACTGGAGACCTCCTATTTCCCGGGCGATGATGACAGAGCAAACGGCGGTGTGGATCTGGTGCTGGTTGGCTTTTCTCAGACCCCATGCCAGGGCATGGTGTTTGACACCCTGCACCTGACCATTGATGCCTGCACCGGGATCGACGAACAGGCTGCTGATGACCTCCGGCTGGTCATCCGGCCAAACCCGGCCCGGGAACAGGTAACCCTGATAATTTCGACCCCGCCTACCGCTTCCGGCAAACTTTCAGTAACCGGGATGGATGGAAGGGTCCACTTTACAGCCCCCATAAACCTGGATGGCCATGGAACAGAGACTTTACTGGACCTTACCGGATACGGCAAAGGCATTTACATCGTGCAGGTGAAGACGGAAAAAGGTGTAGTAACGGAACGGCTGGCAGTGAACTAAATCCTGTATCCAGTTATCCAGTAATCCAGGATCCAGCATCTGATTGCGAAGAAACAATCGGTGCAATCAAAGAATTTACTAATTTTGCAACCCCGTTCCAAGGAGTGGGCGTTGGTCCCGTAGTTCAATTGGATAGAATAGCAGATTCCGGTTCTGTCGGTTGGGGGTTCGAGTCCCTCCGGGATCACTTCAAATGACGAATAATTCGAATGACGAATGACGAATTGTTCACTTCGTGAATGATTCGTAAAGGGATAAAAATGCCGCTTCCGGTTTCCGGGGCGGTTTTTTCTTTTTTGGTACAGCAATGACACTGTTGCAAACAGACAATACAGGGAGGGCAGGTTGAAGGCAGGTTGCACTGCTGAGCTATCCATAAAGTCCATCTGAGCCATCCTTCTTGCATCCAACAATGATCTCCCATTCCCGGTCTGATACCACATAAGGACGTATGGCTTGAAACGATCAACCTTTGCCGGGCATCCTTCGCCATTGCCAGCATCATAGCCCCCTATAAAGATTATCCGTATGATGATGATGAAAAGAGAGCCCCATTTGTCTCATGGTATGGAATCAAAGACAACATGCTTTATTTCCGGAAATTGCAAAAGCGTTCTTTCGACCACAGGATGAACGATAGCGATAGCTACAGATACTCCTGCCCATCCATCTATGTCCATATTTAAGAGGATATAGGCAGTGTCATCACGAATCTTAAAGTAAGCCACTGAGTCCACACCGGGTTCACCAGCCGAAGCTGAAGCCGGATAGATATCTTCGGCGGCGGCTTGTGCGCTGGCTTTAATGATGTCCCTTGTATATGGAATAGTTATCTCTTTTGTAATAAATGTTGTCGTTATTAGTGGATTTTCACCTCCTTCCTGCACGAATTGAGTCATTTTTTCTTTGTAAGCGCTATCATTTTCAGGAACCATAATCGTAATGGAGGAGGTGCCTGTCGAGGACCTATTTTGTTGCTCTACAATAAGCTTGATTTTCTCCGTTTTTTGGATTTCTTCTAACCAGGGACGCTTGTAATTGAATACCAATTGATAGCTGCCTTTTTGAAGGCCGATAAATGTCCATGTTTCTATGGCATTTCCTCCAACTAAATTTGGATCATGACTTTTCGGTTCACTGGATTTACCCAACAATTTTATTGTTGTTGTGTCCACCGATTCCAGGATCCAAATGTAACCGCAACTATGACAAGCTTCAAATTTTAGTTCAAATTGTTCATTTACCCCTTTTCTAATAACACGCTCATTTAAGAATCTTGAATCTTTGACGTTTTGACAAGCAGTAAAACAATAACTGATGAGGAAAACACTTAAAAAGTAGGAAATAAATACTTTCATGGTTAATGATTTTGAATGACACATTCAAAGGTACGAAATACCGGATACATCAAAAGCAATTACCAACACGTTAGAAATTTGCTATTAATCCCTGTTTTCTCTCTTTTAATTGTGAGTTTTTGTGCTTGTTCCGGAGGTGGGAAAAAATCGGAACAACTAGTGCCAAACATCCTGTTCATTCCCATTGATGACCTCAGGCCTGAGTTTGGTGCTTATGGAAGTGAACTTGTTAAAACACCTCATTTAGATCAACTGGCTCAGCAAGGAGTTACCTTCACCCGTGCTTACTGTCAGCAGGCAGTTTGTAATCCCTCCCGGGCCAGTTTGCTAACCGGCCTCCGTCCCGATTCCATCCGGGTGTGGAACCTGACAACAAATTTCAGGGACGTTGTGCCCGATGTAGTTACATTGCCCAAGTTCTTTACACAGCATGGATATACAACCATTGGCATAGGGAAGACGTTTCATAACACCATTCCGGATACGATATCGTGGACAGAGAAACCGCATATTGATGGCTTTCCGTTTGACCCGGATGCAGTATATGCCAATGAAGAAAACATCAAAATTCAGGAGTTGAAAATCCAGAAAATGAAGGATGCGGGGAGATCGAGTATTGATCAACTGGGGCACTGGTATGTGAAAGCTAACGCGACAGAAAATGCTGATGTAGATGATGATACATATTTTGATGGAGCTCAGACCACCCTGGCAATTCAAATTCTGCAGGAACTGGAATCACAAAAAAAGCCTTTCTTTCTCTCTGTGGGTTACTACCGGCCTCACCTCCCAATCAATGCTCCCAAAAAGTATTGGGACATGTATGACCGGGATGAGATTCCACTGGCTGAAAACCAATTCCCACCTGAAGGAAGCCCCTGGTATGCCGTTCATGGAGATGCGGAGTTGAGATGGTATGATGATTGCCATGATTTGCCGTTACCCGGTGAAAAGCCCTGGATATCTATCCCTCCCTCTGCGAGATGGCAGGTTTTCCCGTTCCTGGTCATCTGCAGGGAACCAGTTTTGTCCCTCTGCTGACTAATCCTGATACAGCATGGAAGACGGCAGCATTCAGCCAGTTTTTATTGGGGAGGTATAGTCGTACAAAAACAATCAAGGATGAGATGATGGGTTATTCCATCCGCACAAATCAATACCGGTATGTAGAGTGGTACAGCTGGAATAAAGAGGAGAATAAAAAGGGTGAAATCCTGAGCAATGAATTGTTCGACCACCATGTCGACCCGCAGGAAAATAAAAACCTGGCCAATGATGCAGGACACAAGGAAACGGTTGATTTACTTTCCCGGCAGCTCACCAGGGGATGGAGTCACAGCAGGTAGTTCCACTCCAGCCGCTGATACAACGACTTCTTGTCGATGATGCGGGCAGCAACGGAAGAGGTAGGGACCGAGAAGTAAATTCACATTAAATTTATGTCTGACATTGACTAATGCCCGGATATATGCTTACCTTTACACTCGCACTACAGAATCGGTTCAATTACCCCTTTTTATCCCGGCTCCATGAAATCAAAATTGTTCTCAGTGCTCCTGGCTCTGATAAGCAAGGGTCCCCGGCATGGTCATCGGGATCTGGGCTCCTGACAGCTATAAAAAAATAGAACAATCATCTAATCTCTTTTCAGATGTACAAAATCATCCGGTTTTTAACCCTGGGCCTTCTGGTTCTGGGGTTTTCCATGGGTTGTACTAAGAATCCAACCCCTTATACTCCTCAGGATGCTTTCGAAGGCGGGAAGCTGTCTAAATCTCCATCCGGCTCTTTTTACATCGCTGAGCTTCATGGGACCTTTCACCAGATGGGACGCCAATATGGCCTTCTTTTAAAACAACAGCTCGGGGAATTCTACAAAGAGGCGGTAACCGATTTTCTGGTAGGTGAGCAAGGATTAAACTATGAACAGCTTGTAGGGTTAGGGCAGGTTTATTACGACAAGTTTCCTCAGATATTCAAAGAATATATTGACGGGATGACCGAAACCAACGGACTGAGCATGGATCAAACAAAGATCATGTCATCAGTTTTTCTCATGATCTATTATACCGGTTGCAGCAGTCTCTCGGCATGGGGAGATTATACCCCCGATCATACTGTAGTGACCGGCAGGAACCTTGATCTGGCCTCAGAGAATTTGCGCAGGTTCAGCAAGTACTTCCACATTGTCGTCTGGAACCCAATAGGCTCCCCTGCATCTGTGGCAAATATCGATTTCATCGGATCGCTTTTCTATCAGACTGCTATTAATAATAAAGGGATTTTCCTTGAACTACAAAATGGACAGTCTGCCGATACAACAAGCTGTTCAGGGCGGGAAACCGTCAACCATATTTTATTGGAAAGCCTCTTCAGGAATACTTCCGGTGCGGAGGTCGATCGTTGGTTCAATACCACTCTTACGGCGGCCGGACTCATCATGAATGCTTCTTTTCCCGACCATGCCACGATTTATGAATGGGCAACCTACCGGGTGGTTGCCAGGCAAGCTGAGGGGCTGATCGCCGCCTCTAACGACTTTGTCGATCCGTCGTGGCACAACTACCCGATTATATTCTATGATTCGACCAATGAGGGAGAGGGTTTTACCTATACCCGCCGAACCCATCTCATGCAACAGGGCGAGCAAAATAAAGGGAATATTACTCCTCAGAAAATGATGGAGATTTTTGATAGTACAATTCCTGAAGGAGGAGCCACTTTCCCCGAAGAAGGTCTTGTTCAAACCATCTATTCGGTTGTTGCTCAGCCTTCCGAGTTGAAAATCTGGTTGAAAGTCAGGGGCTATTCCGGCTGGGAAGAGATCGACCTGAAGAACTATTTCAAAAACTGACAAAAAATGAAAACAACCTATTTTATCTTCATTGTGATCCTGCTGGTCATGGCCTCGGGGTGCAAAAAATCGGATCCTCCTTCGACGACAGATTATACCCAGGTACTGCAGTATTCTATAGATACGACATGGCAGAATTATACAAGCCAGATTCCGAACTGGCAAGGCGGCCTTGGCGTTTATATCGTTTGCCCGAAAGGAAGCTTTTTCGTCTCTTCAAGCCTGGACCCGGGAGCTTCTGCGAGTTCCCGTTTCCGTGCAGCCAGCATTACGAAAACCTTCACCGCTGCTGCCATCATGCTGCTCGATCAACAAGGCAAGCTGAACATTGAAGATACAGTAACCAATCTGATTCCGGGAACAACCATGTCTTACCTCCCGGATGATACCTCTTACCAGATACCATATAAAAACCGGATCACCATCCGCCAGCTCCTGGAACACCGGGCCAACATTTTCGACCAGGTCAATTCCCCGGTTCCGGATACAGTCAGCGCCTGGTACGCAGGTCAGTTTTACTATATGGCGATCCTGACGCAAATGGACAGGTATCACCAGTTCACTCTCGATGAACTTCACCGGTTGATTTCCCGGCACCAGCTCACCTACGGAGAACCTGGAATTGAACACCACTACAGCAACAATGGCTACACCCTGCTTGCCAAGATCATCGAACGGGTCAGCGGAGAGGCCTACCAGGATTTTGTCAGGGATGAGTTCCTCGTCAAAAACCAGCTGAACGAGACCACCCTGCCTTACCTGGGCACGGATACGGCGCTTCCTGCACCATTCCTTCACGGATACCTATATGTGAACAGCACATCCATCGACCTTACCATGTTCAACATGTCGTTTGGCATCGCCGAAGGGAACATGATTTCCAGTTTCAGGGATCTGTCCATATTTTACAGGAACCTGTTTACAGGGAAGGCAGGACTGAACTCCACGCAGGTGAACCGGATGATGGAGTGTTTGCCATCAAATGATTCGTACGGCCTTGGGATCGAATTCAATGAAGAGCTGGGATACGGTCACACGGGCAGTCATTTCGGATATCTCACGGTGGCGGGTTACGATCCTGTCACCGATTGCATGATCCTGTCAGAATCCACACTTTATCACCAGGATCGGACGTTGGATAAAGCCCAGGGCAAAGTGGTTGTAAATCTTCTTAAACAGATGAAACAAATGCTGGGGTACTGACTTCCCTTTCATCTTAAATAATTCCACTCCAATCTTTGATACAACGACTTCTTGTCGATGATACGGGCGGCAACGGAGGAGATAAGGCCCGCCAGGATAAACATGAAGATGGCTGAATGGCGGTCGGTCATCTCCAGTACCAGGATAGAAGAGGTGAAAGGAGCACGGGTGATGCCGGTCAGAAAGCCGATCATGGCGACCAGGATCAGCAACTTGTTCTCCTGGTCGAGGTTCATCAGGCTCATCAACAGCTCGCCGATGATGGATCCGGAAGAGAGGGAAGTGGCGAACACCCCTCCGGCAATGCCCGACGTGTAAGAGATAATGGCCCCGAAATAGCGGCTGAGCAGCAACCAGACCGAGATCTCGTTCGTATCCGTGTTAAAAAGGATCTGCCCCATGATGTCTTTCCCCGGGCCAAAAGCCACATTCTTATTGAAATAGAACAGAAACGCCAGGACTACGCCCGACAGGGCAACCCACAGGATCCGAAGAGCAGGTTTCTTCAGCTTCCGTTTCAGGTAGATCAGCTGCAGGATCAGTTTCCCTTTGTAAGCTCCCGCCAAGCCCGTAATGAAGCTGAAGAGGACTACATACCCGAGCATGGAAAATCCGACGGCATCCACCTTTGGAAATCCGAGGAAAAGATAGGGACCGAGAATCCACTGTACAGTCATACCAGAGAAGATAACCGCATAGAGCAGGGAGGATTTGAACGTATTCAGGTGGGTGCGCGCGAGTTCTTCAATGGCAAAAACAATCCCTCCCAGCGGGGTGTTAAAGGCGGCTGCCAACCCCGCGGCCCCGCCGGCAATCAACATCCTGCCGCGATCGATGCGGGGCCACTCTTTGGGGATAAACTTGTGGACGATGTAAAAAATAGAGGCGCTGATCTGGATCATAGGCCCTTCACGCCCGATCACCGCTCCACCTAGCAACGCTATGATACTGCTGGTAAATTTCGCGATAAGTGTCCGGCCACCAAGCAGGAATCCGGTCGACACTTTTTTCGGATCCCGTTTCGGATCCAGGGCTGCCATCAGCTGGGGGATCCCGCTGCCGGATGCAGCCGGGGAGACCTTTTTAATAATCCACCAGCCCAGCAGCAGGCAAACGGGGGTAATGATGAAGAAAAGCCAGGAGATGTTGTCTTTGACGAGGTGGGATAAGTGGTTTATGTAGTCAAAAATTTTCGCATAGAGGATGGCCACCAGTGCTGTTACCACGGATCCTACAATATATGGAATCCATGTGAGGATGGAAGTAACTACCGTCTTGTTGTAGTGTTTTCTCCGGATGAAATCACCCAGCCTTGTGAGGAATCCTTTCCCTGCCGCAATTGTTTTATGCCACATTTAACGGCAAATATAAATCTTTTGGATTGGATAGGAGGGGAAAAATGGATTCAGCTTGTCAAGGTTGCTGATATGGAATTACCTCCCCGGAACCCAGCCTTTTTGCACACCTGAGTCATCCAACGGGACCAGTTCCCCGTCGTAGGTGAGCTGGGCAGAGGAGAGTCCGGATAAGGTAGCTGTGGCGTAGCTGTTCATGTTGATGCTCATGAAGATATCGACGGTTCCGAAATTCAGAAGGACACTCATAAAGAGATCGTAGGTTTTTTGTTTATCATTGTTATCCAGTCTCCATTTGGAGATCATCCCTTGCGCACTGACTCCTCCGGCTACCAGGGAAAGAAGTAGGATAAGGCAGATGAAACGTTTCATAGTAATAAATTTTGTTACTGTTCAGCTTTAGCCAAGGCAAAACTCGCAGGAGTGCCTTCAATGGCGAGTTGCAATGAGTCGAGGACGTTGTAGCCTTGTTTTCTAAGTGTAGAAATATAGGAGCGGATCTGGGTTTTCAACCATGGTTAGTGTCGAGCCTTTATGCCCCGGCTGTGCTCCAGGTTTTTTACCGCTCTTCTGCCGGTTATTGTGGATGAGTTTTTTAAATGCGTCTGTTGATGGGGGTTTGTGGCTATTGCCACTGGTTTTATGCGACTTTTTTGTCAGCTCCTCAATTACCTTCTGAAGTTCGATTTGGATCAGTTGCATCATGAATGCAAGTATCCGGAATAATTATCTTAAAAATTCATTTCTCATCAAAAATAGTTTTCAATAATTTCCAATTATTGAATGGTTTTTTCTATATTTACATTGTTAATATGTTCGTAACTTTTCTCTTAAACCTGAACAGTAACCAACATTATTATTTAAACGTGCGGAGTCAGCACGATAATCACTGACGACAATAAAATGAAAAAATTTACCATTATCTTGACAGTGTTAATTGCAATGACAATTACAACTAATGCACAAATCCCTAATAACGGGTTTGAAAACTGGACAACTGTAGGAAGCTATGAAGATCCGACAGGAGTATGGAAAACACCAAACTCAAGTAGTCCAGGACCCTTTTACCCTGTTACAAAATCAAGCGATCATTATCCTGCAATTGTTGGAAATTATTCAATAAGATTAGAAAGTGACACTTCTCTTTTACCCTCGATAGCAGGATTCGGTATTACATTGACCAATTTAACAACGATTATGGATGGTCCGGGGCCTTCATTTCCAATCACAGGTCATCCTACCAGTTTGTGCGGTTGGTATAAATTTATTCCACAAAACAATGACACTATGGTTATTTCCATTTTGCTTTATCATGGAGGAGATTATGTTGCATATGCAATCATGAAGTTTACTACATCTACATCAGCCTGGACATCCTTTAATCTACCTTTATCGAGTTACGTTTCTGCTGATAGTGCATCTATAGTGCTCTCCGCGTATTGTACAGATGGACCTCCGCCTACTTATGTTCCTCGTGGCAATTCGGTGCTGTATGTTGATAATTTGAGTTTTGATAACTTGATTAATTTAGTTCCCGAACAGACAGTTCAAAATAACTTTTTTAATTTATATCCTAACCCTGCTTCTGACATTGTTACTTTGAATATAAGCACCCTAAACAATGCTGGGTTGACATTAAATATTTACACTATTGCCGGCACTTTAGTTAAATCGGAAACACTGAAACAAAATCATCAGAAAATTAATATAAGTGATTTAAGCAATGGAATTTATATGGTAGAAATCAAAACTAAAGGATGGACTGAAAAACAAAAACTAATGATTCAAAGATAATATTGGTAGCATATAATATTTTAATAACCAATGAAATTCCGATGAAGGGGAATGATTCTTCTGATCATCATCCTGATCTTTATCCTCGCCGGGGGAGGCTTCATTACCCTGTTTTTTCTCTCTGCTAATCCTCCCGTTGAGACCATTGACCGCTATAGCCAGGTGCTGAGCAAAGCCAGGCAAGCTGAGGCCGGGGAGTATGCCTGCCGGAGATCCATCACCGTCAAGGATTCGATGCATCACGACCTGGCGGTCATCCTTACTGAAGTTGAAAATAAATTAAAACATTACGCTGACCGTTACGGATTGTTGCCGTTGAATCAGAAATCGAGGCAGGATTACCGGACATCTGAGAAGTTATTCCTGGAAGCAAAAGCTGCCTATGAACGGAGAAACTATAACAGGGTTGTTCCCAAACTGGAGAAAAGCAGGAAGCTTATCGGCGAATCCATCCGGAAAAGCCAAGAGATGTTATCTTTGACGAGGTGGGAGAGGTGGTTTATGTAGTCAAAAATTTTCGCATAGAGGATGGCCACCAGTGCCGTTACCACGGATCCTACAATATATGGGATCCATGTGAGGATGGAAGTAACTACCGTCTCGTTGTAGTGTTTTCTACGGATGAAATCACCCAGCCGGGTGAGAAATCCTTTCCCTGCCGCAATTGTTTTATGCCACATGAAGAGAGCAAAGATAAACCTTTGGGATGACTTAATTTCGTACATTTATATCAAAATTTTCTATGCTGGGGTTAACCGCCATGAAGTTCCATATTCGCTATCAGATCATTGTATGGTCATTGGTAGTCATCGCCCTGATCATGGCGGGAGGATTTCTGATCATCTCCTATACCTACCAGGTTCAGGATACCAGTAACACGATCATAGAAGAGAACATCAGCAACATACGGGCAGCCAAGGAGCTGGAGATCACGCTCCACGGCATCCGGGCCATTTCACTCAACTACATCATAGATAAGGACAGCACCTGGGTGGAGAGTCTCCGGGAGAAAGAAACCGAATTTGCCCGGGTGCTTGAAAATGCCAAAGAGTCGGCAAACACACCGGAGGAACACCTGCTAATCCAGCAGATCGGAGCGCTCTTCTCCAACTATGAGCAAAACCTGAACAACGCGCTGTCGTTTGAGAAGCAGGGAGACCTGCTCAAAGCCAACGCCCTATTGGTGCTTGGGAGTCGCGACCTGATCAAC
>JADHVQ010000126.1 GCA_016783905.1 Bacteroidales bacterium | reverse complement strand
TATTACAAGATCAGGAAAAAGATGGCCATGTTGCAGAAAGTGGCCCAGGGGTACGTGCATCAGATGGACTCCCTCTATACGGTGAACCGGGAATTGAAAGAGGAGAATGAACGGATCCGGCAGGTGGTACGCACAGAACAGGGAAGGAACCAGGAGCTGATCAAGGATAAGGAAGAGCTGACTCAGAAGATGAACCAGGCTGCTGTTCTCCAGGCTTACGGGGTGACCACTACCGCCTACAAAGTGCGTGGCACGAAAAGTACTGAAACCGATAAGGCCAACCGGACCGATAAACTGAAGATCTGCTTTACCATCGGGGAGAACCCGTTGATTGAACCCGGCACCAAGATCCTCTATGTACGGATCACCCGTCCTGACAATGTTGTGGTGACGAAGAGCAAATACGACCTCTTCGTTTACAATGGCCAGGAGATCCCCTACTCGGTACGCGAAGACATCGACTACGCAGGCAAACCGATGCGGGTCTGTGTCAACTGGATCAAGCGCGACAATGACCTTCCGGCCATGAAGGGACGCTATATGGTTGGGGTCTTTTTCGACGACCGTGAAATTGGCCAGGGATCATTTGAGCTAAGATAATCCTCTTTCACCATGAGTGCAGTAAAAAAAGCTTCCCGGATCGGGATCGTAACCGCAGGCGGGGATTGCCCGGGCATCAACGCGGCCATCAGGGGAGTAGGGAAGACCGCCATCCTCGAATACGGCATGGAGGTGGTGGGGATCTCTTCCGGCTTCCTGGGACTGCTCAACCAGGAATACACCATCCTGGATGAGAACCAGCTATCAGGAATCCTCACTGTCGGGGGAACCATCCTGGGCACCTCCCGTGAAAATCCGTTTAAAAAGGGCAATTCGATCCTGTCGATCGACAAGCCCAAGCTGATCCGGAAGCATTACCGGGAACTGGGTCTGGATGCCCTGGTTTGCATCGGCGGAAACGGCACCATGCGAACGGCCGCTCACCTGGTGGAAGAGGGGCTGAATGTCATCGGCATCCCCAAAACCATTGATAACGATGTGTGGGGTACCGATGTCTCGTTTGGCTTTGATTCGGCTCTCTGGATTGCCACCGACGCCATCGACAGGCTGCATTCCACTGCCAACAGCCACAAGCGGATCATGGTGATCGAGGTGATGGGTCATCATGCAGGATGGCTGGCGCTCTATTCCGGCATCGCGGGAGGCGGAGATGTGATCCTTTTGCCGGAGGTGAAATTCGATATTGACATCGTAGCGAAGTGCCTGAAGAAAAGAGCGATCAACAAAAAACCTTACTCCATTGTGGTGGTGGCTGAGGGAATTCCTACCCGGAAAGGAGAGTCGGCCGGACGGTTTATTGCCAGGGCCATCAAAGAGAAGACCGGGCTTGAGACCCGGGAAACGATCCTCGGATATATCCAGCGTGGAGGTACCCCTTCTCCGATGGACCGGGTGCTGGGAACCCGCTTTGGCGCTTCGGCGGTGGAGTTGATTGCCCGGCAGAGATTCGGCCTGATGGTGAACCTGAAAGGGAATCAGATCAGCTCTATCCCCCTTGCAGAGGTTGGCGGAAAGCTCCGGTTGGTGCCTATGGACCTTCCACTGCTCCACAAGACACGAAAAATGGGGGTTTGTTTCGGGGATGAGGAGAACTAATCTCCGTATTTGATATCCTTTACATTTAACTGGAGCGTGACGGTTCCGTTCCATTCGTTTTCTTCGATGTGATAACAGAGATCGAAGGGGATGCCTTTATCGATATGCCCCATGTGGTCGCCCTGTTGAAAAGCGATGCCGGAGAAGGGTCCGCCATGTACCTCCGGATGGACCACGCACAATTTCAGGTGATTCTTACCTACAATCCTGGTACCACCGGCGTTCACCACCCCTTTGGTAACAAATAGCGGGGCCAGGTTACCGGGGCCGAATGGCGCAAACTGTTTCAGGATGTTGAAAAACCTGGAATGGATGGAGAAGAGGGGAAGTTCTGCATCGATCTCTACTTCAGGAATCAGCTCCACTCCCTGTAAGCGCTCGGTTACAATCTCCTCAAAACGAATTTGAAAAGCCTCCAGGTTTTCCGGCTTGAGGGAGAGTCCCGCTGCAAATTTATGGCCTCCGAAATGCTCCAGGAGGTCACTGCAGGAATTTACTGCATCATAAATATCAAAGTCTTTTACTGACCGGGCCGATCCGGTGATAAAGTCGCCGGCCTGCGTGAAGACGATGGTGGGGCGGTAAAAAATCTCAGTCAGTCGTGAAGCCACAATGCCGATGACACCTTTATGCCAATCGGGATTGAAGATCACGGTAGAACGCGCCTGTTTCAGCTTTTCGTCGCTGCTGATCATCTCCACTGCCTGCTGTGTAGCCAGGGCATCCAGTGTTTTTCGCTCTGTGTTGTAGCTGTCGATCTGTTTGCCGATCTCCCTGGCCAGCTTGAAATTGTCGGCAATCAGGAGCTCCACTGAGTTCCGGCCGCTTTCGATCCGGCCGGCCGCGTTGATCCTCGGGCCCACCAGGAAGACCAGGTCGCTGATGGTGAGCTCGCGGTTGAAAAAGAGATTTCCGTCTTCCTCCTCCTTCTTCAGGATGTTGGCATACTTCAGTACCGCTTCAATCCCCGGGCGTGGACGTATGTTGACGAGTTTCAATCCATAATAGGCCAGAATACGGTTTTCACCGGTAATGTCGACGATATCGGCTGCAATGCTGACCACCACCAGGTCGAGGTACTCCTTTAACTCCTCGAAGGGAATATCATTCTTTTGCGCATACGCCTGGATCAGCTTGAATCCGATGCCGCAACCGGATAGCTCTTTGTATGGATAGCTGCAATCGGGGCGCTTCGGGTCAAGCACTGCAACCGCTTCCGGGATCTTTGCTCCAGGCCGGTGATGATCACAGATGATGAAGTCGACTCCAGTTGCTTTTGCCTCTTTCACCATCTCAACGGCTTTGATGCCGCAATCGAGGGCGATCACCAGTGAGAACCCTTCCTCTGCTGCATACGTGATCCCTTTGGATGAGATCCCGTACCCCTCGGTATACCTGTCGGGGATGTAGAAATCGATTTGATCGGTCAGCTTTCGCAGAAAGAGGTAGACAAGTGATACGGCTGTGGTTCCATCCACATCGTAATCCCCGTAAATCAGAACCTTCTCCCTCTTCTTCAGGGCCTCTTCAATCCGGTTGATCGCTTTGTCCATATCCTTCATCAAAAAGGGATCGTACAGCTCCTCCAGGCGGGGACGGAAAAAGGCTTTGGCCTGATCAAAGGTGTGGATGTCACGCTGGACCAGAAGGTTGGCAAGATGCTGGTCTATGTTCAGTTCTCTGGACAATTGTCCGATAACCGTCTCTTCACCGCGCTCTTTGAGGATCCAACGTTTTTTCATGGGAAAAATTTACCATGGTAAAGGTACTTATTTTTTAGTAATGATGAAAGATTACTTGAATGAGGGAGATCTAAAAACACCGGACCTTGAGGCCTGTCGTTGCTTACATAAATGCAGCTTTAATGGTATAATTCAGCAGCTTCCTTCTGTAAATGACCGATGGCAATTTCCAGATGTTTTTCCGGGAATAGGTTTTTTTTCCGTGCGGACCAGGTTTTAATGCCCTTGCTGATCTCAGAAATATCAAAAGATCCTTTTTGTAAAATTACTACATCCGTTGTAGATAAAAGTTCAAGTGCATATGGGGTTTGGAATCCCTGGATGAAATTGACAATCTTCTTTAAACGCTCCTTTTCAGGATCTGATAGTTCCTTCACTATATATTCCTTAATTGCCACCACTTCATCAGGATTGATTTTGATTGACTCAAACGGTTTTGTCTGTTTCTGATTATAGCCAAGGATGTACTTCCCGTTCAAGGCATACAGAACATGCCTCACTTTCCCGCTATATGGACCAAAATAAGAATTTTTGAAATCAAGTTTCAATTGAGTTTCACCAAACCGTTGCAAGAAATACATGAGTTTTTCTGCAGCGAATTCACTTACCGACTCTCCAAGGGCTGTGTACTGGTAAAGCAGATACATCATCATTGCCCTGGCTGGAGTCAATTGAACTTCCTTTTTTTTCTCCTTCTCAAGAATTTCCCGAATCCTGTCACTTGGTTCGTAAACAAATATGTCTGCGTTTATATCTGATAACGATGCTTCTATTTCCTTTTTTACAAGTGTCCAGTCTAATCCGCCATTGCCACAACCTAATGGCGGAAGAGCAATTGAACGGATGGACAGGGAATTGATTACTTTTTTAAGATCCTGTAAGCCCTCTCTGATATACTCAATTCTCGATGGACTTTTCCAATGTGTTTTTGTAGGGAAATTAATGATATATCGAATGCCTTCTATCGTAGATAGCTGAGTGACAAATACATGGCCGATTGTTATTTCGTTTGCTTCAACGGCTTTTTTATACTGTTTGTAGTTTTCAGGAAAGGCTTCCCTGAACTGCAATGCGATGCCTTTTCCCATAATACCGACAGTATTGACTGTATTCACTAGAGCTTCGGCATCCGAATCTAGCAGGTTTCCTGTCTTATAAATTATCATAATATGCCGTTTTTTTTATTTGAACGGGAACATAGTTTCCTGTTTCTTGGATTAAAAGTACAACTTTTTCCTTTGCGATTTCATCGAAAACTAAAATTCTTTCAACACAAGTAATTGGAATAAAATCTTTTATCATACATTCGGCTTGCTTTTTTCGTTGACGATCTTTGTCTTGCTCAGTATTTTTCCAATCGGAAGAGTAAATAATCTGCCAGTCCAATTCCTTTAGTTTTTCAACATCATTTGCAGAAAAGAACGAAGTGATTGTAGCCCTTGCATGTCCGTCTGTAAATACAAATTGAAGTCCTGCGGACTGAATAATATCTAATCGGGAGACAAGATAGATGATATCCGTTTGTGGAATTTTCTTTATCCCATCATATCCAGTGGCAATTCTCACTTTTATTGTGAGAAACCTCGATGTCAAACTGGCCAAGATAATTTTATAGCACACAGACATAAGTTAATGCCCGACAAGGGCCAAACTTGCAGAGGAAATTCGCTCATCCAAAGCGTAATAATGGATTAAGTTTCAGAAAGGATTTATAGAGGAAAAATACACAGAAAGCCGGACTCACTCCGCATTTATTTATAAAGAAAAATGAACAGAAGGAGGAGATTAATTATCAAAACTCAGCATTCTTTGGCGTCCGTGGAAAAGGGATGACATCACGGATATTTGACATGCCGGTCACGAACAGGATCAGGCGTTCGAATCCAAGACCGAAGCCACTGTGTGGGGCCGTACCGAACCTTCGGGTATCGAGGTACCACCAAATATCCTTTTCCGGGATATCCATCTCCCTGATCCGTTGAAGCAGCCGGTCGT
>JADHVQ010000125.1 GCA_016783905.1 Bacteroidales bacterium | reverse complement strand
ATAGAAATATTTAGCTCCAAGGTAAGGGCGGATGTTGGTGTTGTTGACCAGCAAAACCACGGTGGTGGCCTCCGGATCGTTATTGAACACGCTCCCCACTTCACGGACAGGATTGAATTCAGGGTTGCCGGAAATCTCACCACGGGCCGATTGCAGCCACCCGAAAGTGACGGTGGAGGGCTGAACGATGGATATCGTGCATTCGACAAATTGTGTGTTTCCGATTACACCGGCGGAGAATCCGTTGGCGTTGAGAATGCTGTCGAGATTGGCTTCAATGGCGCCGGAGTAGAGGAGCTCCTCCTCCCCTCCTTTCAGGGATGCAGGGGTGTAGGTGAAGGTAGTTGGAGGCAACGTGTAGATGACATCAAAAGCCGCCAGCTCCTTGATGTTGTTGCAGGAGGAGAAATAGAGCACCGGGAGCAGAGCTGTAATAGTTAAGAAAAAAATGATACGCGTTTTCATGGCGATAAAATTGAATAGTGCAATATACGAAGAAATATCGAAAAGTGATACGTTCGTCAATCAATTCCGGGGTGGCAAAAACAATCCTGAAGAAGGCCTTGATGCCAAGACAAAGCAGCTGGTCTATATCGCCATGAAAGTGGTGACGGATGATAAAAACGCCGTGAAATATCATGTCCCGATGGCCAAATCGGCCGGAGCTACGCGGGAAGAGATCAAGTTTGATGTATCTTTGCCTGTTAATTCAGTGCTCGGAGGAACCATATGACTGATCTGCATGGTGGACCAACCAAATGTCTTCTTGTCCAGACAAAATTTTCGGGATTCAGTTTCTGGAATTACCAGGATGTTTGTGACATCGTTGAAGCCCGTTACCCCGCCTCCTCTCTTGGCTTGATGACGGTGGCTGCACTCCTTCCGCAATATTGGGAGTTCAGGCTGATTGACGAGAATGTGGAGCCGTTGCTCGACGACCACCTGAAGTGGGCCGATCTTGTTTGTTCGGGGGGAATGCTTCCTCAGCAGAAGAGCATGCTGGAATTCATCCGGCGGGCGCATGATCTGGATCGTATTGTGGTGGTTGGCGGTCCCGACCCTACTTCTCAGCCTGATCTCTATCACGAAGCCGACTTCCTGGTTTTGGGCGAAGGAGAAGTTACCATTCCCATGTTCCTGGCCGATCTGAAGAGAGGTGCAACAAGCGGGAGGTATTTTTCAGAGGGAAAAGCCAACATGCTGGAAGCTGTTGTCCCACGCTATGACCTGATCAGGTTCCGGGATTACATGATGATCGGACTGCAGTTTATCCGTGGATGTCCTTACGACTGCGAATTCTGCGATATCATTGAGCTCTACGGCCGGATACCCAGGTTTAAATCGAACGAACAGGTGATCAGGGAGCTGCAATCCCTTTACGACCTGGGTTACCGCGGACATATTGACTTCGTTGACGACAACTTCATCGGGAATAAAAAGAGAGTGAAAGAGCTCTTGCGTGAAGTGAAAACATGGACGAGGAGCCATGGCTACCCGTTTTATTTCTCCACGGAAGCCTCGATCAATTTGGCCGATGATGAGGAATTGCTTCAGCTGATGCAGGATGTTGATTTTCGGTATGTGTTCCTGGGGGTTGAAACGCCCGAGGATGATACGCTGAAACAGAACAAAAAAACCCAGAATGTAAACAAACCCATAGGCGATGCCGTAAGGAAACTCCTCTCATTTGGCATTGTGAGCAATGGCGGGTACATTATTGGTTTCGACAGTGAAAGCAGAGAGATCGCCGATCATATGATCGATTCCATCCAGTCGTCGGGGATCTGCATGGCCATGATCGGATTGCTTTATGCTTTGCCAAACACCCAGTTGACCCGCCGCCTGGAATCGGAAGGCAGGTTGTTCCATAAGGCATCGCAATCTGTAGGAGAACACGATATTGACCAGTCAACGAGTGGCCTGAACTTTATTACACGGGTTCCACGTACCGAAATCCTGAAGAATTTTATCCGGATTATCGATGCCGTTTATGAACCTTCAAATTATTATAAGCGGGCCGTTTTTACCGGCATAAACATCAGGCCCCGTTATAAATATAAGCCTGGTTTCAGGACATGGCTTATTTATATGCGTTCATTCTTCAGGGTTTGTAATAAAGCTGGCTTTAACGCAGCCACCGGATTCTACTACTGGAAGATGTTTTTTACAGTCCTCTTCAGAAATCCCAGAGGAGTTGAAGCGGCTGTGAACATGGCGGCCATGTTCATTCACTTCCGGAAACAGAAAATTTATGGCGCCGCCATGATGAACCAGTCCGTTGAGGAGCTGGAAGCCACCGGCGAAGAGGCCTTCTATGCAAAGATGATGGGGCCAAAGCAGAACACTGGTTAAATTGGAATTATGTATCACACGCCGGTTGTGCGGGGAAGGTTTCATAAAGTGCATTATGAAAACTGATCAAATATAACGCTTTAAAAGGGGGATAGCGCGTTTTTAACAAATTTTAAGATTTCCGGTAATGATGTTCAATATTCGCGATAGCTTATTCAGAATTTGGTACTGGTATGTGAATAAAGTTGACAAACAGGCTGAGATCTTATTCATGAACTACGGATATAGTGATGAGGAGCAGGAGATTCTATTGGATGAAAAAAACGAACCTGATCGATATGCTATCCAGTTATATCACCATCTGGCAAGTGCAACAGAGATAAAAAACAAAGATATTGTTGAAATTGGTTGCGGCAGAGGAGGTGGATTGTTCTATATCACTAAGAATTTTGCACCAGCATCGGCAAAAGGGGTAGATCTGGATAAACAGGCTGTCTCGTTTTGTAACCGCTATTATTCGTTGGACGGTTTATCGTTTTTACAGGGCGATGCCCAGCATTTATGTCTGGAGAACAATAGCTTTGATGTGGTGTTTAATGTTGAGTCATCACACCGTTATCCCGATATGAAGGCATTCCTGGGAGAAGTATTCCGTATTTTACGTCCCGGTGGTTATTTTTTGTTTACGGATTTTCGATACGATCATGAAATAGAAGGGATGAAGAAGGAGCTGGAGTGGAGCGGGATGACCATGGTAAAAGAGAGATTCATTAATCAGGAAATTGTTGCTGCCCTGGAGTTGGATGATGAACGCAAACGCACCCTTGTAACAAAACTGGCCCCGAAGTTTCTTCATGAGATCGCCTTGAATTTTAGTGGAACAACAGGTTCTGAAACCTACAACCGGTTTGCATCACAAAAGTATATTTATTTCAGCTATGTGTTAAAAAAGCGGTGAGGATTTAAAAAGTAATCCACAGTTATTCAAAATTTTGTAACAAGCTGCTATTCATCATCTATATTTGCGCAGATGAACATGAAAAAATTCATCGCAAAAACGCTTTCTGACCTCCGTGTGGAAGATATAGCTGCGCTTCAACGGGCCGGGGAAGAGATCAGGGAGTCCAGGGGCTATAACCATCTGAATGTACATCTATCCATCGGCATCCAGAAAATGGTACGATCGGATCTGGCTACATCCGGCGTCGCTTTTTCGATCGACACGGAAAGCGGGTTTAAGGATACGGCGCTGATCACCTCCAGCTACGGATTGGGTGAACTGCTTGTCCAGGGGACCGTCTCTCCGGATGAGTACCTGGTCTCCCATTTGTACGATGAACGGAATCCGGCGGTGAAGGAGCTGATCAGACAATTGATTGAAACAGCCAAACGATGCAAGCGAAAGGTCGGTATCTGCGGCCAGGCACCCTCAGATTTTCCCGATTTTGCCCAGTTCCTGGTGGAGCTGGGGATCGATTCCATCTCCGTAACTCCCGATTCCATCTTGAAAACCCTGCAGGCGATCAGCTCTATTGAGACGAAGCTGGGATCACAGGTAGCCTGACGTCATGTGTTATCACAGAAAAGCTTGCTTCGTTCGACTCCTCTTTAGTCTGCATATCTTTTTCTCTTTCACCTTGTCTCTGCTTCCGGCTTTTTTGCAAAATATGCAACTATTCATCTATTCGATTTGCAATAAATACAAAAAAATCATAACTACTTCTTACTTCAAGTCAAAATTAACGCATTGAATTATTTATTGAGCCATTATATGATGCGGGAGAAGAAAAAGGTGTAAGCGTAAAGGGATTTACGATTTACGATTTTCGATTTACGAGTTGCAAACTGCCAATCGGAGCCCCGCTATTTGCGGGATAAACTCCGCGGAGATCCCGCAACGGCGGGACTGCCAACTGCCAACTGTTATCCTGCGCCTGATTTATACGGACAAACCGCCCGGCACTTCGAGCAGGTATAAATATCCCAACCGCGGGGATGCTGCAGTATCGAGTATTTCCTGCACCTTTTCTGGTTTGCCGTGATGCCGTCAAGGGCCTTCACGGGACATGCATCCAGGCAGAGGCTGCAATCGGGCGGACAGTCAAAACCGGTGACGATGGGATCAGGCTCCAGGGCTGCATCCACCAGGATGGCGCCGATGTAAACCATATTGCCCATCTCCCGGTTGATCAGCAGGGTGTTCCTGCCCAGGATCCCCAGCCCGGCATTGCGGGCGGCATGGCGCATGGAGATGAGCCCCATTCCGTGCATCTTTTCGGCATTCCATTCAAGGTACGGGACATCCGTTGGAACGAGCACGGCGTGGATGCCCCGGTTCTCAAATGTATAACAAAGCTTCAACCCGATCTTATCCAAAAGATCATAAAGAATGTGGGAGGTGTGGGCGTAGACAACGGGATTTTCCGCCTGGATTGACTCCGGCGGCATCTGCTTCAGGAAGACCATAACGGATTTGCATTTACTGTAAACATCCCGGGGATGGAAGCCGTTGGGAGCCCCGTCGAACCGTTCAGCAGGGGCAATGCCGCATCGATCTGCGCCGAGGTTGGCGGTGATGGATTTTAGCTCTGTGGATGAAATGGATGTCATGGATTATGCCTGACAGCGGATGATTAGGAAGGTGAATTAGTAATAACTCATCGCTTTCCGTTTCATCCGGTTCCACGCCTCAATCAATGTGATTGCTTTATTGGTGGGTGTCCAGCTGGTTCCATCCCAAAACTGAATCCCGGCTAAATATATCTTGACCCTGGTGGTGTTTTTAAAACCCTCCAGAATAAAGATATCCGGGAAATAAACATCCTGCAGAGAGGGAGTGAGCGACTCTGAATTTCCCACAAACAGACCTGTGTTTTTTGTTTCATGCCTGACGGGTGCACTGTGTTCGTCGTAGCAATGAACCTCTATCGTATAGGTGTGGATGACCTTTTTCGTGACATTTTGAGCGAATAGTTTCAACACAGGGAGCAAGGCTGTATCATACTCTAATCTTGCCTCGACAAAACAGAGAGGCAAGTTGTTTCTAATGGCATGATCGATGCTGGCTTTCCGGCGATGCTCGTCCGGTGGTTTTTCATGCCTTGTCTGCGCATTGGCCTGGAGGACATA
>JADHVQ010000124.1 GCA_016783905.1 Bacteroidales bacterium | reverse complement strand
CGCTAAGACTGCCTCTGTCCGTTTCCTAACTTCGCTCTTCGCTCGTATCGGATACCCTGACGTGTCTCAGTGGTTCGCTTATGCCGGCTGTGAGACGCCTCCGACATACCCGGGCTTAGGTCGACCAGTTGCCCTATTACTGGTTTCGTTTCGTCAGGGAGACAGTAGGCTCTCCCATGTTCCCGTGAAACCCTCTTTACATTTGCTATACTCTAAGACCCCGGACGGACTGTTGCACTCGCCATTATCATGCTTCCAGTACTGTTCCCGCCTAAACAACAGCGAAAACTCCATCAATAATACTCTTTCGAGGCTCAATCGCACGGCTTTTGCACTCGCTGTCTACGCTTCATGCAGGCATCTCTGCCTACTATGCAAGACTCGCTTCCGGCTGATGGCTAATCTTTGCCGGTCGGGATTGGTTACCTGATAGGTTTCTACGAAAGGTTTCAATGAACAACTTTATCCCCCTTTCACGGGCTTTGCATGGCGCGATGTTTATTAGCATTCTCGTTCTTCTCAAATTTACTAACTCATTGATTCAAACCATACCCTATGTTTCCGAAACTTTGTTTTACAAGACGAAAAAAAATCGATTTCCTTATTTCGCCTCCGCATACACGAATGTATCATATATATATTAATCCCCATATGATCCTTGCTAACTATTAAGGATTTCATCTGCAAATTACGAAAAAAATAAACATTGATGGAAAATCGATGTTTTTTATGCAGATAAATCTGAGTTGAACGAAGCCGCCTGTAAATCAGTGCCATAACCTATGTGAAAGCAATCTTGATTCGTCTTTTGATTGAGAGCATTTAGGGGTTACATTGGGTTGTTGTGTGGTTTTTTATTCACAGAAGCACTGATTCTGCTTTATTTGCTGGAGTTTACCTTAAATCCATGCATAGAGATTTCCAGCCACTTATGATGCAGCAAATACCCGGTTAAAGATTATATCAAAGAACGATTATGGCTCTCTCAGGCCAGCGATCCAATACGTTTAAAAGTATCAGTAACAAGCATATTGCCTTTCTTACAAGCAGGACAAACGGTAATGTCATGACCTGTTATTAACAGAAGTTGTTGCTGCCACGGAAGACCGATAAACCTGGACACGCTCAGGGATTTACCCATAGCTTTTCTGCAGCTTAAAAGCATTGTACTTCGATTACGTGTAGCGAACAAGCCATAATATCGGATCTTACAAAAGCTTTTTGGAAGTACGTGCAATAAGAACCGTCGGATAAACTCGGTGGATTGAAGTTGAATGATCTTTAGCTTTCCATCCCTATAATCCTTCATGGAGAAGACTATACGATTGTCTTCCATGCTCTTGATACGACTATTGGCAATGGCTACACGGTGAGAGTAGCGTCCAAGATAGTTGATGATCTGGGAAGAGTTTTTAAAAGGCTTCTTGGCATATACTACCCAGTTTTTCTGATAAAGTGAGTCCACCAGGGCTTTAAAGTTTCTCCGGGTTTTAAGTTGGTTGACTTCGCCAGCGAAGATCAGCTTCTGATCAGAATACGCTCTTTTGAGATAAAACAGGAACTTGCCTTTAAAAAGAGTGGATAAAACACGAACAGGGATAAAGAACTTCTTTCGTGATGGATTCCACTTTTGCTCTCTCTCATTCCACCCACCTGCCGGGACCATTGTGTGTAAGTGTGGATGATACATAAGATTCTGCCCCCAAGAATGTAAAATAGCAACCATTCCGGTAACACTGTTCAGGTACTTTCGATCTTTTGAAAGAGTGATAAGTGTTTGGGAAGCAGCTTTGAAAAGGATGTCATATACAACAACCGGATTTGTCAGTGCTATGGAGTTCAGCTCTGAAGGGATCGTGAAGACAATATGAAAATACTGGACCGGTAACAGATCACAAGCCAGTTTATCAACCCATTTTGCTTGTTTGAGCCCTTGACATTGTGGGCAATGACGATTTCTGCAAGAGTTGTAGAAGAAACGCTGGTGACCACATTGGTCACATCGGTCAGTATGGCCACCCATCAGGGATGTGCGGCAGTTCTTAATGGCAAAGAACGCTTTCTGTTGTACCGGTGACATTTTATAATGCTCACGGTACTGCTGACCGTATTGACGGATAATACCTCCAACTCCATTGGAGGTGGTTGTTAACGTATCCATGATTGCTCAATCAGATAGAAAGTGTGTCTAATGGGCTTCTCACCCCCTGTATGGAGTATTGCTGGACGTGCAGATAACCACTGGTGGTTTTCAGTGACTTGTGACCCATCATCATCTGGATAATGGGAAGAGCTACACCTTGTTCAAGAAGATGTGTGGCAAAACTGTGTCGAAGAGAGTGAACACTAACTTTTTTTTGGACGTTGGATTTTGTCAACGCTTGTTTAAAAACTGCATTTATTGTGCTTTTTGAAATAGGCCGGTTGGAAATACTGCCTTCAAAAAGCCACTCCTTAGGCTTGTACATTCGGTAGTAATTCCGAAGCAGATCAAGCGCTATTGGAGACAGAATCGTGTATCGCTCTTTGTCTCCTTTGGCTTTTCTCAGATGAATTAGCATCCTTCCGGAGTCAATATCTGTAACCCTGAGGGTGCTAACTTCTCCAATCCTTAATCCGCCAGAATAAGTTATTATCAGGATTGCTTTGTGCTTGAGATTTGTTTTACTGTCAATGATCCGCCGAACTTCATCCTTCGAAAGAATAACCGGAACTTTTTTATCCTTTCTTGGACGAGGAAGGTCCAGATAGTTCCATTCACGTTTTAACACGTCACAGAAAAGAAGTTTAACAGCACTGATTGTCGCATTCATCCATGGCTTGCTTAGTTTCTTCTCTGTGATGCCAAGTAGGATGTAATTCCGGATCTGATCAACTGAAAGTTGATCTGCTGGTGAATTGTAAAATGATGCCATTCTTGAGATACAACTCACATAGGTTTTGATGGTTACAGGACTGTAACCTTTCAGCTGCATCTGCTGAATCAATTGGTTTCGTAAAGTGGTCATAACAATATGTTTTATGGTTTAACATATTGCCTTGTACGAAGTATCTTGGAAAAGGTGTAAGGAAGGGTATGAAAACTACCGCCAAAGGCGGTTTAGTTCAACGTGTGCGTATCTTCATAATTCATGTTATTTCTGCCTTATTTTCATGCGGAAGCACCTTTTTTGTTGACTTTATCTCTTTTCTTCCGAAGATAACACCAGGAAATGGCCAAAAAATGCATATCATAATCCTTACCCGATTCTTTTCAAACAAATGTAAACCATTTCGTTGCCAGATCAAAACGAAATGTTCTTTTATAAATCCCACCTGTCCGCTCGTCCGCTTGTCCGCCTGTCCGCCTGTCCGCCTGTCCGCTTGTCCGCTTGTCCGCTTGTCCGCTTGTCCGCTTGTCCGCTTGTCCGCTTGTCCGCTCCATCTTCAATAAATTTCCCTACTTTTGCATCTTGTTTCAATTCCAACTGGCATGTCCATCAACGTCTCTCATATTACCAAATTATACGGCACACAAAAGGCCCTCGATGATGTTTCGCTCGAAATCAAGCCCGGCGAGGTGGTCGGACTTCTCGGACCCAACGGAGCAGGGAAAAGCACCCTGATGAAGATCCTCACCTGCTTTATCCCTCCCACCTCGGGAGAGGCATCGGTGTGTGGGTTTGATGTGCTGGAACAATCGATGGAGGTACGGAGACGGGTGGGGTACCTGCCGGAGAATAATCCGCTCTATCTGGATCTGTATGTGAAGGAGTTCCTGGGCTTCATTGCGGGGATCAATCATGGAGAAAAAAACCAGAAGTACGAAGCCAGAAGTACGAAGTTAAGTACGAAGGACGAAGGACGAAGTGCTATTTCCGCAGAGCGGATCAAAGAGATTATCAAGTTGACGGGACTGGAGGCTGAGCAGCATAAAAAGATCGGTGCCCTCTCGCGTGGATACCGGCAGCGGGTAGGACTGGCACAGGCCCTGCTTCATGATCCGGAGGTGCTGATCCTCGACGAACCGACGTCAGGACTCGATCCCAACCAGCTGGTGGAGATCCGGAACCTGATCCGTGAGATCGGACGGGAGAAAACGATCATGTTGTCGACACACATCATGCAGGAGGTGGAAGCGATCTGCGACCGGACAATCATCATCCATAAAGGCAGGATTGTTGCCGATGATAAAACCAAAAACCTGCAGAAGATCCAGTCCTCGAAGATCATCATCAAGGTGGAATTCGACAAACCGGTCACAAAAGAGATGCTGGAAAGAATTAAAGGAGTAAAAGATGTTCTTCATCCGGCATCCGGCATCTGGCATCTGGAATCGGAACCATCCATCGACATCCGTCCGGCCGTATTCAAGTTCGCCGTCGATAACGGCCTGACTGTTCTCTCCCTGCAACGTGATGAACATCGTCTGGAAGAGGTGTTTCAGGAGCTGACGAGAACATGAGACGAGGGACGAAGTACGAAGGACGAAGGACGAGGGACGAGGGACGAGGGACGAGGGACGAAGGGTGTAAGGTTTCAATCGTAATTCTAAAATCGTAAATCGTAAATAAAAAGTTTTAATTTTGCCTCCGCAGGGTGGAAAGATTTAATTATGGGATATTTGTTTACGTCGGAGTCCGTTTCGGAAGGACATCCGGATAAAGTGGCCGATCAGATATCGGATGCACTGCTTGATGAATTCTTACGCTGGGATCCTGAATCCAAAGTAGCTTGTGAAACCTTTGTCACTACAGGACTAGTGGTGTGTGGCGGAGAGGTGCGCACTGAGGGCTGGGTTGATGTTCAGGAGACGGCCCGCCGGGTGATCCGGGATATTGGTTATACAAAAGCCGAATACCGTTTCGATAGCGATTCATGCGGAGTTATCTCAACGATTCATGAACAATCATCGGATATAAACCAGGGAGTGGTTCGTGAAAAGAAAGAGGAGCAGGGAGCCGGCGACCAGGGGATGATGTTCGGGTATGCCTGCCGGGAGATGGATAACTACATGCCTCTTTCGAGCGAGCTGGCCCATATTCTACTCCAGGAACTGGCAGTGATTCGCCGGGAAGGGAAGCTGATGAAATACCTGAGGCCCGATTCCAAATCGCAGGTTACCGTTGAATATGATGACCATGACAAACCGGTGCGGATTGATGCCATTGTGGTAAGCACCCAGCATGATGAGTTCATCCTGCCGAAAAACAACTCCATCAAAACATTAAAAGCCGCAGAAAAAGAGATGCAGGATAAGATCCGCGCCGATATCGAGAAGGTGCTGATCCCGCGGGTCAAGAAGACATTACCGGCGCGTGTCAGGAAACTGTTTGCAGGTGATTACAAATTGTTTGTGAACCCAACGGGTAAATTTGTAATCGGAGGGCCGCATGGAGATACCGGCCTGACCGGCCGGAAGATCATCGTTGATACCTATGGAGGTCATGGCGCTCACG
>JADHVQ010000123.1 GCA_016783905.1 Bacteroidales bacterium | reverse complement strand
ATGTGATTCGCAGGATCCTTCGCCGGGCGGTTCGGTTCGGATATGTCTTCCTGCACTTCCGGGGACCTTTTATTTGTGAACTGGTAAAGGTACTGACAGACCAAATGGGAAAAGTTTTTCCAGAACTTAAATCCCAGCAAAAGTTGATTGAGACCGTGGTCCGGGAAGAGGAAAGCTCATTTTTAAGAACACTGGAGCAAGGGATACAGAAGTTTCAGCAGTATATTAACTCACCCCAACCCCAACCCCTGAAGGGGAGGGGGCCAGGAGGAGGGGTCATCTCCGGCACGTTTGCATTTGAACTCTATGATACCTATGGATTCCCTATTGACCTGACTCAACTGATGGCCCGTGAGATAGGCTGGAGTGTGGATATGGAAGGGTTCAGGAAGGGGATGGAGGAGCAGAAGGCCCGATCCCGGCAGGCAGCTGCCACCGATATGTCTGATTGGGTTCTGCTGAACAACGAAGGAGGAATGCCCAGGTTTGTCGGGTATGACACGCTGACGGCCGAGACTGAGATCATCCGATACAGAAAGGTGAAGGAGAAGGAGGAGGAGTACGTCCACGTGGTGTTGGCTGAAACCCCGTTCTATGCTGAATCGGGCGGACAGGTCGGTGACAAAGGGTGGTTGATCAAAGGGGAAGAAAGGATTGCGATCGAAGATACCATCCGGGAGAATGAACTGATCATACATATTACCTCCTCCAATTTTACTGATCCCCGCGGCGAGGTTGTTGCACAGGTCGACGGGGAGAAACGGATCCGGACTGCCGACAACCATTCGGCTACCCATCTGCTCCACGCTGCGTTGAGAAATGTGCTCGGCACACATGTTGAACAGAAAGGATCCCTGGTGGATGAAAACAGATTACGGTTTGATTTTACCCATTTTTCGAAGATGACCCCGGAGGAGATCCGGCAGGTGGAACAGATGGTCAATGTCCGGATCAGGGAAAATCTATCTCTCTATGAAGAGCGCGCAATTTCCATGGATCGGGCGAAGGAACTTGGAGCCATCGCCCTTTTTGGTGAAAAATACGGAGAGCAGGTCCGGGTGATTCGTTTTGGAGAAGATTTCTCCACCGAATTATGCGGAGGTACTCATGTTCCGGCTACCGGACAGATCGGACTTTTCCGGATTTTTTCAGAAGGGGCCATTGCTGCCGGCATCCGCAGGATCGAAGCGGTGACCCGAGAAAAAGCCGAAAGCTACATGTACGAAAAGGAAGATCTGCTGCATCAGATCAGTGAAAGTCTGAAACATCCAAAAGACATTCTCCGTGGGATACAAAACCTGCAGGAGGAGAATCAGAATCTGAAAAGAGCCGCCGGTGAGTTTGAAAAACTGAGACAGGCACAGCTGAAGGAGGAGTTGAAAAAACAGGTTGTAAAAGCAGGTGGAATCCACTTCCTCGGAGCTCAAACTGACCTGGATATGGATGGCCTGAAGGGAGTTGCATTTGAGTTACGGAACGAAGTTCCCGATCTTTTCCTGGTCCTTGCATCCGCACGGGAGGGGAAAGCAAACCTTGTCGTTGCTATCTCGGATTCGCTGGTTCAAGAGAAGAAGCTCAACGCAGGCCAGATCATACGTGAACTGGCAAAAGAGATCCAGGGAGGCGGCGGTGGTCAGCCTCATATCGCTACTGCCGGTGGAAAAAATCCTTCCGGGATTCCTGATTTGCTAAGGCTGGCTGAGGAAAAAGTCAGACAGATACATTAAAAAAACCATTCCAGAATCCGGTAAAAAAGTTCCGCACATTGGTTCCGATCACCCGGTTGTCGTATCCCCCTTCCTGGACAATTAACGTCCTGATTTTTAGCTCCCCCACCAACTCGCCGTTTCGATGGAAATCCGCAGTATTCAGCGACCATGATCCGGTCGGGTCATTTTTCGCGGTATCCACTCCAAATGCGACAACCAGAAAATCGGGATTGAATCTGCGGATAGAATTAAGCGCTTTTATCAGCCATATCCGGTACTGCTCTTCCGAGATCTGCTCCGGCAGAGGGATGTTCAGGTTATACCCTGATCCGACTCCCTCCCCGGTCTCATCTGCAAACCCGCTGAAGTAGGGATAGGCAAAATTGGGGTGGCCATGAATGGAGACGGTATAGACATCGTTGCGATGGTAAAAGATATCCTGCTGGCCGTTTCCATGATGGTAATCCAGATCCAGGATGGCCACTTTCCCATGTTTGGAAAGGTAGTGTGCGGCAATTGCATTCGAGTTGAAATAACAGAATCCACCGAACGAGCCACGTTCGGCATGATGCCCCGGGGGTCTTACCAGCGCATAGGCTGCCAGATCTCCTTCCAGAATGCACTCAGCTCCTGTAAGCGCTGCATCCACAGCTCCTTTGGCGGCCTGATATGCTTCCCGGGAAAGCGGGGTGAAGGTATCCACACAAAAATAGCCGGCCCTGACCGAAAGCACTTTAGGGGGGCGGGTTTTATTACGGATCGGAAAGACATAAGGGTATACCGGCCTGTTTGGTGTAATGTGTTTGCATACCTTCTTGAAATACTCGATATATTTTTTCTCGTGAACCTCCCGGATATGCTTTTCCGGAAACTCTTTCCTGGGAAGTTTTTCAAATAAACCGGTAGGCTCCAGGTGTTTCAGGATACTCTTAATCCGGACCGGCGACTCCACATACCCCCGTTCATGAACATGATGGATCTCGTGCTGATCATTCACGATTAACCGGATCTTTTTACTGAGCGGGATGTCGGTAATCCCGGTTTGTGGATTGTGTTTCTTAAGGTATTTCGGGGCTCTGAGCCGGATGGGATCATCGAGGAATGAGCTGACCACAGTTTCGACATATTCCGGGGAACAAAGATCTCCGTATTTCCGTTCCAGGATCGCCCTTACGATCTTTTGTGCTTCCTGCCGGGAGGGAAGTATCCCCGTATCAAGCGGATCCAAAACCAGGTAGGGAGGGTTGTCTTCGTCCGGTTTCAAAGGCGTTTCGTACCGGGTGTTGATCACCGGAAACGCACCATACCGTTCATAGAATTTCAATCTTGCCTTATTCTGTTTTCTGATCTCCAGGTCTCTGGAGAGTGCCGGATCGTCGGAGAGACATTCGAAAAATATACCCGGGACCTTCAGAAAACGGGCCTCATGCCGCAGTCGCTCATACAAAACTCCTCCCAGTCCCCTGCTAAATTTTGCCGGTAAGACCGAAATGTAATCGAGGTAACAAAAATTCAGGTCCGTAGCGTATAGCATCAAGGCACATGCGTTGACCACAGATTTGGCTGTCTCCGACACATACAAGATCGGCCGGAAGCGGAACTTCAAAGGATTCTGCAACGATTCCCTGATTTTTTCGATCTCCTGATCCGAGATCAAGGGGAACTGCATCTTCAGGATAAGCTGAACCTGAACGATGGCCTGACGGTTTAATTCCGTACCGTCATCAAAAATGCGGTGTATCCTGAACATGGTTACTGGATCTCCCGTTTGATGGCTTCTATGGCAGTGGATACAGGGGACCACTCCTGGTCAAGAGAATGCTGGAGAATGATACCTGCCAGATCCCGAGCAGAGCCCTCCTCTTTCAGGCCCGACGCCGCCCTGTTGATCTGCCGGATGATCTCCTCCTTAGCGCTACGGATCAGTTACCATGTTTTCGTCGTTAGGTAAAGCTGCTGTGACAGGTTATATTCAAACTCCTCCCGTACTGTACGGATCAGGGCAGCCTGTAACTGGGATGCCGTCATATCAGGGGTATGCACGCGTAAGATCAGGTTGTTGGGAGTAATGCGTTCGAGGAAGAGGATTAGCCGTTCACTGGCTTGAAGCCTTAATGTGATGATTACCTCCGTTCGATTCCCTCCATCAGCTTGACCAACGGCAGACACTTCTGCTGTCTTCGGCCGGATTCTGAAATAAAACCAGATAGCAACCAACACCGCTCCAAGTAAAAAAAGGATCTGTAAAAACAGTTTTACCAGGTCAACAAAAAAAGACTCCATAAGATAGATTTTATACAAAGCTATAAAAGATATGAATATTATTTTTTTCTAAAAACAGATAGAAAATTTGTTTTTTGCACATATGTGCATTATCTTTGCACCAAATTTAGCTTATGGCACGACCTCAAAGCAATCGAATTATTCATGAACCACCACTCTTCTCAGAGTTTAAGCCAGTAGAAATAAGAGGACAGGATCTTGAGCAGGTTCTGTTAACCCTGGATGAGTTTGAATCCTTCCGTCTCGCAGACCAATTAGGCTTATCTCACGCTGAAGCAGCAGAGGAGATGGAAATTTCACGTTCCACCTTTTCCCGTTTGATTGAAAAAGCCAGAAAAAAAATTGCTGATTTTATCATTCAGGGAAGACTGCTTACGATCGAGGGGGGGAATATTCATTTCAGGAGCAATATCATTCGTTGTCGAAATTGTGGCCATATGTTCAAATCAGGTTTTGCAGATTCAATAACTAAATGTCCCTCTTGTCACTCAAATAACCTGCTGAACATGGCAAGTGGGTTTGGACATGGCAGGTGTTGTAATATCATAAATAGAAATCGTTAAATAAATTAAAAAAAAAAGGAGGTAATTATGCCGGGACACGACAAAACAGGGCCTTTAGGAGCAGGCCCATTAACAGGCAGACGCATGGGGCTCTGCGCAGACAATGAAACTTCGGATGCCGGAAATGCCTACTGGATTCCATCCAGGTTCAGAGGAAGGTTATTCCAGGGGGGCGGCAGAGGATACGGATTAGGGCGAAGACCAGGATTCGGGAGAGGGGTTGGTTTCCAGAGGGGTATAGCTGATCAACTTTCTTCAGATGATCGTAGCATTAAAGAGGAGATCGACCTCATTAAGAACCAGTTGAAAGCTTTGGAAAACCAGTTATCCGGGATTGTAAAAAAAGATGAAGCAGAATGAATAGCTCAAGAAAAAACAGACCCACAGGTTCAGGTCAGGGACTTGGACGTGGAGGCGGGAAAGGAAGAAACAAAGGAGGCGCTTTCGGCCCCGGAGGATTTTGTGTTTGTGCCAAATGCGGTGAAAAGATCCCCCACCAACAAGGCATCAAATGCACCTCGGTAAAATGTCCTGTATGCGGAACAACTATGATCAGAGAAGAACTATTGCAAACGAAAAAATAAATCCAATGAACCAAAAACTAAAAGTAGCTGTTCCCACACAGAACAACTTGTTAACCGCTCATTTCGGCCACTGCGAGAAATTTGCAATCATTGACATTGAAGACAATATCATTGTCAATGAAACCCATGTTGATCCACCTATCCATCAACCCGGTGTCTATCCTCAATTTCTGGCTCAGCAAGGCGTAGACCTGATCATAGCCGGGGGGATGGGCATGAAGGCCCAGAATCTTTTTGCGCAATACAACATTAAAGTTTACATTGGGGTTCAAAATGGCACACCAAAACAATTGGCTGAAGATTATCTGAAAAACCAACTTCAAACCGGCCGGAATCTTTGTGATCATTGATGGAATGCAGCGGCAACGAAAATGATTGCTTTTGG
>JADHVQ010000122.1 GCA_016783905.1 Bacteroidales bacterium | reverse complement strand
ATAGATATCCCCGCACTTTGGGCTGTCTCCAACACAGTCATCCCCTCCGTTCCTTTTACCTGTTTTCCATCTATCTGCAAAAGTATCTCCTTCATCTTCTTTGGTTTCTGTTCATGTCTGTTACAAGACCCAAGCTCCAAGAGCCAAGCTCCAAGCCCCAACTGCTTAAGAAGGCCACCCCCTTGGAATTTGGGATTTGGGATTTGGGATTTGGAATTTTACACTTAACATTAGCGAGTAATTCTCATTTTTTGATGATCATGCGTGCCTCTTCCGAAACAGGAGGAGGGACCGGTTCGCCGGAGATTTTCCTCACCGCATCAAATTTAGAGGGGCAAACTTCAAAACAAGTATTGCACTTTGTGCATTTCTCCTGGTCAATGATATGGATCTTTTTCTTGCTGCCGTCGATCGCCTCAACAGGGCACTTTTTCAAGCATATCATACAGGCCTGGCACCTGTCCGGGTCAATATAGTACGAGATCAGCTCCTTGCAGGACAACGCCACACACCTCTTGTCCCTGATGTGTGCCTCATACTCATCTCTGAAGTAGCGTAAGGTGCTCAGAAATGGGTTGGGGGCAGTCTTGCCCAGAGCACAAAGGGAGGCTTCAACGGCTGTCTCGGACAGCACCTCCAACAGCTCGATGTCGCCCTCTTTTCCCTTTCCTTCGGTGATATTCGTGAGAATCTTATGCATCTGCCTGAGGCCTTCTCGGCAGGGGAGACATTTGCCGCATGATTCATCCGTGAGGAAGTTTATGAAGTACCTGGCGACATCAACCATGCAGGTATCTTCATCCATTACGATCATCCCGCCAGACCCCATCATGGAGCCGGCCCTTGTGAGTTCATCAAAACCAACTTCCAGATCTAACTGCTCCTCAGGGATACATCCTCCGGACGGCCCACCGGTTTGCACTGCTTTGAACTGTTTGCCTCCGGGGATACCACCGCCTATCTTGAAGATAATATCTCTCAGAGTGATGCCCATGGGGACTTCCACAAGGCCGGTATTGGCTATCTTACCAACCAGGGAGAAAATCTTCGTGCCCTTGCTTCCCTCAGTGCCGATGGAGGTAAAGAACCCCGCTCCTTTATTAATAATCAGGGGAACAGTGGCCCAGGTTTCCACATTATTTATATTTGTCGGCTTATCCCAGAGTCCTTTCACGGCAGGATAGGGTGGCCTCGGTCTTGGTTCGCCTGCCTTGCCCTCCAGAGACATGAGGAGAGCTGTTTCTTCACCGCAAACAAAGGCGCCGGCTCCCCGATGCACCTGAATGTTAAAATCGAATCCGGAACCGAGGATATCTTTCCCCAGAAGACCATATTCCTCAGCATGCCCGATAGCAATACCCAGGTTCTCCACCGCCAGGGGATATTCCTGGCGAACGTACACATATCCCTCATGAGCGCCGATGGCATAGGCTCCGATAAGCAAGCCTTCAAGTACACCATATGGATTTCCTTCCATCAGTGACCTGTCCATGTATGCCCCCGGGTCTCCCTCATCGCAATTGACTACGACATACTTTGGCTCACCAGGGGCATTGCGGGCAAATTCCCATTTTATTCCCGCCGGGAAACCTCCTCCACCCCGACCCCTCAACTCGGCTTCTTTCACCTCTTGAATAACCTGCTCCGGCGTCATCCCGAACAGCGCTTTTGCTAAGGCCTGATAGCCTCCAATGGCGAGGTAATCCTCAACACTTGTAGGATCAATTTTTTGATTGGCGCCGAAAACAAGCCGTGTTTGATTCTTATAAAAGGGAATATCGGATTCATGGATCACTTTTTCGCCTGTGGTTGGGTCGATATAGAGTAACCGGTCTACCACCTTCTTCTCCTTTAAGGTCTGAGAAAATATATCAGGAACATCTTCAGGCGTTACCTGGAGATAACATATCTCATCAGGGAAAATAATGACAATGGGACCTTTCTCACAAAAGCCATGACAGCCAGTTCTTCTGAAGTCCACCTTTACTCTTAATCTCTGTTTTTCTAATTCCCGTTCAATAGCTAAAGCAACTTCTTTACTGCCAGTAGCATGACAGGCAGTACCAGAACACAGCGTAATACACAGTTTATCAGGATCCCTTTTTGATAAGATCTCCTTCCTGATTTTTTCCAGTTCGGCCGGCGAATTTATCCGTGGCATACTCTTTCCTTAATCATAGCTTTTTAACACCTCTGCTGTATTGGTTGTTGACAGTTTACCATGGGTCTTTCCATTGATTTCCATCACCGGTCCCAGGGCACAGCAGCCGAGGCAGTTCACCGTGTCCAGGCTAAACTTCAAATCCAGGTCCGTTTCGCCGGATTTAATTCCGGTGAGGTCTTCTACCGTTTCGAGGACACGCTTTGCACCGCGAACATGACAGGCAGTACCCATGCAAATGTGAACTTCATGACGTCCTTTAGGGACTAAACTAAACGCTTTATAAAAGGTAGCGATATGCCGTACCAGGCTTAAAGGAACCTGCAGTTTTTCGCTGACCCTCTCCAGCGTTTCCCCGGGGAGCCAATGATTTTCGCTCTGAATCTCCAGTAATACCTGAATGAGTGAACTGGCTTCGCCCTGATGTTTATCTATAATCTGATCGATTCGTTCGTGATCCATATTCCAAATTTCAAGCGAGAGCGTAACATTTGCTGTTTACGTCGTATCTGACCAATCCCTGCCTTGATGAACTTTTCATGTGCCTTGATACTTCTGATGGGCTCAGGCCTAAAGAATCGGTGATTTCAGCTGTCGAAAGGGATTTTTTCCGAAGGAGTGACGTAATCAGGCTTATTTCCAATTTATCTGCAATTAATTCTTCGAACAATCTGTCAAATTCGTCACTGGTGAAAAACCTGTGATACGCTTCTTCGGTTCGAACCGGCACATGGAGCCTCTGGCTCAATACGAGCTTGATGTAAGGGATGAGCTTGGTTACTGCTTTAAGTTTGAATGCCAACGATTTATCATCCATGCCCTCGGCTTTTCCAAGAGGGCCCAACTTCGTGATCTCCGCGCTATATTCATTCATGAAATTGGCAAAACGGATTCCTTCACCGGCAGATACCCATTCAAGTTTCAATCGTTCGGGATAGATACCGATGCGCTCCATTATTTTTCTGCATACCTGAACCATGCTGAATGTGTTGAAATTCCCATTGGTAACATAGTGGCAGTCACAAAGATGGCAGCCACCAATAAATACACCGTCGATGCCATTTGTAAAGGCCCGCAATATATGCAGCAAGTCAACCCTGGAAGAGCACATCACCCTTATGAGTCTTATATGCGGGGGGTATTGAAAACGGGAAACACCACAAAGGTCAGCCCCTCCGTAGCAGCACCAATTACAAATAATGCCGATCATCTTCGGTTCAAAGGTTTGGTTTTTACTCATATTGCTGCGTCGATTTGGCAAAGTAGCTCTTGATCGGTATAGTGCTTCAGTGAAATTGCTGAAGTCGGACACATGGCGTTACACAAACCATCTCCTTTGCAGAGAATGGAATTAACAGAAGCCTTTTTGCCTAGTGGTGTTTCACGAAACTCTATCGCACCATAGGTACAGACAGAGATACATGCCCCACATGATATACAATCATTCTCTTTTACCTCGCATACAGAGCCGGAAGCAGTAACCATGTCCTGAGATAAAAGAGTTGCTGCCCGGCCGGCAGCTCCATACGCCTGGCTGATGGTTTCCGATATATGCTTGGGATAGTGAGCTGTTCCACACAGAAAAACGCCCTCAGCGGCAAAGTCAACCGGTCTTAGTTTTACATGGGCTTCCTGGAAGAATCCATCCGGATTCATGGGTACCTTGAATAATCGTGCTACTTCCTTACTTCCTGCCGAGGGAATAACTGCGGCAGCCAATGCAATCAAATCGGCATCTATGGCAAGCCTCTTACCTAAAATCGGATCCTGTACACTTACGCGTAAAATTTCTTTGCTTCCTTCTGATAAAGCTTCCACCTGGGGTTTATCCTCCGGTTCATACCGGATGAATTTTACATCTTTGTCAGCCGCTTCACGGTAATAATCTTCACTAAAACCATAGGTTCTCATATCTCTGAAGAGAATGTAGATATCCAGTTTCGGGTTTATCTCTTTTAGTTTCAGAGCATTCTTTACAGAATGGCTACAACATACCCGGCTGCAGTAATTTCTGTCTTCCTGTCTGCAGCCGACACATTGGATCATCACCAGGCTCTCAGCGTCAGTTAATCTTTTTTCTCCCCGGGCGATTTGCTCGCCCAACTCTACCGAAGTAATTACCTTGTCATCTTTCCCATAAAGGTATTCTGTGGGTTGATATTCGTCAGCACCTGTAGCGAGGATGGCTGCACCATGTTTTATCTTTTTGATTCTTCCTTCAGATTTTACTGTGGTGATGAAATTCCCCACATAACCGGAAACATCTGTGATGGTAGCATCATGAGATACATATATTAATGGGTGCTGATACACCTTACGTATCAAATCACGCAAATATTCCCGAACATCCATGCCTTCCAGTGTAGTAGGAATCCGTAGTGCCATTCCTCCCAGGTTTGATTCCTTTTCCAGCAGGTGAACCTCAAATCCCTGGTTGGCCAGGCTCAGGGCGCTGGTCATCCCGGCTACACCTCCTCCAACCACTAATCCTGTCTTGTTGACCGGCAGATTAAATTCCTGCAAGGGTTCCAGATTGATCGTTCGGGCAACCGACATTCTGACGATGTCCTTTGCTTTTTTTGTAGCCTCTTCCTTTTGTTTGGAATGGACCCAGGAGCAGTGCTCCCGGATATTCGCCATATCGAAGAAATATTGATTGATTCCCCCTTCCCGAAGCGTGTCTCTGAACAACGGCTCATGGGTTCTGGGAGTACAGGCAGCGACAACCACGCGATTGAGCCCTTTTTCCCTGATGGTATTTGCTATCTGCTGGGCAGCATCCGTAGAACAGATAAAAAGGCCTTCTTCCGCGTGTGCTACACCATCAAGGGTCCGTGAATAATCCACCAGTGAAGGAATGTCGACGACCCGTCCGATATTGGCTCCGCAATGGCAGGCGAAGACACCTACCCTGGCCTCTTCCTCAGAGACATCTCGTTCCTCCGGATAAACACGTTCTTTTGAGAGGTTTCCTCGCCTGGATTTCAGCAAAGCACCTGTGAGTGCATTCGCCCCGCTGGCGGCCATAACCGACTCGGGGATATCCATAGGAGCATAGAAGGCTCCGCTTATAAAAATTCCCTGGCGGGTGGTCTCAATAGGGGTAGCCGGAGTGGTTTTGCAGAATCCCCGGGAATCAAGCCCGATGCCGAAGGTATTTGCCAGGCTCTTTGCATCAACAGGAGGATTCATTCCGATGCCCAATACCACCAGGTCAAATTCTTCTTCCTTCACCCCATCATCGGTGGTTGCGTATTTAATCGTTATATTCCTGGTTTCCGGGATCTCTTTCCCTATAGTAACATAGCTTCTGATAAATTCAACTCCGGGAAGGTTCTCCGCCCGTTCGTAGAATCGTTCGAAATCCTTGCCATAGGACCGGATATCATTATGGAATATAGTAGCCTGCGTTTCGGCATCATGGTCTTTTGCCA
>JADHVQ010000121.1 GCA_016783905.1 Bacteroidales bacterium | reverse complement strand
GCGATGAAGTTCCCACCATGTACGAAGTTGAGCTTCAACGGAAAGATGGAAGTAAATTATATGCTGAACTTAATGCGGGAGTGACATTATATGAAGGTAAATCTGCGGACTTTGTAATTATACGCGACATCACCGAGCGTAAACAGGTAGAGGAAAACCTTCTTAAAAAAGAGGAACACCACAGGGCTGTCATCGAGAACATCTTCAAGTTCGTTCCTGAAGGATTACTTGTATTCACGAAAAACCTCAATCTCATGAAGCAAAACAAAGCATTTGAGGAGATCGTCCGGAAGTACGCAGACCGGCTTGGTTACACGGAAGAGGAACTTGCTGAAAAGATTGTCGAACAGCTTCGCGGCAGGATTCCAGCCGGAGATACAACAGAGATACATATTCCAGAGAAGGAACAACGGGAAAATGCTTAGTTCCCTCACCTGGAACTACCCAAAGGAAACCTAATCGGAGGAAAGTCATGAATACCAAACTTACTGAAAGAGATGAACTGATTCTTCAGGTTGGCAGTGCAAGTATATTTCTTGAAGAAGAAGAAGAAGAAGAAGCCCGCACGGTTGTGTCCTTGTTAGACATCACCGAGCGCAAGAATGCTGAAGCGGCGTTAAAAAAGAGCGAAGCACAGTTAATAAACGCGTTGGAAATAGCTCATCTCGGTCATTGGGAGTACGACGTAGCCAATGACCTCTTCACGTTCAACGACCAGTTTTACAAAATTTTTCACACTACTGCCGAGCAAGTTGGCGGGTACATACTGTCTTCTGCCGATTACGCCAAACGATTTGTTTATTCAGATGACATACAAGTGGTTGGAGAAGAAATTCGGAAAGCGATCGAAACAACAGACCCCGGCTTCAACAGGCAATTAGAACACAGAATGTTATACTCCGACGGAACGATGGGTTACATAACCGTCCGGTTTTTTATTTTAAAAGACGACAAAGGCAATACCATCAAGACTTATGGTGTGAATCAAGACATCACCGGGCGCAAAAATATGGAGGTTGAACTTATAGATTCAGAAATTAGATATCATGATCTTTTCGAAAACTCCAGCGAGTTCCTTTATACATTAGATTTAAAAGGTAGTTTCACTGATGTGAACAAAGCTGCACAAGCACTTACCGGATATCCAAAATCTGAATTATTAAAGATGAACTTTCGAGATTACACTCAGAAAAAAGATCATAGAAATCTTTTTTGCACTCTCTCCAATATTTATAAAACAGGAAAGCCCGTACATGATTTTCCTGTTGAAGCAATCATAAAAGACAAATCAATAAAATATTTTGAAACAAGTTTAACCCTTTTGAAGAAAGGTGATCAGATTATTGGTTTCCATGGTAGTTCAAAGGATATCACCGAGCGCAAACGGGCGGAGGAAGAACTTATCAGAGCCAAAGAAAAAGCCGAAGCCGGCAACCGCCTTAAAACGGCTTTCATGAATAACATCTCCCACGAAGTTCGTACACCCTTAAATGGGATCCTTGGCTTCAGCAATCTGATCACACAACCCGATATCACCGACGATGAGAAGGTGGAATATTATTCACATATAAAAACAAGCAGTAATCGCTTGCTGAGTACCATAGACAACTACATGGATAGTTCCCTGATCGCTTCCGGAACTATGGAGGTGAATCGAAAACCCATGGACCTGCACCCGATGCTTTATCAACTCAGGGATCAGTTTCAGCCCTTGTGCGCTATTAAAGATCTTGAGTACCATCTTGAAATTCCCGGGAAAACCGAAAGAATCACACTCTATTCCGACGCAGAGCTACTGCGGAAAGCCTTGTCGCATTTACTGGACAATGCCGTTAAATTTACCGCTAAAGGGGAGATTACTGTTGGATATGCCATAAAACCGGGGGTATTGGAATTTTTTGTAAAAGATACGGGATCGGGTATCAGCAAAGAGGCTCAAACCCGGATCTTTGAAAGTTTTGTACAGGAGGAGTTATTGCATACCAGGGGGTATGAAGGCAGCGGACTTGGATTATCCATTGCCCAGGGATTGGTACGATTACTCGGTGGCGAACTACGCGTAGAGTCGGAAAAGGGCGCAGGCTCGACATTTTTCTTTACCCTGCCCCGGGAAGAGACGGAGACCGTAATAATCGCTAAAACTGAGGGGAAACAAAAGGCTGGGCTTGTGGAAAATCAGGTCATTCTTATTGCCGAAGATGAAGAATCAAATTTAGTATACTTTCAAACTATTTTAAGTAAAACCGCTGTTACGGTGCTGTCGGCCAATAATGGGGAAGAAGCCGTGGATGTATGCCGGGCACATCCTGAAATCTCGTTGGTGCTGATGGACTTGAAAATGCCGGTGATGGACGGGCTGGAAGCTACCCGGGCGATCAAAACATTCCGGGAAAACCTCCCCATCATTGCCATCACCGCCTTCGCCATGAGCGGAGATGAAAAAAGAGCGTTGGATGCAGGTTGTGACGATTACCTTTCCAAACCTGTAACCAGGGAGGCGTTACTGGAAAAATTAAAGCAATTCGGGGTAGTTTGAAATTGTAACATCAAGTATCTCGCATCGAGCATCGAGCATTAATTTGTCCTTGCTTAAAGCAACCTTTTTATAATTTTGTGTATTATTATTCCAGGGATTGTTGGATGAGAAAAACGGTTACACTATTATCTTTCATTTTTTCTCTTCTTTTCACCGTCTTCACCGTTCAATCGGTGGCAGAGGGAACGAAGGAGCTGATGCCCGACAGTGCACAAAATCAGCGGGCATATATCCTGATTGCCAACGGAAACGCCGGTGGCGCCCCCCGGGATCCATTTGCCCTGTACAACGGAGATACCAATTACCGGTTGCATATCCGGATCGCTGATTATACAAAAGAGAAAATCTATTTTGGAATCGGAGCCATCGCCGGCGGGGGTGGTGCGGTTACCTGGCGCATACACAATCCCGATGGTTCAGTACGCATGAGTGGTACAACTCCAACCCTGGGGCAACAGGGATTCATCCGGTATTACAGTCAAGCTTATGCCGGCCCAACAAAGCTTGATCCTGCAAAGGGGTATCCCGCTATTGTAGTACCCCCTTTAAGTAATGGTAATTATTTTATAACCTTTCAGGTTAGCTCCGGCAATTATAGGATCTTTGAGAAGTTTGACATTTCCGTCATTGATACAACGACAAATACCTATAAAAAAGGACGGATTCACTCGAGAGCCTGGCAGTTAAGCACCAATGAGCCCAACCGTCATCCCTTCTACGGTAAATTGTTTGTCTATACCAATGACGGTGTGGTTTCCAGGTTTGATCCAAACGGATTCGATGGCATGTGGTTCACGGTATCCTGCAATGAATCGGGATGTTATCCAATAAGTCCTACCCATAATGCGCAACAGGCACGCCAATCAACTTACGGATGGCATAATTATCCGCAATACAAAATCTTTCTTAATAATCCGGATACACTTCTTTATCCGAGCGGCATTATCGGTCAGTTAGTACCCGACTCATTATATACGGTTACTTATTGTAATTCGGGTACGATTGATTTTATATTTCAGACAACGGCTTTGGGAACCGCAGAAATCACGCTTGAATTAAGTTCGCTGGGCGCTCCTTATGTGAACAGGATTCTGGTGGAAACAGTCACTGGAGGTACTGATACCATCACCTGGGATGGAAAAGACGGTAACGGATTGAATATCCCGAATGGATCCACTTTTCCTTTTACCATGCGGTATTTCAACGGCCTGACACATTTGCCCCTGTGGGATGTAGAAGGAAATCCAAATGGATTTAAAGTCAACCTGGTTCGACCGCAAGCGGTACCCCCAATTCCTGATCCGGAATTTTTCTGGGATGATTCTCAGGTCGGAGGAACGGTAAATATTACTCCGCCAGGTTGCGTAAGTACGCCCACCACCGGATGTCACGCATGGAATCCTGACTGGGGAGACCAAAAAACCATTAATACCTGGTGGTATGTGGTCAGTACCAGTACGGCTCCGGTTTCGATTACGTATAAAATGGGCCCCAATAACCTGGGCACAATCACCGGCCCCAGTCAGATCTGTCAGGGTGGAACTGCCCAGTTCTCTGTTCTGGCTGATCCAAATTCTCAACAATATATCTGGAGCTGGCCCGGGGGGATCGATACCACAACCACTCCCCTGGCAATTCTTACCTTCTCCCTTGCTACCCCTCCAGGAGCTGTACAGGTAACAGTCCATGGCTATAATACCCAATGCGGAAACGGACCCACCTCCTCAAAGACCGTTACGGTGAATCAGATCCCATCAGTGACCAACTCCCCGCTTGTGAAATCCATTTGTAACAACACCTTCACGAATATCCCCCTCACATCCAATGTAACGGGCGCCACCTTTGCCTGGAGGGCCTGGAGCGCCAATCCCAACATATCAGGATTTTCTAACGGAAGCGGATTGGCCATCAACCAGATCCTGTTCAATTCCGGAACCACTACCGATACCGCACGGTACCGAATCGCTGCTACGGCCAACGGTTGTCTTGGGGATAGCGTTACCTACAAAGTTGCCGTGTATCCGGTGCCCAACCTGAGCAACAATCCGAAAGCCAAGCAACAGTGCAACAACCTGAACACCAATATCACCCTCACCTCCAACGTTTCCGGAACCCAGTTCACCTGGACCTGTACCCCAAGCTCCCCGAATATCACCGGCTGGAGTAACAACTCCACACCCACTACGTTGCTCGATCAAACCCTGGTGAATAACGGCTTCCAGATAGAGATGGTGACCTACCACATTACCCCATTAGCCAACGGGTGTGCCGGAGTCGTGACCGATTTCATCGTAACGGTATACCCTACGCCAAATCTCTCTAATTCCCCGCCATTGAAAGAGATCTGCAACAACCAATCCACCGCCATCACACTTACTTCAAATGTAGCCAACACCGTGTTTACCTGGACCTGCACGCAACCATCCGGGAACGTGACAGGCTGGACAGAAAATGCCGGACCCGGAACCACATTCATCAATCAGACCCTGATCTTAAGCGGATGGGTTACCGATTCGGTGATCTATCACATTACGCCCCATGCCAATAACTGTGACGGTTTGGTCGCCGATTACAAGGTGTATGTAAATCCCATCCCCGAACTCACGGTTTCCCCCATGTTCGATTCGATCTGTTCGGAAGAGGTGACCAGCATCAACCTGACATCCACTGTCCTGGGAACAGACTATACCTGGATCGCTGCACAGGGAGCCGGGAACATCAATGGATTCAGCGATGGCTCCGGATCGCTGATTGCCCAGCAGCTCTTTAATCCCGATCCGGTGGCCGGCAGTGTGCTGTATACCATCACCCCGGCCACCGGCAACTGTACCGGTCTTGACACCACCTTCACCCAATGGGTCAAGCCCCTGCCTCACCTGACCAACCTGCCCAAAGGGGATTCGATCTGCAGCAATACCGGTCCGAATGTAACATTGACCTCGGATGTTACCAATACCTGGTTCACCTGGACTGTGACCGGTTCCTCGTTGCTGATTACCGGTTTTTCTGATCAGGCAACACCAACCACCTTGTTGAATCAGACCCTGACGAATCTGGGGTTTGATATAGAGTGGGCGACCTA
>JADHVQ010000120.1 GCA_016783905.1 Bacteroidales bacterium | reverse complement strand
TGTGGCCAGGTGGGCATCTTCATCGTCAGCCAGTGGCGGAATGCCTTGAGCCGGTACTCCAGCATAAACCCGGGTTCATTCTTTTTTCCGGAGATGTACCTGATCGTATCCTCGTTCAGCCCTTTCGGAGCGTATTCTGTCTCAATATCGGTGTGGAAGCCGTATTTGTATTCACCCGAGGTGTAAGCGTCAAGGATATGGTTGTTTTCAGACCCCATGGATCATCAATTTGTAACAAATCTATGCATTTTTCATCGAACCTCCGGCAGGAGTTTGCAATCTTCCTGCAAAGATACAATAATTTAGGTATTGAAATACCTTTTTGGGGAAAGTTTAACAAGTGAACAAGCGGACAAGTGAACAAGCGGACAAGTGAACAAGCGGACAAGTGAATGAGTGGAGAGTGAATGTTGTTTTTGTTAGAAAGTTTTTTCTGTATTCATATAACCTTTTGGTTGTTTTCGTGATTAAACAGAAAAAAACAGATGAAAACACACAAAGACCTTGATGCCTGGAAAGGAAGTATCGCGATGGTAACTGAAATCTATAAGCAGACGATATGCTTCCCAAAACATGAGACTTACGGTTTAACCAACCAGATCCGCAGAGCAGCTGTTTCCGTGCCTGCTAATATTAGTGAAGGTGCTGCCAGAATAAATTCAAGAGAATTCAGACATTACTTGAGAATCTCACTTGGTAGTTTGAACGAATTAGAAACATTACTGATTATATCTCTAAGGCTCGATTATATTACACAATCAGTGTTTGAAAGTATATTTGAGAGGATAATACTGCTGACAGCGCAAATCAGCGGATTAATCAAAGCGATGGACCGAAAAATTATCAACCAACAAGCTCTCAAATAATAACCCTTGTCCGCCTGTTCACTAGTTCACTTGTCCGCTTGTCCGCTTGTCCGCTTAATATCCATTAAACGAACAAATCTCCTCCACCGGCTTCCGGATCTTCTTGCGTAGCTTATCATCCAACGGGTAGCCAAGTGAGATGATCAGCTCGGCGCGCTTTTTCATTGGAATACCCAGCAGTTCTTTCACCTTGTTTTCGTCGAACCACCCCATCATGCAGCTTCCTAATCCTTCAGAAGTGGCTTGCAGGCAGAAATGTTCAGCAGCAATCCCCACATCCATGATTGTGTATGGTTTGTCCTTTAGCAAAGTGCCAATTTTGGATGTCAGGTTCGGTGCTTCCCGGACTACCACAACCAGGATCGGTGAATCCTTAGCAAAATGGTTAAATCCGAGTAACCTGGAATCGGCAGCAGCTGCAATTTTATTTTTCAATTCAGGATCGTCTACGATGACGAGTTTCCAGGGTTGGGAATTGCAAGCTGATGGAGCTAACCGAACGGTTTCGATGCAGCGGTCGAGTTTCTCTTTCTCTACCGGACGGGTTGGATCGTAGGCCCGGCAGCTCTGGCGTTTTTGAACGAGTTCGAGGAAATTCATTTAAAATTCATTTTTGATAATCTGTTTGACAAGCCGTTTCAGAACAGGAATATGCGTTAAGCGTTCGTAACTTTCTTCGTGACTATTTCTCATAGATAACCTTTAAATCAGATTTAACATGGTCGAAAACATAAGGTTTAAAAGAATCAATAAATCCAACATCAATTTTCCTATCAACGATTGACTCAAGCTGATGCTGAACCTCTGCCAGATCAAAGTAAGTGAAATCTTCTGACGTTTTTATGGCAATATCGATATCACTTTTAGGGCCGTCATCTCCTCTTGCAAATGAGCCATAAATCCAGGCTTTCTCAATAGCAGGAAATTTCCTGATCTCTTCCTTTATCAGGTTTATCAACTTTTGCCGGTCAACCTTCTTAAATTCTTTGTAAGCGATCACCTCTTCGGCAAGTTCCAACGCCTTCAAGGCAAGATCTTCATCTTGCAATTCGTAAACCAGGTTATCAGAAAGCCATGTGACAAGTAGGTCGGTGGAATCTATCTCGAAAAATTCTGCGAGCTTCAGAACCTGGCTACGGGTAGCTCGTCTCTTTCCCGTTTCGATCTTACTGAGAATGGCCTGGTCAATTTCCAGGAAGGCTGCAACGGTGCGAAGAGGCAATTTCCGCTCGGTTCTGTACCTTCTGATCTGTTCACCAAATGTTTCCATTTTTGACGAAATCCGTTTTGACAAAATTAGTCAAAAAATATCTCGCTGACAAATTTTTCCGACCTTTGTAAAAAATGTCACATGTACGAGAAAAAAGGAAAGAAGCCAGGAAAGCCTGAACAACAGCTGACTCCGCTTTCGGAGCTGGGAGAGTTCGGATTGATCCACCGGTTGACGAAAGATATCCGGCATATGCAACCATCCACCATCAAAGGGGTAGGCGATGATGCAGCGGTGATTGATAGCGGCAAAGATGAGGCATACCTCGTCTCAACGGATCTGTTGGTTGAGGGGATCCATTTCGACATGACCTACACCCCGCTGAAGCACCTGGGATACAAGGCGGTGGTGGTGAATGCCTCGGACATTGCCGCCATGAACGGAACTCCCCGGCAGATTATGGTTTCCATGGTTATTCCCAGCCGGTATTCGGCCGAAGCCCTGGACGAGATTTACGCCGGAATCAAACTTGCATGCGATACATATCAGATCGATCTGATCGGAGGCGATACCAGCTCCAGCACATCCGGATTAGTCATTTCGGTGACCGTGATCGGCACCGCAGTCAAAGAGGAGATCGTTTATCGAAAAGGGGCCAATCCCGGTGACCTGCTTTGTGTTACAGGAGACCTCGGTTCAGCTTACATCGGCCTTTTGCTACTGGAGCGGGAGAAGAAGGTATTTCAAACCAACCCGGGCATGCAACCTGAACTGACCGGTTTCGATTACCAGATCGGCCGGTTCCTGAAACCGGAAGCGAGAACCGATGTCCGAAGATTGCTGGAGGGGATTGGGGTGAAACCTACTTCAATGATCGATATCTCAGATGGACTGGCATCCGAGATATTGCATCTATGTAAGCAATCAGATGTAGGATGTAAGATATATGAAGAGAAGATCCCCATTGATCCCCAAACCAGGGAGTTGGCCATGGAATTTAAACTCATTCCCTCCGTGGCGGTGCTGAGTGGCGGGGAAGACTATGAACTGCTCTTCACCATTCCGCAAAGCGATCACGAAAAAATCAAGGATGTAGCCGGGATCACAGTTATCGGCCACACGACCGAGCCTTCTGAGGGAAGGTACATAGTCACTCCGGATGGAAAAGAGGTGGAGATCACGGCTCAGGGATGGGAAGCCTTTTAGGAAGGACGAGGGTCGAGGGAAGAGGGACGAAGGATGAAAATCGGAATTCGTAAATCAAAATTTCAATCGTAAATCGAAGGATGGCCTCTAGCCGCTCAACATATTTCTCCCACCTCGATGGCATCGTTAAAGCGTTGCCGCATAAGCCGGGTGTATACCAGTTTCTGGATGATAAGAACAGGATCATCTATGTGGGAAAAGCCAAAGACCTGAAGAAGCGGGTGAGCTCCTACTTTGCCAGAATCCACTCCATCAGCGGGAAGGTGCAGATGCTGGTCAGGAAGATCGCCGACATCAACTACATCGTGGTGAACACGGAACAGGATGCCCTGCTGCTGGAGAATAACCTGATCAAGAAATACCGGCCCCGGTACAATGTGGCGCTAAAGGACGACAAGACCTTCCCCTGGATCTGCATTAAAAATGAGCCCTTCCCACGTGTCTCTTATACCCGGAACCTAATCAGGAACGGTTCCCAATACTTCGGCCCGTATGCCAACGTGCGGCTGATGCATACCCTGCTTGAGCTGATCCGGCAGCTTTACCCTCTGAGAAACTGCAACCTGAACCTGACCGATAAAAACATCCGTTCAGGGAAATTCAAGGTGTGCCTTGAGTACCACCTGGGTAACTGCAAAGGTCCCTGTGTTGGTCTGCAGAACCAGGAGGATTATGACAACTCCATCCAGGGAATCCGGGAGATCATAAAGGGGAACGTGCATACCGTCGCCCGACAACTGAAAGAGCTGATGATGGCCTATTCAGAAAAACAGGAGTTTGAAAAGGCCCACCTGGTGAAAGAGAAATACCTGGCCCTGGAGAAATACCAGAGTAAATCCACGGTTGTCAATCCCAACATCAACGATGTGGATGTCTTCTCGATCACCTCGGATGTGACCACTGCCTACGTCAACTTCATGAAGGTGATCAATGGGGCCATCATCCAGGTCCATACCATTGAGATCCGGAAAAAGCTTGATGAGCCGGATGAGGAGTTGCTACCCATTGCCATCACAAATATCCGGGAAAGGTTTGAAAGCGGTTCGCCAGAGATCATTGTCCCGTTTGATCCGGGTTATGAGCTGTCGAATGCCTCTTTTACCGTGCCCCGGATCGGCGATAAGAAAAAACTCCTGGAGTTATCGCAGCGCAACGTTCGTTATTTTCAGCTCGAGAAAGAGAAGCAGAAGGAGCTGGTTGATCCGGAGCACAAGAGCCGGCGTATCCTGGAGACCATGATGAAGGATCTGCGGATGACCGAGCTTCCCGAACACATCGAATGTTTTGATAATTCCAACATCCAGGGAAATTTCCCGGTGGCTGCTATGGTATGTTTCAAAAAAGCGAAACCCGACAAAAGCGAGTACCGCCATTTCAATATCCGGACCGTTGAGGGCCCTGACGATTATGCCTCCATGGAGGAGATCATCTACCGGCGATACAAACGGCTGACGGAAGAGAATAAAAGTCTTCCACAACTGATCATTGTGGATGGTGGGAAAGGGCAAATCAGTGCCGCCCTGGCCAGCCTCAGGAAGCTGAACCTGACCGGCCGGATGACCGTGATCGGCATTGCCAAAAAGCTGGAAGAGATCTACTACCCCAATGATCCTCTTCCCATGTACCTCGATAAGAAATCTGAATCACTCCGCCTCATCCAGCAGATGCGCGATGAAGCACACCGGTTCGGGATCACACACCACCGGAAGCGGCGGGAGAAGGGAACGGTGAAATCGGTACTGACCGACATTCCGGGAATCGGCTATTCCACAGCCCGGCAGTTACTCTGGAAACTCAAGTCGGTGAAGCGTATCCGCGAAGCCTCTTTGGAGGAGCTGCAGGCGGTCATCGGCAAAGCAAAAGGAAGAATTGTTTATAATCATTTTCATACCAGGCAGGAAGAATAAGCGGAATATACACTTCCGTCTTATGTAATTAGGGTTTGCTGAAAAAGGATTTAAACACTTGATATGTTGATAACTAGTTGATAAAAACGGCATATAATATGTTGGGAAGTGCAGATGTTTTTGTACATTAGATGAAAAGACGGTGCACTATGATAACGTATAACAGTCCTTCCCAACTTTCGATTGAAGAGTTCAAAACTCCATTTGAGCTGAAGCTAAAATCCACGAACAGGTGGGTAAAATTTAGCAGTTTATTGCCCTGGGACAAATTAGCCAATGTCTATCTGTGTTGCCTGGATAACAAAATGGGACGTCCTTCAATTGATGCCCGGATAGTAATCGGTTCGCTGGTCATTAAACACAAACTGAAACTATCTGATAGAGAAACGATAGATATGATATCTGAGAATCCATACATGCAGTACTTTCTGGGACTTAA
>JADHVQ010000119.1 GCA_016783905.1 Bacteroidales bacterium | reverse complement strand
AGCCTGGGCTGTGAAGCTCCCGACCAGTGCTGGGTAGGACAAGATGAAATATGGGTGAAGACGTTTACACCGGATAAGCCCTTTATCGTCTATCCGAATCCGGTAACTGATAAATTGACCATCGAGTTTCATATCAATCCGGAAGGAGCTGAGATTGAGATCCTTAATCTCACCGGTCAGGCCATGATCACCACCCGGATTTCGCCAAACCGGGATATTCTTGAATTGGATATAAGCCAACTATCCAAAGGATTATATATCCTGAAGGTCACCATGCCGGGGAAGAGACCGGTGATGGAGAAGGTGGTGGTGCAATAAGTTCTTTTCAGGGGATTTAGGGGTGTTACTCCGACCACAGCACAAACACCGCCCAGATGGTGGGGAAAGCCGTTTCGGGGGTGGAAAGCATCTCCAGTTTTGCGGCCCGAAGTGCAGCAGAGTAGCTGTTCCCGTCCAGGTAGTTCCGGTAAAAAGCGTACATAAACTGATGGGTATGTTTATCGGATACGTCCCATAACGAGTAGAGCAGGTGATGAATACCCGCCCGGAAGAAATTAGTTGGGAATCCGGTCATTTTGTACCAGCTTCTCCGGGATTCGGGGACTACCGAACAGGTGCTTAAGACAAGGAGGTCACTTCCCAGGTGAAAAGCCTGTAGCGCCCCGATCTCTAATCCGTTTACAGGTTTTTGCAAATGCGGCGAAGGAGCCGGATCGCCGGGCAACATCCAGCCTGAGCATTCGGGATAATCCGGATTCCTGTACCCATGTGTTGCCAGGTGAACAATCCGTGATCGACCGGCCAACGTTAGAAGAGCCTCCGCTCTAAAATCCTTCCCTGCCAAGGTCATGACTTTCCTGTTTTTTGATTGAAAGAGTCTGGCTATCTTCTCCACCTCATGCGTCGCATGTGGTAAGGCAGTTAATCCTCCACCGGAAAACTCCGGGGCACAAGCTCCAAAATCATATTCATAATTGTGACACTCCGCAGGGTCAGGCAGTTTAATTCGCCATTTGTACCAGGAAGCGAGCGATGTGTAACAGGTTGTTTCAAAGTGGTTAATCAGATAATTCCCCGATAATTCCGGCTGCATTTTGTCACCGGGGATCAGCGCGTCAAAAGGGAATGTCGGGAGTTGCCTGTCGGGGATCATCTGAAGCAATTTCCTGTTTACCAGGAATTCCTCCACCGGTTCAATGAGTTGATGATACAACCTGGTGCTATAATGAATAAAAGCCGGAGGATCAAGGACCTTCAACGCCTTTATATAACCGTTCACATGCTGGATTATTTCATCTCCAACATCTCTTTTCACCATTATACAGGTATCGGTCGTAAGCAGGATAGTAAATAGCGTTGAGTCACAAAGCAAATATTTGATCAATGCTTCGTCCTGCCGCAAAAGGGAATGGATCCTTGAGTGATCAGGGATATCAGGAGATCCGGGATCACCCGGATCATCAGAATAGTGCGCTCTCATCTCTTCCGGAAGCAACCTGTCGAGAGAATCCAGTTTGCCAAGCGTTCCCACTTGCTTCTTCACTAATCCCGGTTCAGTACGAAGGGAAGCCTCCTCCCCCATAAGCGCTAGCTTATGCAGTTTGAAAAGTTGTTTCCTCCATCCATGGAAGCATGTCCGAAGAGGTTCGGGGAGCTTCCAGGAAGTGAGGTCATCTCCAGACCGGCATACATCTTCGAAAAAAGTGAGTCTTTCCGTCAGGTTAACCATCATCTGAATTTTCTGCGCGTTCTCTTCATCCATCAAACAGCCTAATTCCAGGGCTATTCCGGTAAGGGAACGCTGAATTCCCGGTTCCATGGCTATCAGTTCCCGCCATAACCTGTTCCCTGCCAACTTTTCCCCAAGTTCCAATCCCAGCAGAACCTCTCTGTACATCTGATGGATGGCCAAGGAATCAGGGTCTATCATACCGGAAAGCCTCCATTCCGCTTTTATCTTTTCATAAAGAATCCGATACATCAACACATCCATCGTATTCAATGGTTGAGATTCGATATCGGAACCAGCAGGGAGAGATCGCTCCCAGTTAACCAGATCCAAGGCCTTTTCCAGCGCCAACAGGGCTTCACTGAGATCTCCGGAGGAATTCAGGAGGAGCCCTTTTTGCAACAGGATCTCCGGGACATGGGAGCTATCCCTATTGCCTTTCATCCGGATCCGGTCAAGCGCCTGATCCAGCGCTACCCGGGCTGAATCAACCAGTCCAAGTGCCTGGTAACTCCAGGCAAGGTTTTTCCGCAGCCATACCTCCTCTTCCGAAACCGGCAACACCGGAATAGACCGGGCCAGCGCCCGGTGGTAACGCTCCATGGCTTGACGATAATCTCCCCGGGAAAAGAGTACATTGCCGGTTCCAAGAGCAATTCGTAATTGCCACAAATAGGAATCAGGGGAACTGAATTTTTCTGCCAGATCAAGCCAGTGCCATGCCCGGTCGGAATCTCCCCTTTCAACAAAGGTGAATCCCAGATTAAGACAGATCTCTGTGAGCTGTTCCTGATCGAAACTCTTCCTTTCGAGTAAATAAAAGGCATATTCAAAATGAATGGCTGCTTTCTGATAGTCTGTCAGGAGAAAATAGAGGGAGCCGAGGTTTTGATGGATGGCAGCCTGCTGAAAATCACCCGAAGCAAAACGCATTGCCTCACGGTATGCCTGAAGGGCAGGGGCCCACTCCCTGCTGATGAGGTGAACATTCCCCTGATCGAACCAACTTGCTGAGATAGCTGCAGAATCTACCGGGTAATAAGACTGCCCTGTTCCAGACAGTTGAACAACGATCCAAAGGAGGAATGCCAGAGTCGGGTATCTCGCTGTGCTACATCTTTTTCTCATTTGCTAATAATGATTTTTCCAACGCTCACCAGGTTATCCTGTTCGAGGAACTTCCAGTAATAGAGCCCCTCCTGCCAGGAGGCCGTCAGGAGGGTCAGGGATGTACCCTGAATGCCCTCCCGACTAACCACCTTCTCCCCCCGGTTATTCACAACATCAAACGAGAGAGCGGATAATCCTTCACCACGCCAGTGAAAGCGCAACGTATCGCCTGAGTGGATGGTAACTGTGCTTGCCGGAGACAGCAAGGCAAAATGGCCTGCACGGGTAGTCACCCCTACCCATCCTTCCATGTAGATCAATGGCTGGAAATTGGCGTCCAGCAGTGTTGGGTCCGGTTCTCCTTCAGCTGACTGGAATGCCGGAAAGCCTGGTGATTTCCGGAGATACAATGCATCATCTTTTTGTGAGCTGCTTTCCTGTGAAATGGATTCGGCCACCTGACCTTGAAAAAAGGGATGGATTTTCTCTATGGGATTGTGGTAGATCCAGAAGCCGCAAAGCGCTATCAGAATGATCAGGAGAGCAGCCAGAAGCAGGCTATTCAGGCCGAATCCCCATCTCTTTTTGTTTCTGGCCTGATCCAGGAGCTCCCGGAATTCAAGCAGGTCCCTATCCTGTAAAAACGCTGTCAGCTCCCGGTCGAGGTATGTTTCGGACCTGACCTCAGGGTCTGACGCGAGGATCCGGAGAAATTGCTCCAGCTCCTTCCCTTTAAGTTCTCCGTCGTTATAACGGGAGATCCATTCGTGCAAATATTCCTGGTTATTCATGATCAATACAATAAGGATATTCCGGGTCTTTCTTGATTCGGTTTCGCAACAATTTCTTGCAGAGATATTTCCTCACCTTCGCATAGTTCTCATCGGTGAACCCAAGTTTTTCCGCCACCTCCCTGAAAGGCACTTTTTCGATATACATCAGCAATACTTTCCGGCAGTCATCCGGCAGTTCGTTGAAATGCCTCCAGAATACCCGGTGGCGGGCCAGCTTCTGCTCCCGGGTAAGGTGTTCTTTACCGATGTAGTTCTCCTCGTTATCGTTCACCAGCAGATCGGCATAGTAAACCAGGCGATGTTTCCGCTCCAGCCGCTGCAACCAGAGATTCTTACAGATGGAATAGAAATAGCTCCGCAGGGCGCAATTCAGCACCAGCTCCCGGTCACGGCACCTCAGGTAAAGCGCTACCAGGCCATCCTGGAAGATGTCCTCCGCATCCTGGCAGGTGCCAGAATTCTTTTCAATAAGCGCCAGGATCAGCGGGAAATAATCCCTGTACATAAAATGAATTACCTCACGTCTCTTCTTTCTGATCCCGTCGATGATTTTTGCATCGGAAAAGGGTCCCATACGATTTGCCTCCGGACATTAATCCGGTTTACCCCCAAAAGGTTATACGTTGTTGAAAACTTTTTTGTAAGGGCGCCCGGACCGGTCGCCCCTGTGCATAAATAATGACTAAACGAAATGGGAAAAGGTTGGGTGGGGGATTAAAATTTTGGCCTCATCCCCAAATTCCAGAACATGAACGACCAGATGTCTCCATACTCTTCGATCACCTTGGAGGTGGGCTTGCCACCGCCATGACCGGCTTTGGTCTCAATGCGAACCAGGACCGGGTTCAAACCGGCGTTCGCCTCCTGCAGGCGGGCGATGAACTTGAAGGAGTGGGCTGGCACCACCCGGTCGTCATGATCGGCGGTGGTAACCAGGGTTGCCGGATAGCTAACACCATCTTTGATATTATGGAGCGGGGAGTATTTGATCAGGTAGTTGAATCCCTCTTCGGTGTCGCTGGTACCGTAATCGGTAGCCCAGGCCCAGCCGATGGTAAACTTGTGATACCGTAACATATCCAGGACTCCTACAGCGGAAATCGCTACCTTGAAAAGTTCGGGACGCTGGGTCATGCAAGCGCCCACCAGCAAGCCCCCATTGGATCCACCCATGATGGCCAGTTTCTCTGAGGAGGTATACTTCTCTTCCATCAGGTATTCAGCAGCGGCAACGAAATCATCAAATACATTCTGCTTCCGCTCCAGGGTTCCGGCCTTGTGCCACTCCTCCCCGTATTCACCTCCACCCCGGAGATTGGGAACTGCATAAACGCCACCCTGTTCAATAAAAGCCAGCCGTGTAATGCTGAATCCGGGTGTCAGGCTGACGTTGAAACCGCCATACCCGTAAAGAAGGGTCGGGTTGTTTCCATTCATCACCAGATCCTTCTGGTGGACGATGAACATGGTGATGATAGTACCATCTTTACTGGGATACTCAACCTGTTTGACCTCATACTTATCCGGGTCAAAATCGATCTCGGGACGGATGTAAACCTCTGACTGGTTCATAGCTACATCATACTTAAAGACCGTCGTTGGAAAGGTATAGGAGGTAAATCCATAAAAAGCTATATCATCACCCTTCTTGCCATTGAAGCCAGCCATGGTTCCCACGGTGGGAAGTTCAATCTCGCCGGTTTGATTTCCATCGTAATCAAAAAGCAAAGCAGTACTGGCCGCTTTGTGCATGTATTCGGCCACAATCTTGTCACCCACCAGGTCGATCGATTCCAGCACATCTTCCTGTTCGGAGATCAGCACCTTCCAGTTGCCGGGTTCCGGATGTTTCGGGTCCATCCGAATCAGCATCTTTTTCGGGGCTTCGTAATTGGTGACTACGAGCAACTGATCATCCAGGTTGTCGATCACTGTATAGTCGTTCTCAAATCCCGTGACGAGGGGTTTGAACCTGGTGTTCTTCAGGGTAAGATCCTTGTAATAGAGCGCATTGCCACTGGTTGATTCCGACTGGTAGAGAATGAGGAAAC
>JADHVQ010000036.1 GCA_016783905.1 Bacteroidales bacterium | reverse complement strand
ATGTTGTTACCCGTTGTTGCATATCCCCATCCTGTCCTGAAAAAAGTGACTGAGGAGATTGGCCCCGAATACCCGGAACTGGACCAGTTCCTGACCGATATGTGGGAAACGATGTACCATGCCGATGGTGTGGGACTGGCAGCGCCTCAGGTAAGCCGGTCGGTACGGCTTTTTGTCATCGATGCATCGGCATTGTCACAGCATCATCATCCGGAGGCCGCCGGATTCAAGAAGACCTTTATTAACGCAGAGATATACAGGGAAGAGGGGGAGGAGGAGATACGCAATGAAGGGTGCCTGAGCTTCCCTGGACTACACGAAGATATTCAACGGAAATCAGTGATCCATATTCGCTATCTTGACGAACACTTCCAGAAACATGATGAACGATATGACGGCATCCTGGCCAGGATCATTCAGCATGAGCACGACCACGTGGAAGGAATTACCATGGCCGACCGGATGAGCCCGTTGAAGAAGATCCTGCTGAAACGCAGGCTGAAGGATATTGCCGACGGGAACCTGGAGGTGCATTACAAGATGATCTTCCCGGGAGTGAAGAATGTGAAACGTAAGACGTGAGACGAAATACGAAATACGAAACTGCCAACTGCCAACTGCCTCTTTGACCAATAACCAAATCAACCAATTTATGAAAAAATCAATATATTTAATTTTATTTGGCTTAGCCGGATTGATTTCGGCATGTGGTCCATCCAAAGAAAAACAGGAGATCCGGATTGTCTCTATGGAAGAACGACTGTTTACTTCCGAAAACGGTTTCACCCGCGCGGGAGCCGACTCACTCATCCAGATGTACAGGGATTTTGCGGCTTCCTATCCGAACGATTCACTCACACCGGTTTACCTTTTCAAAGTTGCCTCCATGACGATGAATTTGCAGGATGGCCCGGGTTCCATTGCCCTTTTCGATCAGATCAGGGAATCGTACCCCGATTTTGAAAAAGCCCCGTTGTGCCTCTTCTTCATTGGCTATGTCCAGGAGAATGTGATGGGAGATATCGATAAGGCGCGGGAGATCTATCAGCTTTTTATTGAAAGCTATCCTGATCACGACTTTGTGGATGACGCACAGGCTTCGATCGAAAACCTTGGGAAAACACCGGAGCAGATGATCCAGGAGTTTGAAGCGCGGCAGCGTGATTCTGCAGCCCTCTGACGATCTTCCAGATGACAAAAAGGGCAATGATCCCGATGAAGATCTTGATGGCAGCTATTTCGCTACCTCGCTCACTATTCATGACAAACTTACATAATTCTAGCCTTTATACGCTTTCACCAGCTTCACTGCCTGAACTGCCTCTTTTACATCATGTACCCTGAGAATACTGGCTCCCTTCAATAACGCAATGGTATGGAGAACGGTAGATCCGTTAAGTGATTCCAAGGCATTCACTCCCAGTGTTTTCTGGATCATCGACTTCCTCGAAACTCCTACAACAAGTGGAAATCCAAGGCTCTCAAATTCCTGCAATCGGTACAGGATCTCAAAATTGTGCCCTACCGTTTTCCCGAATCCGAATCCCGGATCGATCAGCACCTGGCTGGCTCCATGTTCCCGGAGTTTTTCTGTCTGCTGCTGAAAGAAATAGGCGATCTCTGCCACCACATCCTGGTATTCCGGTTGTTGCTGCATGGTATCCGGTGTCCCTTTCATATGCATCAGAATATAGGGGATTCCTAAGCGTGCAATGGTGTTGAGCATGTGATCTTCAAACCGGCCACCGTAGATGTCGTTGATCAGGTCGGCGCCCAGATCCACCGCCTTCCGGGCAACCGAAGAATGATAGGTATCGACCGAAAGGAAGCAGTCGGGAAAGTGACGACGGATGGCTTTCAGCGATGGTACAAGGTGATCGAGCTCTCCGGTTTCACCGATCTCCTTGGCTCCCGGACGGGTAGAGACTGCCCCGAGGTCGATGATGGAGGCACCCTCTTCCAGCATCTGCTCCACTCGTTTGAGTTGAGCATCGATGGAACTGAATCTTCCGCCGTCAAAAAAAGAGTCAGGGGAGAGGTTCAGGATCCCCATTACGCGGGGAATGGAGAGGTCAAGCTTTTTGCCGTTGAAGGAGAGTATCATACACCACGAATGCCAGACAAAGATATTGATTTACGTAGAGATTCGGGATGCGCGATCCGTGATAAATCAAAATTCATTAATTTTAACCGCCTCAAGAGAGCCTGCGCATGGATGACATTCAGAAAACTTCCCAACAATTTGACTCCGTAGTTCAAACATGTCGTGAAATCTTCCTCATGAAGCTGAAAGACTATGGCACAGCCTGGCGGATCCTCAGAATCCCCTCTATTACCGACCAGGTCTATATCAAAGCGCAACGAATCCGGAGCATCGATACCAAAGGAGCCCAGAAGATCGATGAAGGGATTCGGACGGAGTTCATTGGGATCGTCAATTACTCGGTGATTGCACTGATCCAGCTCGAATTGGGAGCCGTGGATACCCATGAGAATATGCTCCCGGAGGAGGGTGGAAAACTTTATGATAAGTATATCCAGGTTGCCAGGGAGTTGATGCTGAATAAAAATCACGATTATGGTGAAGCGTGGAGAAACATGAGGCTGGGTTCTCTCACGGACATCATTCTGATGAAGCTGATGAGGGTGAAACAAATTGAGGATAACCAGGGCAAGACCTTCATCTCCGAAGGAATTGATGCCAATTATTACGATATTATCAACTATGCCATCTTCGCACTTATCAAGCTCGACTATGAAAACAGTTAGAACTCTTTTCAGGGTTATTGTTGGGATTGTCTTCATTTTTTCCGGGTTTGTCAAGGGGATTGATCCGCTGGGAACCGTGTACCGGATGCAGGATTACTTCATCGCTTTTGGTACTACCTGGGCGAACGACCTGGCCCTCCCCCTCACCATTTTCCTGTGTGTCCTGGAGTTCATCCTGGGAGTCAGTCTGCTGTTTAACCTATGGATCAGGAAGAGTGTATGGGCAATGCTCCCCATGATGACCTTTTTCACCATCCTCACCTTTTTCGATGCCTTCTACAACCTGGTCCCCGATTGTGGCTGTTTTGGTGATGCCATCATGATGACCAATACCGAGACCTTCATCAAAAATATAGTGTTGATGGCCATGGTGATTCCGATATTCCTTTGGCGGAAGAAATTCAAAAGTACGTTGAAACCGGCAGTTGATCTAGTAGTATTGATCGCAGTAACCATATTGTTTACAGGCCTTTCGTTCTACTGCCTGTGGCATCTGCCGATCATTGATTTCCGGGAGTGGAAAAAGGGAGCACAGGTGAATGAACGCGGGGATTCGTCCGTGCACTTTTATGTCACTTACAAGAACAGGTATTCTGGTGAAACAGAGGAGTTCCTGGCACCCAACTATCCCTGGAACGATTCTACCTGGCTGGCCGACTGGATCTTTGTCAGCCAGCGTGTGGAAGATCCAAACCAGGATGAGATGACCCTGATGATCGAAGATACCCTTGGAAACGATCTGGCTCAAAGTTACCTCGATATTCCCGATTATCATTTCTTTGTGGTTGCTTACAGTTTGGATGATGCCAACCTCGATGCACTGATCAGGTTACAACCGCTCTACCTTGCTGCCAATGATGCCGGGTATTCATTCATCGGGCTGACCACTACAGTGCCGGAAAAGATTGCTGCCTTTCAAACCGAAACAGGGGTTGGATTTGCATTCTATAATTCCGACGACGCGGTATTGAAAAGCATGATCCGCTCCAATCCGGGACTGATCCTGCTCAAGGACGGAGTGGTTATAAAGAAGTGGCATTACAATGACTTTCCGGAGTGGGAGGAGGTGAGGGAAAAATATATCGATAACTAGATAACTGGATAGTTATATCCTACATCTTACATCTTACATCTTGCTCAGATTTATCCTTAAACGTCTTCTCTACGGTCTCCTTGTCCTACTGGGGGTGGTTGTGATCATTTTTTTCCTCTTCAACGTCCTTCCGGGCGATCCTGCCCGGATGATGCTCGGTCAGCGTGCCGACCTGGCTTCGGTGGAAGCGATCAACAGAGACCTGGGTCTTGACAGATCCCTTGCGGTTCAGTTTGTCAGTTACCTGAATGATCTCTCCCCGGTTTCCATTCATAATCGGGTGGACTCTTCCAGCTATTGGTTTATGGATGAGGAGAAATACGGATCTGCGGCTATGCTTCTACCCTTGGGAAAAACAGCCCTGGTTTTGAAAAAGCCATACCTCAGGAAATCGTATCAGTCGAAACGGAACGTGACGGATATCCTCTCCGAAGCGCTGATCAACACCCTGATTCTAGCGATTGTCTCGATGGCTTTCGCCATTGTTATCGGGATTGCTATCGGCATCCTTTGTGCATTGAAGAAGAACAGCATTACCGATCGGATCGCCCTGGTCTTTTCCGTTCTTGGCATGTCCGTTCCCTCCTTTTTTGCCGCCATCCTCAACGCCTGGATCTTTGCTTTTGTACTGGTCGATATCACCCATCTGAACATGGTAGGCAGCCTCTATTCCGTAGACGATCTCGGAAGGGGAGAGTACCTGGATCTGAAGAATCTGATTCTTCCCGCCCTTACTCTGGGTATCCGGCCACTGGCGATCGTGGTGGAACTCACCCGAAACTCCATGCTCGAAGTGTTGTCGCAGGATTACATCCGGACAGCCCGCGCCAAGGGACTCAGTAACTTCAAGGTGGTGACCAAACACGCCCTGAAGAACGCCCTCAATCCCGTTGTGACAGCCATCTCCGGCTGGCTGGCCTCCCTGCTTGCCGGCGCCGTATTTGTAGAGTATGTCTTCGATTGGAAAGGCATTGGTGTAGTGATCGTCAACGCCCTCGACAAATACGACTTCCCTGTCATCATGGGAGCGGTTTTATTCATCTCGGTTGTACTGATCGTGATCAATATCCTGGTAGACGTGGTCTATGGACTGCTTGATCCGAGAGTCAGGGTAAACTGATTGCCACTATTGCGCATTATTGCGCATTATTGTGCATTATTGCGCATGGTTTTGCATTGTGGTGCTTCTTTTTCTGGTTATTCTTTACAGTTATTAGGCTTTTTACAACTATTTTCATCAATTCGATGGCTTCGCCCTTTAGTGGATAAAGTTTTTCAACCATATAAAGGTGTGTTTCACCAATCACTTCCAGCCAATAAACCGACTCATCCAGTTCTTCTTCAACCACTTTGAGTTTGTAGATGAAATCTTTCACAGATTTTGATCTGCATGCCCCCCTGTAATTGGCGCCCACTGAAGTTGCTGCACGAATGATTTGATCAGACAATGTTCGAGATGGGAGAGTCCGTGGTAATTCATGAGTCATCTTAATTACATTGACAGCGAAAAGTTTCGTTCGTTCAATTAGGTGTTCCGGTTTCATACTGTTTTTCTCCTTAATCCGGAATCAAGGTAAAAGGTTATACAGCCCATTAAAAAAGTTATCAACAAACTCAAAAAGACCAGGTCATATAGAACCCCGGCTTTATTGACAACTTTGGTAATAATGTGCAATTGTGGCAATTGTGGCAATGATGCGCAATCTCATTATCTTTGCACAAACCCAAACCCAATCCCACTATGCGCACCCTCCTTGTTGCCGGCAACTGGAAGATGAACAAAACGTTCCAGGAAGCTGAGGTCCTGACCGAACAAATCACAGAAGCCGTCGAAAAATTGCACCTTGATAGTGTCGAGGTGGTTCTTTGTCCACCCGCTCCATACCTCGAAATGGTACTGGACCTGACCGATGAAACCCATGTTGCTGTTGGAGCCCAGAATATCAGCGATCACGACTTCGGAGCCTATACGGGCGAAATCTCTGCCCCCATGCTTCGCTCTATGGAGGTGGAGTATTGCATCATCGGCCATTCGGAACGAAGAAAATATTTTCACGAATCGAATGAGCTTCTGGCTCAAAAAGTCAACTCGGCCCTCAAATTTGGTATTGCCCCGATCTTTTGCTGCGGTGAGGTGCTTTCTGAACGGGAAGGCGGTAACCACCTGGATGTGGTGAAAAGCCAGTTAGAGGAATCACTCTTTCATCTTGAAGAGAAGGATTTCCGGAATGTGGTCATCGCCTACGAACCTGTGTGGGCAATCGGGACCGGGAAGACGGCCACTCCGGAACAGGCCCAGGAGATGCATGCTTATCTTCGTCAACTGATTCTTTCAAAATACGGGGAGCGGGTTGCCGAAGATGCCATCATACTTTATGGAGGGAGCTGCACTGCAGGGAATGCATTTAATCTGTTTTCACAACCTGATGTGGATGGCGGACTGATCGGAGGAGCATCCCTGAAAGGGGAGGAGTTTGTGGAGATCGTGAGGATTGCCATAGATTGTACATGAATTGCACATGGATTGCCATGAATTGTGATGAAGAAGCAACCCCTTACCCCGATTTTTCTTGAGCTCTCTTTTTCCAATATTCCGGAAGGATTTTCGGAGATCCTGATTGCAGAGCTGGCAGAGATCGGATTCAAAAGTTTCAACGAAGAGGAGGAATTACTTCTGGCCTATATTCCAGAAACTGATTTTGATGAAATGCTGGTCCACCAGGTGGCGAACAGGTATATTGAACTGAAAGAACTCTTCTGGAGCATCACCCGGATGCCGGATAAAAACTGGAATGAAGTTTGGGAAAGCTCTTATGAACCGGTCCTCATAGCCGGACGATGCTATATCCGTGCTCCGTTTCATCTGCCTTATACCCATCTACCACCTCCGTCATTGCGAGCAAAGCGAAGCAAAGCCATGAGCCACAAGGCACAAGGCACAAGGGCACAAAGGCACAGAGACGCAGAGTCATCCAGTCATCCAGTCATCCAGTTATCCAGCATCGCGGATCACGGATCGCTCATCGAGCTTGTCATCGAACCCAAAATGTCCTTCGGCACAGCCCACCATGAAACCACGGCCCTATTGATTGAATGGCTGCTGAAAGAAGAGCTTACTGGAGAAGCGGTGTTGGACATGGGCTGCGGGACAGGGCTCCTGGCAATCCTTGCTGCCAAAATGGGAGCCGGCAGGATAGTGGCTATCGACAACGATCAGCATGCTGTAGAAAATGCAATTGAGAATACCCAAAAAAATAATACCGGGGCCGTTACCGTTATATGGGGAGATGGTTCTGAGATTCCGGAGGTTCCGTATGACCTGATCCTGGCCAACATCAACCGAAACACGCTGATCGGTCAGATCCCTGCTTATGCGGAGGCATTAAGGGTAGAAGGGAGGCTTTTTCTGAGCGGATTCTATACTGAAGACCTGCCTGAGATTAAGGCGTGTGCTGCGGAGCATGGTTTTCACCTGGCCGGTTTCCGGACCAAAAACAACTGGATGGCAGCTAAATTCAACCGATGAGAAGATCTACCCGGTTTCGTCTGATGCTTTTTCTCCTTTTTACAGGGGCCTTCATTACCCTGCATGCACAGCCGCTGAGGAATTTCTCAGGCGACTCTACCAAATTCATCGGCGAACTGAACCAGCTTTTCTCTCTGCTGAGCAAGAACGACCAGAAAATTGTTGAAGAGTCGATGATTCCCTTTCTCCAGCACTGGGAATCAGAACACTATGGGCCGGGAAAAAAACAGATCATCTATTCGGTGTGTAACAAAATGTTGGAAAAGCGGATGCGGGCATTTCCCGATTTCAACAATTACATCATTGCCCTGAACCTGTTTTACGAAGCCCATCTTCCGGACCAGCTTTTTTTCGATTGGTCCGCTATTCTGGATACCCTGGCAGAGAGCAAATACAGTCGTCATTTTCTCAATTTCCTGACATTCAGCATCCACCTTTTTGGAGAGGATCTGATTTATCAATCCTCCTCCACAGCCTGGAAGCTTGTAACTCCAAATTACCGGTTCCTCTTCGATTCTATTCCTGTTGTAGAGGTTTATCCCACCGATATCATCTGCTATTCGAACCGTGACAGCCTGACCATCTACCGCACGGAGGGATACTATCATCCGCTGACGACAAAATGGATCGGTCGGGGAGGAAGAGTAGACTGGCAGCGGGGTGGGTTGGATCCGGACAACGTGTTTGCCAACCTCAGCAACTACGAGATCCAGATGAAGTTCTCGAAGTACACGGCTGATTCGGTTGAGTTTTACAACAAGAACTATTTCTCCGCCCCCCTCTACGGACAGCTTGTCGACAAAGTACAGGCAGATGTTGACGAGGAAAAAGCCTCCTATCCGCGCTTCTATTCTTACGAAAGCTTGATTGGTATCAGGGATATCTTCAAGAATGTAGATTACATCGGAGGTTTCGCTATGGAAGGACGAAAAGTGGTTGGATTTGGAGTGGCTGACCTCGATGCGGAGGTGATCTTCACCCGGGATAACCAGGAGTTTGTCACCGTCCGATCCAGGATCTTCATCATTCGCCCCGACCGGATCAACTCGAGCCACGCATCCGTGACCATCCATCATGAACGGGATTCCATTTACCATCCCGGACTGGTAATGAAATACCTCGACGAAACGAAAGAGCTCTCCCTGAATAAGGATGAACGGATTGCTGTGATCAGCCCCTGGTTTGATACATACCATAATATTGAAATCTACTGTGAAGCACTCTTCTGGAAACTGAATGAACCGAAGATCAATTTCGAGGCGATGCGTGGTCCGGGAACCTCCAGCAAAGCGGTGTTTGAATCCAGTAATTACTATTCACTGCAACGGTATGAGAAACTGCAGGGGATTGATGTGCTGAATCCTCTTCAGGTCATCAAAACCTTCACCGAAAGACGAAAATCCAGGGAGTTTACACTTCAGGAACTGGTGGAATACTGGAGGATGCCTCCTGAACAGGTCGAGTCGCAGCTTCTGAACCTGAGTGCCAAGGGATTTTTAATTTACGACATGGACGATAAAAAGGCCATGGTCAAAGACAAGCTGATTCATTACGTGGATGCGAACCATGAGAAGACCGACTACGACGAGATATTTTTTTCATCAGAAGTGGAGGGGAAAAGCAATGCGGTGCTGAACCTCGATAACTTCGACCTGAAGATACAGGGGATTCCCGGCCTATTCTTGTCAGATTCGCAACATGTTTACATAGAACCCAGGAACCAGGAGCTGATCCTCAAGGAGAACCGCGACTTTCTATTTACGGGAAAGGTGGAAGCAGGACTGTTTGATTTTTATGCAGACAGTTGCTCCTTTGATTATGATAAATTCAGGCTCAACCTGCCAGCCATCGATACCCTTGAATTTTATGTGATCAGTCGGAAGATAGATCCTAAAACCGGGCGCCATCCGATGAAGAAGGTGCAGACAGCCCTCAATGATCTGAGTGGTTTTCTTCTGATCGATGATACGGCGAATAAGGCAGGGCTGAAGGATCATCCTGAATATCCGGTTTTCACCAACCAGGATACGGCCCGTGTCAACTGGGAAAAATCCTATATACACCAGGGAGTCTACGAAAAAGAACGGTTCTATTTTAAGGTGTTCCCTTTTACCCTTACCAGTTTGGATTACATCGATACCGACAGCCTTCAGTTCGATGGCCAGCTGATCTCCGCGGGAATCTTCCCGGATATTCCTGAGCCTCTTAAGGTGCGTCCCGACTTCTCCCTCGGGTTTGAAAAATACACGGATGCCAATGGTTACCCTGCCTATGGCGGAATGGGAACCTTCGTTTCAAAAGTCGACCTAAGTAACCAGGGTTTACAGGGTGATGGGCAGCTTCTTTACCTGAACTCAACCACCGTGTCCGATCACTTTATCTTTTACCCTGACAGCATGAAAACCCTTGCCCGGGGATTCCAGGTCAGTGAGCAGATTGCTGCAGTGGAATACCCATCAGTGATGGCTGACAGCGTTACCGAGTTCTGGCTTCCCTACCAGGATTCGATGAGCATCACCTCCACCGTCAGAGATATGGCGATGTATAACAATGAGGCGCTGTTCGAGGGAACCCTGGGACTGACACCCGGCGGACTTAGTGGTTCCGGGACTGTAAAGATCGAGGATGCCGAGATGGATTCAAGGGGATTTGGTTTCCAGCAGCACACCTTTGATGCATTGATCGCCGATTTCCGGATTAAATCATATGATCTGAAAACGTTGGCGATATCCACCCAGAACTACCGGACCCATTTTGATTTTGAAGAGCGGCGGGGCGAATTCCGGTCCAACCTCGGGATCTCCAAAATGGATTTTCCCATCAACCAATATATCTGCTCCATGGACCGCTTCGACTGGATGATTGATGAGGAAGAGATCGTCCTGACGAACGAAGAAAACCAGCGGTATGCGATTCCCGACAATCTCAGCCTCTCCCAGCTGATTGACGTGGGCTACACCGGAACGGAGTTTGTATCGGTCCACCCCCGGCAGGACTCTCTGCGCTTCTTTGCTTTGCGGGCACGGTACAACATCCGAACCAATGTGATCAATGCCGAGGAGGTGAAGATCATCAAGGTGGCTGATGCAGCGATCTATCCTGACAGCGGAAAGGTGGTGATCCTGAAAAATGCGGAGATGCAACAGCTTACAAACGCCAACATCATTGCTAATACCACCTCCCGTGAGCATAGTTTTTACGATGCGCTTGTAAATATCCTGGGACGAAAACGATATGCCGCATCAGGAACCTATGATTACGTCGATCGGACAGGGGATCATCAGGAGATCTTTTTCAACAGAATTTCTGTCGATACAACAGGGAATACAGTGGGCACCGGGCAGATCTATGATTCAACCGGCTTCATGCTCAGTCCGGAGTTTGCTTTTGCCGGGAATGTAAGGCTGGATGCCCCGGTGAAGGCGTTGAGTTTTAATGGCGCCTTTAAGCCTGTGGTAGAATGTCATAATCTTGGTACCAACTGGGTGACATTTTCCGCCAGGGTGAATCCTCACAACATCAGGTTGCCGGTTTCCGATCCACCAAAAAACCGGAACTCTGAGAGGCTACTCCTTGGGATGGCCTATTCCAATACCGAGAACGTGATTTATCCTGCCTTTTTTACTCCACGCAGGAGTTTCAGCGATACAATTATGATCACCACTTCGGGGATGATGGAGTACCTGATCCCTACTTCCACCTTCCGGGTAGCACCATCCGAAGAACAAAAAAATCAGGGTCAGCAGGGCTCCACGGTCTCCCTCAATACCTACAACTGCAAGATGAGATCGGAAGGAAAGATAAACCTGGCGCTTAATTCCGGTTCGATGCAGATGGAGTGCTACGGTACGATGGATTATTTTATCCTGCCCGATTCTACTGCCCTCCGACTGGCGATGATTCTTGATTTTCCATTTGAGGAGGAGGTGACGGAAAGGATCCGAACACAGATGTCGGCAACGAACCTTCCCGGGATCCAACTATTCAACTCCCCTTTCAATTTCGTTTTTATGGAGCTGATTGACGAAAAAGAGCAGGAGAAGCTGAGGTTGGAGCTCGAAACCATCGGGAGGTTCAGGAGATTTCCGGATGAGCTGGCCAGGACAATGATCATTGCCGATGTGAAGATGAGTTACGACACCCTCACCCGCTCGTTTGTCTCAAATGGCCCCATCGGGATCGGATCCATCAAAGAGAAGATGGTAAACCGATACCTTAATGGAAAGATCGAGTTGACTAAAAAGCGGAACGGGGATGAATTCACCTTTTACCTGGAGATATCGCCTAACGACTGGTTCTTCTTCAACTACCGCAATAATGTGATGCAATTCCTCTCTTCCGATCTTGACCTGAACGATAAAATCAGAGAAGCACAACTGAACCGAAATGAGCAGAAGCGACTTAACAAAGCCTGGCGTGGATACCGTTATACACTTTCCACTGACCGGAAGAAGCGCGATTTCATCCGGCGATTTGAGTTGGGAGAAGAATAACAACCAGTGCACATCATTGCACATCATTGCACAGTATTGCGCAATAGTGGCAATAATGGCAATCATGTGCAATATTGGCAATAGTAAATAATTATGGCAATCACTATAGTAATCCTTGTTCTCCTCGCTTACCTCATTGGAGCGATACCTACATCTGTTTGGGTGGGGAAAATTTTTTATAAAATTGATGTACGGGAGCATGGCAGTGGAAACGCTGGAGCAACCAACACCATCCGGGTTCTGGGTTTCAAAGCAGGGATCCCCGTGATGCTGTTCGACGTGTTGAAGGGATGGCTGGCTGTACAACTTGCTGTATGGATACCATGGCCGGACTTATCTGCCGATAGCGTAACATATATCAGAATAGGTTGTGCCATGGCTGCTGTGGTTGGACACATATTCCCGGTTTATGCCGGTTTCCGGGGTGGCAAAGGGGTGGGAACCCTGGCCGGGGTGGGATTGGCCCTTTACCCTATCGCTTTGTTGATTGTGCTGGCGATCTTCATCCTGACCTTTGTAATCACCAGGTATGTATCGCTCTCGTCAATCCTGGGAGCCCTCTCGTTTCCCTTTGTCGTCTATTTTGTCACGCATGAACGGAACATAGCACTATTGGCGCTGGCGATTCTCGTAGCCCTCTTTGTTCCGCTTACACACAGGAAAAACATCAAACGGCTTCTGCATGGAGAGGAGAACAGGTTCAGCTTCCGGCGGAAGAAAGTTAAAAACCGATAAAAACCAACCCTCAGCATCTGTTGTTTATCCAAACGGATTATTGTATATTTGAACGAATTTTAAAACTATACGACTATGAAGTTTATCATCTCGAGTTCGCTCTTGCTGAAGAATCTGCAGGCAATCATCGGTGTGATCAATAGCAACAACACCCTTCCCATCCTTGACGATTTCCTGTTTGAACTGAATGAGGATAGCCTGAAAGTGACCTCTTCGGATCTCGAGACCACCATGAGCGTTACCATGAAACCCGACCGGGCGGAAGAGCCTGGCAGTGTGGCTATTCCAGCCAAAATCGTGGTGGACACACTGAAGACGTTTCCGGATATTCCGTTATCCTTTTCCATCAACGATTCAAACCAACTGATCGAGATCTCAGCAGGAGAAGGGAAATACAAGCTTTCGGGTCATAATAGCGATGAGTATCCCAGGACACCTGCCCTGGAAGAGACTACATCGATAGAGCTACCATCTGATCTTTTGGCTGAAGCGATCAACAAAACCCTCTTTGCTACCGGGAATGATGAACTGCGACTGGTACTCTCCGGTGTCTTTTGTGAACTTTCACCGGATGACATCACCTTTGTAGCCACGGATGCACATAAACTGGTCAGGTATAAGCGTACTGATACCAGGTCGACCGATTCGGCCAGCTTTATCCTGCCAAAAAAACCGCTGAACCTGCTGAAAAATATTTTAAGTGCACTGGAAGTTCCGGTCAAGCTGGAGTATAACAAAGCCAATGCTTTCTTCTCCTTCAGCAACGTGGAGCTGGTGTGCCGGCTGATTGACGGTAAGTATCCCAACTATGAGGCGGTGATCCCCACCAGCAATCCGAATAAGCTGACAATCGACCGTATGTCGTTGCTAACCTCAATCCGGAGGGTGTCGATCTTCGCCAACCAGTCAACCCATCAGATTCGGCTCAAGATATCGGGAAAAGAGCTGGTGCTCTCTGCTGAAGATATCGATTTTTCCAACGAAGCCAAAGAGCGCCTTACATGCGCTTACGAAGGAGATGATATGGAGATTGGTTTCAACTCCAGGTTCATGGTGGAGATGCTGAATAATACAGAAACCGATGAAGTGCTGATTGAGATGTCGGCTTCAAACCGCGCCGGCATTCTTCTGCCGGTCAACAACGAAAACAAGGAGGAAGATATCCTGATGCTGGTCATGCCAGTGATGCTGGCGAAGTAGGGGCGACCCGTTGGCTCGCCCCCATAAAAAAAGGCGGCCGTTTCGGCCGCCTTTTTTTTGCATCAATGATAGTAAGGGCGACTCGCGGAGTCGCCCCTACAGACTATGCTTTCTTTACATTGATTGCTTTTTTACCGCGTTGGTCTTCTGTAATATCAAACACAACATCGTCGTTTTCCTGAATCTTGTCGATGATACCGCTTACATGAACAAAGAGGTCCTTTTGACTTTCGTCATCAATGATGAAACCGAAACCTTTTCTCTCATTGAAAAATTTTACTTTACCTGTTGACATAATAGTATTAAATTAAAAATTATAATTGAGCGAAGGTACGAATAAATTAATTAACAGGACATTCCTCGAAAAAAAAATCATTCCTGCTTATCCGCATGCTGTGCGTCCACGGCAGCAATGGTAGTCATATGAACGACTTCCCTGACACTGCATTCCAGCGGAACTACATGGATGGGTTTGTTGATTCCCATGAGAATAGGCCCAATGACTTCGGCGCCACCGATTTCCTGCATGATTTTATAGGCCGCATTACCGGAGCTTAAATTTGAGAATATCAACGTATTCACATCATGGTCGGCAATTTTCGAGAAGGGGAACTTGGATTTACGCATCTCCTTATTTAACGCAAAGTTTGCCTGCATCTCTCCGTCGACCAGCAGATCCGGATAATGTTGATGCAAATATTGGGTGGCTTGTCGAACTCTGGCAGGTCCAAGAGCATGCTCTGAGGATTTGATCGAGCCAAAGTTAGAAAAGGAGACCATGGCAATCACTGGTTCAATGTTGAACCGGCGAATCGTTTCTGCAGATAACAACGCGGTTTCTGTAAGTGTTTTCCAATCCGGGTCAAGGTTGACGGTGGTATCCGCAAAGAAATAGGGTCCTTTTTTGGTAACCACAATATACATTCCTGCAATACGGTTATAATTTGGCCTCGGGCCGATGAGTTTTAATGCTGGACCCATCACAGCTCCATATTCACTGGTAATACCTGAAACCATGGCATCTGCTTCACCGGTTTCGATCATCATGATCCCGAAATAATTCCTGTCAAAAGTCAGTTCATAGGCTTCATCTTTAGTAATCCCTTTCCGTCGCCGTTTTTGCCAGATTAGCTCTGCAAACTGAGCTCTTCTTTCCTCTTCATGTTTTCCTCTCGGATCAATGATAGGAGTATCGTTGAGGTCAAATTTGTTTTCTGCAATAATTTGTTTGATTTGCTCGACATCCCCCAGCAAAATCGGTTTGGCAATTCCTTCATGATACACTTCATTGGCTGCTTTCAGGATCTTTAAATTGGTGCCTTCGGGGAATACGATCCGTTTAGGATCGAGCTTAGCTTTCAGGGTAATGCCACGTAAAAGCTGGTTTTCATGGCCAAGACGACGACTTAATTCGGCTTTATAAGCATCCCAGTCGGTGATAGGTTTACGCGCCACACCTGAATCCATAGCCGCTTTGGCCACAGCGGGCGCTACCGTAGTAATTAACCTGAAGTCCAAAGGTTTTGGGATGAAATATTCACGGCCATATATCAGGTTTTTAACATTATAAGCGTCACTGACATACTCGGGTACATCTTCTTTGGCCAGTTCTGCAAGTGCATAAACGGCGGCTATTTTCATCTCTTCGTTGATGCAGGTAGCTCTGACATCCAGGGCTCCCCTGAAAATAAATGGGAATCCCAGCACGTTGTTCACCTGATTAGGGTAATCGGAACGTCCGGTTGCCATCATGACATCAGGCCGTGCATCCAATGCATCTTCGTACGTAATCTCAGGATCAGGATTGGCCATAGCAAAAACAATGGGATTCTCGGCCATGGAACGGACCATCTCTTTGGAAACCACATTTTTAATAGACAGGCCGATGAATACATCAGCCCCTTCCATGGCCTCCGACAAGGTGTGAATATCCCGGTCTGTGGCAAAAAGCTGTTTGTATTTATTCTGATCTTTCCTGTCTTTTCGCAATACCCCTTTCGTGTCAAGCATCACGATATTTTCCTTTTTGGCGCCGATGGATACTAGCAGGTTGGTGCATGCGATGGCAGATGCACCGGCTCCATTCACAACAATCTTTACCTCTTCCTTCTTTTTGCCTGCAATTTCAAGTGCGTTAATCCAGCCAGCTGCGGTGATGATGGCCGTTCCGTGCTGGTCATCATGCATGATGGGGATTTGAAGCTCTTTTTTCAACCGTTCTTCTACCTCAAAACATTCAGGGGCCTTGATATCTTCAAGATTGATCCCTCCAAACGTAACGGCAATCTGTTTTACTGTCTCAACAAATTTATCGACATCTTTTGTCTCAATTTCAATGTCAAACACATCGATATCCGCGAAGATCTTGAAAAGTAATCCCTTCCCTTCCATGACAGGTTTCCCGGAATCTGCACCGATATCTCCCAATCCAAGAACTGCTGTCCCATTGGAAATGACTGCAACCAGATTTCCTTTTGAAGTATATTTGTATACATCATCCGGATTTTTTTCGATTTCAAGACAAGGAAAAGCAACTCCCGGAGAATAGGCAAGCGACAGATCTCGTTGAGTTCTGTGTGGCTTTGTCGGGATAACTTCCACTTTACCGGGTCGACCTTCTGCATGATATTTCAATGCATCTTCTTTTGTAATTTTTGCCATGACTAAATTGGTTTAATATTTTAAAGAAATAACAGTCGAACGATCCATGACCAGTACTTTTACCAGTTCATGTATCCGTTTTAAGGGTACAAATCTAAACATTATATAGATGTCGCAGGTAGCCTAAAGAAAAATCTTTTTACTTAATTATTATGGGAGACCCTCCTGATCGGTTTGTAACAGCTAAAGGGATGAAAACTTGAGTTTACGGCAGATAATTTGTAACTTCGCGATACATACCGATTTTCCCAATAGAATCTTTCAAAACCTTGATTGTTATGGTGAATTATGATAACATACTGATAGATATGACAAAGGATGTCCTGTTAGAAGAGATGTGGAACACAGCTCCCGTAATCAAAGGCATCCTGATGAATTGCGATGACCCGGAAAGAGCCAGGGATCAATTCTTTCATTACCTGAATGACCTTGAGCGGAGTTATTTCAATATCTATACTGAAAAACCGTTCGCCCTGCATCAGGTGGAAAAGAACCTGGCCAAAGAGTGTATCAGGGTACTGAAAAATATCATTCGGACAGAAAACGAGAATATCACCGGCTTCTCAGCATTCCAGGTGTTGTTTAAATTAGCGCACAATCAATCCGATATTCTTGCCTCTGTAAGAAGAGGATTCCTTGCTGAATTTCTCTACCTCTTTCGCGGGGTGCACGGAGATCTGACCGTTGCTGACAAGGTGGATCTGTTTGATACCAGCGGCCGGGTTGCAGGGAAAGCCAGGTCGAAGATCCTCGACCGTTATTCCAGGCTTCTGACCAGCAGTTTTGGTAAGATGAAGAGTGGGCTCGATCAGGATATCATCGGGAAACGGGTGAAACTGCGCAACAAGATCCTGAACTATTTCGGGGCCAACGAAGGTGACTGGTCGAATTACAAGTGGCAGCTAAGGTATGTGATCAAGGACCTGAGGACCATCAGGGACCTGGTCCATCTGGATAAGGACGAGATCAAAGGTCTTGAGCTGGCGAAAAAATACCGGATCCCATTTCACATTACGCCCTATTACCTCTCCCTTTTCAACGAGAAAGGAAGAACTAAGTTCGATGAGGGAATCAGGGCCCAGGTAATCCCCAGCGTGACCTATTGCGAAAACGTAAGGAATAACCAGCTGAATAAGACCGATATGGATTTCATGGGAGAACGGTCAACAAGCCCCATTGATGCCATTACCCGGCGCTATCCGCAGGTCGTGATCCTGAAACCATTCGATACCTGTCCGCAAATATGCGTCTATTGCCAGCGAAACTGGGAGATCAAGAATATTGATGAGGCAAAAATCACCGGCGAAAAGATTAAGGCTGCCATTGACTGGATCCGGGAAGATAAATACATCACAGAGGTTCTCATCACCGGGGGAGATCCCCTGACATTAAATAACAAGGTCCTTCTGCAGATCATTCAATCGGTTGCCGAAATTGACCATGTGGAACGGATCCGGATTGGGACCCGCACCCTGGTGACACTGCCCTTCCGCTGGGGCCCTGAGTTCATCGATAAACTGGCCAAATATAACCAACTTGGCAAACGGGAGGTCTGTATCATCACCCATTTCGAATACCCTCCGGAGATCACCCCGGAAGTACTGGCTGTCATCAACCTGATTCGTCGGGCCGGGATCAGCATCTATAACCAGCTGGTATACACCTATTACAATAGTAAAAAGTATGAGCTTTGCTACATGAGAAAGCTGATGAAACTCTCGGGAATCGATCCCTACTATACGTTTAATACCAAAGGGAAAGAGGAAACCATAGACTTCAGGATACCTATTGCCCGTGTGCAACAGGAGCGAAAAGAGGAGGCCCGGTTGCTGCCGGGACTGGTCAGAACAGACGAACCTGTGTTCAATGTACCAAAACTAGGAAAATCACACCTGCGGGCCTGGCAGGATCATGAACCGGTGATGATTACTCCTGCCGGTGAACGTGTTTACCGCTTCTATCCCTGGGAATCGAGGATCGGAAATGTCGACGACTACCTCTACACAGATATCTCCATCTACGATTACCTGAAGCGGTTGCACCGGGATGGCGAAGATATCAGCAAATATCAGTCGATTTGGTACTATTTCTAAGGAGCGAAATCGCGAAGCGAAGTAGCAAAATAAGTTTGCAGTTTGCAGTTTGTAGTTTGCAAATCATCTTCCTTTAAATCTCACCACTACACCACTGCACCACTGCACCACTGCACCATATCACCCCATCACTTTTGCAGAACGACCTTAGAGTATACGTTGCCTGAGCCGTTAGAAACCTCTACAATGTAGCTTCCCTGCGGCAGGTGCTGTATGTTCACGGGAACATTGATCTCTCCACGAACATCTATGTTCTGCAGTTCATAGACCGTTTCACCGCTGGCACCGATTATCCGGATATTAACTCGTTCGGTTGATCGTGAGCTCAGCTGAAGTGTAAAGGATCCGCTGTTCGGATTAGGGAATGCAGTGAGGCTCAAATGTTCTGCCAGCTCGTTGATCCCTGTGCAATCCTTGTAAGTGATGGTGACCTCGCCGGTGCCCTCGCAGCCATCCCCGCTGGTGACAACAACTGAATAAGTTTGGCTGCCTATGCCAATCCCACTGGAGTCGACGGTAATCACCGGAGTGGTTTCACCACCCGGGGACCAGAGGTATTTCACGGCGTCGGGAGCAGTGGCATCCAGGGTATAACTCAGATGGGCACAGATGGTGGTATCCTGACCCAGGTCTACCTGAGGTGTGGGGAATATGGTCAGCGTGAGTTGGTCTTCAGCGTCTTCACAAACTCCGGCGCTTGTAGCCAACAGGTTTAATACGGCTGACCCGGAAGCTATGTCCTGTACCCCGGGCAGGTAGATCGGATGGAGGATATGAATATCCGTGAAGGTGCCGTCTCCTTCCGTTTCCCAGATTAATTCAGCATAATTGGATGCAGTAGCATTACTCAGCACATAGCCTGCGGAACATCCGGGTGCATCCGGCCCGGCATAGGCTTGTGGCGGCGACTCGATGGTCAGGATCATCTCATCTGTAACCGGGATGCCGGATTCCCCATAGGCAGTGATCGTGAGCACCACACTTCCCGCTGTAATGTCTTCCTGGCTGGGAGTGTAAACCGGGTTGTAGATGGTTGGATCATCAAAAAACCCTGTTCCACTCGTTGTCCACTGGATGGAATCGTAATTGATTGCGGCGCTCATTAACTGAAAGGAAAAACCCGCACATACGGAGGTGTTATCACCGGCTGAGGCAGCCAGTTTATACTCCGGAGGGAAGATGATATAATCCACCCATCCGTGGTCCTCAAACTGGGTGTTGGTCTCGTTTTTTACGTATTCCCATTTGAAAATATGCGGACCGGCCATGACAGGATAGGCGACGTATAGCCAGGAGTAATTTCCTGCCCATGATCCTATCATCAGCGAGTCAATGTAAAACTGCAGCCTGTCAAATATTATTTCAGATGAAACTTGCCGGTAAAAGGAGATGGTGTCATCCACCATCACATGGTAACTGATCGAAAGCCCTGAACTCTCACCATGAGTGATATCTCCCGACCGTGCCGAGTAGCTCCCCTCCCACTTCACATCCGGGTCAATCACCCAATCGGAATTCCCATAAAACTCCCAGGGAAACTTCTGAAAGTTCCCGGTCTCCCAGTCTTCTATAATCAGTCCGATTTTTGCCATCTTGTATACCTCGTCCATTCCGTATTGCCAGTCGGCCACATTGTGAAGAACCGTAGCAGATCCCCATGGACACTCATCGCTGACCGTGATGGGGAAGGAGGCATAAACAGATTCCCCGGGAACCAGGGTGCCGATCTCGCAGGTATCCTCTTCCACCACCGCAAATGGATTGCTTGACTCCAGTGTACTAACCACATCATGGGCATCATATTCACCGGTGTTTGTGGTCAGGAAGTTGACAATGGCCGATTCCCCGGGGTCCAACCGGTGATTGTTGTTCCCCGCGGCATCATCAATAGCCATCCCCAGAATCGTTACGGCGGGAGCATGCGCTTCGATGGTGAAGAAACTGATGGTCGTGAGGTCGATCGCATTCACGGCAGTTACCTGGAAATTGACCAGGTATCCGTCGGGAATATACTCGGAAACATCAAATTTAAAGGAATCCATGATGGTGATGGACTCCCCTATGTCAAAATTTCCGTAAAATTCGGTGCTGTCTTCAAAGGTGATGAAGGGAGATTCGGTAGAGAGCGTTACCGTGACACTATCGGCTTCCAGATCCCCGTTGTTGACCATCTCAAGACCGAGCAGGATGGTCTCCCCGAAGTCCATTTTTCCGTTCCCGTTACCAAACGGTGTATCGTTGACAAAGTCGTCTTCATAGACCACCAGGGAAGCCGGTATGTGCAGCTCGATAGGGGAGACGTAAGTCATGGCATAGCCAATCCGGTTATCCGTCCAGCAGGGATAAGCTTTCCCGTTATAGGCGGCGATCCCGAGGTAATCGCCGAAATAGCCGCTTGCCATTCCAGGGATAGGCGAAGGGGTCCATGAGACATCGCTGACCTTCATCTCCTCCCAGGTCTCCCCTCCATCCTCTGACCAGGCCATCCAGGTTTCACACTGGTTGCTGTTCACATTCCGGTTGTCGTAGTAAACGATACTCAGCTGGCCATTTGCCTGGTCACAGGCAATCCATGGGAAGTAGTGCTGTTTTCCCTGCCCTGCCTGGTCCTGGTTGATCCGCAGGGGATTTGACCAGGTTGCTCCGTCATCAGTAGATTTGATCAGGTATACATCGCTACTGGATCCGGTATTGATCCCCGGTTCTCCGATGTTAGTCCACACGATGTAGATGGTTCCCCGGTATTCGCTGTTGCTGATGTCGCAGGCCATGGATGGGAAGGAGTTGACACGCTGGTTCTGGGGAACACCGCTGGTCCGGATACCGCGGATATTGTTCAGGGCTCTGAAGCCCGGTTCCCAAGAGATCCCGCCGTCCAGCGATCGGGCAAATCCGATTGCCTTTTCATCCCCAGGCCAGCTGTCATAAACAGACCAGGCTGCATAGACCTCGCCATCGGGGCCGGTCTTGAAGTTGATTCCCTGGTTGTGACTTCCAGCGTTGGTACCCTGACTTATATAAATCTTAGGCTCCCAGGAGGTTCCATTGGTAATGGAACGCGTTACACGGATGTTGGTACCCTCCATCCAACCGTTATACAGGTATCCGTTGAAAGGGCTGGTAGGACTATTGTCTACCCACAAATGATTTTTATCCAGGATATTAGACATACTACCTGTGCCTGCAATGGATACAGCCCAGGTACTTCCGTTATCGTCTGAATAAGCGACACCCTGTCCGTATGAGGTGGTGATGAAACCTACAAAATACCTGCCGTTTATATTCATGCAGGCAGCGGGATCCCCATAGTTGCTTCCTCCGGGTCCTTGTACAGAACCACCCCATGTGAGGCCACCGTCAAAAGAATCCAGGTAGTCGGCACCATAAAAGGAGGAGGTATTTGGCCAGTTTCCGGAATTGTTTGAGTTGAGAACATGATAGGAATCGTTCGGGTTCAAAACGATGGAATTCTCACTCTGGTGGGATGATTCAGTCGTAACCGGGACATCCGGTGAGTCCTCAACCAGCACTCCGTCAATCAGAACCTTTGTGCCGGTGAATTCAGCCGGAGGGATAGGGGTGAATGGTTGAACAGGGACCAGGCCCAGTTTGGCCATTTGTTGCCAGTATCCCATGTTGTCGATCCGGGTGTCGGGTTGATACCCCGGAGGAAGAACAATGCTCTCCTGAGCGATGGTGAATGGAACGGACAACGTCCATGAAATGGCGATTGCCAGCAGGGTAAATAACTTTTTCATGATGGAACTGATTAGATGTGCGTTAATGAATCTCCTAAGGCAAAGATACAATATTTAGAAATTAATTATTTAAAACCATTCAAACTCATCCGGGACCTTGCATCGTCCTACGGACTTAGCTATATTCCCGGCCCCTGGATGGAGTCGATCCAGGTGGCCAAGGGTTCCTCATCGGTGGCCCAGGGATACGAATCGATCACCGGACAGATCAACGTGGAGTACAAGAAACCCGAAAACAGCGAGAAGCTTTACCTGAACGCATACGGCAACAGCAACCTGCGGATTGAATTATTCTCTGGACGCCTTCAAAGAGCAGTATACACAAAACCAGCTGACCTACCTGTATCAGGTCACAGGCGACACCTCTCAGGCTGCCCTTTTCAAGCTTGTGGATGATACCCTGGTCAACTATATCCAGGACCGGACGGAATGGGTGACAGGAGGATTTTTTGAGTATACCCTTGACTTCCATGACAAGTTCGTGTTGATCGCGGGGCTGCGTGCCGATTACAACAACCTGTATGGATGGCATTATACGCCCCGGTTGCTTGCAAATAAAAAGTTATTAAAATCAAAAGATTTATGTTAACAACAATGAAAATCGCTATCCTCGATGAGCAATCCAAACAGGTAACAGTCAGGTATAACCTGGCGAAAACCACAACGGAAGCGATCCGGACTGCCATTTCGAAACTGGGGTACGATGCCGACGATGTGAAAGCAGATCCGAAGGCCTATGAGAAGTTACCGGCCTGTTGTAAAAAGGATCAGCCGCCACATTGACGAAGGACGAGGAACGAAGGACGAGGGACGTGAAATTTGATTGCCAACTGCTGACTGCTAACTGCCAACTGATCCTCAAGGGTTACTTGTGATGAACTTTTTCCTGTCTTCCTTACAGATCTTCTTCACCGCCATTCTCCCGGTAATCAATCCGGATGGGAGACCTCCACCGGGAGCCACCCAGTGTCCGACCATGTAAAAGTTGCGCAGCCCGGGCAGGGTCATCAGGTTCCGCTGCTTCCATGAGTTCCGGTCCATCAACCACCCTTCATAGGAGCCACGCCAGTTCCCCGTATAGCGGACAAAGGTATTCGGTGTAGCCACATCCACAACCTCAACCTGTTTGTTGAAACCGGGATAAAGTTCATTGATGTTGTTGATGATCGCATCAGCAATTCGTTTCTTCTCGGCCAGATATGCTTCCCGGGTATTTTTCAGATTCTGCCAGTAGTCGAAATCGGTCGTGATCATGAAGGTAAAGACCGATTTGCCGGGTGGAGCCATGGTGGGATCCATGTTGTAAATACGGTAATAAAGGTACCTGATCTCATCAGGGCCGATGGTGAAAGGTCTCTTTATG
>JADHVQ010000118.1 GCA_016783905.1 Bacteroidales bacterium | reverse complement strand
ACATTTGGTCCAGGAATCAAAGTTCTGCTCATAGCCGAAAGAGACAGTGATCCCATCGATCACCTCCATGGGGATCTCCAGTGAGTCGTTCGCGGAATTCTGGTCGGGAGCATAGTCTACCCAGGCTTTGAGATTATAGGTACCAACAGAAGAGATGTCGATCGTCTCAGAGAAAAGGAAGAGGATCGTGGAATCCGGATCAATGGTGCCGCTGTAGCTCTCTGTAACAACTGTATTGTTGTCGAGCTGGAACCTCAGAGTGGGATTGATAATATCTTCGGTACCAAAATTCCTGATTTCAACAGAGACTGCAACGGCCGACAGATCCATCAAATCAGCCTGAAACAGGCCCCATCCGGCGGTCGGGATCGCAGCCATCATCGCATCCGTGGGATAGCAATTGAAGGAGCCGGTCTCTCTTTCAATAGCGATGACCCGGCGTCCACGGGCTCCGTTTTCTCCGAGAGCCCTGACGCTGAACCACGAACTGGACACGGTATTGGTATCCTCCGCGATGAATGAGGTAATGGTTGTTACCCCCACAGAATCCATATATTTTTCACCCAGTTTGCAGACCTCATAGGAGGCGGCCCCGATAACAGGGCTCCAGCTCAGGTGCACGGCATCACTGCAGGCCCAGTCGATTTGCGGGTTGCATGGCACTCCTAAGATGGTAAATGGAACCTCTGTCTGCGAAACCGAGCTTCCACTGGTGACTTTCATCAGGGCTTCACCGGTTGCAGCATTGGACACGGTCCAGGTGAAATAGCGGGATGCTCCCGGCAGATCTTCTGCAATCGTCTCCCAGGTCTGGCCGTTGTCCAACGATACTTCCAGTGTAAATGGTTCACTCTCTCCAAATGCATCCCAACGGATTATTTCCGATTCACCTGGCACCATTGATTCTCCGCCAATCGGGTAGGTGAGAATCACCTCCTGGGGAATGAATTCATAGATTACATAGTAGGTCTGAGGGCCCTGGGGGATGGTGACTCCCTGAACCTGAAGGGTATAGGTGCCTGCATCCGGATCGTCCAGGGTCACCTGTTCCATGTTATTCCGGTCGTCAATCCCTCTGAAAGCAGGCATATTAAGGCTGTCGGGGTGCGGATAGTGGCTAAGTTTCCATGGAAGCCACGTGGTAGCTCCGGGGTCGGTAAGGGTCATGTTGAGGTTGTTCACCAGCGCCCAGGTGGTGTTCACGGATGCTTCATAGTCGGTCCAGTAGACCATCACCCTGAGCTGAGCCAGGTTAGTAGGTACATCGATGTAATGGGTGATGGCATCCCCCTGGTTCAGGGTACCAGAATCAAAGCGGGTCTCTTCAATCACCTGGACAGCCCTAAGCGCGTTGATGCGGCCCCATCCGAATTTGAAATCGGGACCCGGATTCCCGAGGTCTTCCGCGGTATTCAGGAGGATGCCTTTCATCAGTCCGGCCATGGGATCGTCTCCACCGTAATTGTCCCGGTATGCCTGAAAAAGCTGTGCGATGGTTCCCGCGACACCCGGGCACGACATGGAGGTGCCGGATTTCAAGGCGTATGTATTGGGATTGACAGTTGAGTATACACTGGATCCTTTTGCTGCAAGGTCGGGCTTGATCCGGCCGTCGTGAGCCGGGCCCCGGCTGCTGGAGGTAGCCAGTCCATCTGTGTAATTTACATTGGCGACTGCAATCACGTTCTTTCCAATTTTATGCCCGCCGGTAACGTTCCCCCAGCCTGCACCCGCTCCATACCCGCAATTGCTGGTTCCCTCGTTCCCGGCAGAAAAGACATGCATCAGCGAAGGGTATATCCGCACCTGTTGATCCAGGGTACGGGCCAGAGAGGTATATCCGGCATTGCACCCATTACTGTATGAGGTAGAGGTAATCCGTACCCCCAGGTTGCCATAATCCTGCGGAATGGCGTTGAATCCGGGATAACTGGGAGCGGCGCCATACACATAGAGTTCAGCGCCAAAGGCTTGCCCTTTTCCAAGAGGGTCTACATTCCCGGCAGCCATGATGATCCCGGCACAGTGGTCGCCGTGATTGCCGTTGTTGTAGCCCAGGAACTGCCCGAGGATCCTCCCTTCATAGTCGATGTGTGGACCGATGATCCCGTCATCCTGCAACTCCACATGAACTCCGGAACCGTCATAATGACGCCCGGCGCCATAATCGGTCGCAATGGCGTTGGTGCGGTGGAGTGTGCGTCCTGTATAGTTCTCCGGTTCCGGTTCCGGGTACACCGGCTCCATGTAAACAACAAAAGGCAGGGCGGCAATGGCCGGGATCTGATCTGCCGGTATAGCCACGTTGATATATGCCCCGAAGTCATCACGCTGGATGACCTGAAGACCATTTGCCTGAAGAGCGCCAGCAACCTGATTGGGATCGAGGTTGGGGTAATAATTCACCAGGATGCTGATCTTCCCATTCTCCATGATGGCATGGTGGGGAACGTTCCCTTCGGAAAGATCCGGAGAAAGTTTGTAATCGACATCTATCGCCGATATACTCCGGATGCCTGTTCCGGCCATAGCGTCAGCGTTAAAATCATGATGAAAAGCGGCAAAATAGGCGTTCTTCGGAAGGTAATCAAGCAAGATTACGCCGGCTTCCCGGAGGTTATCCTTCACCTCTCCTGTGGGGATCTCGTAAAACTGGATGATCTTAAAAAATTGACCGTTGAAGAAGGCCTCGTCTGTTGCGGAATAGGAGGAGAGATACGCGGCTGCATTGATTTCGGGCACCACCGTCCCTGTTTTGAAATGGATCGTAAACTCACTGGATTGGGATTGTGCCGGGAGGGTTGTTGCCACCGAAACGCACAACGTCAGGAGGAAAGATCGAATAGTCATATATCAATATATTTATTGTTAATCATCACAAAGATAACCGATTTGTCCTTATGAAGACAAATAATAGGGTCTGGGAGTTGCCTGTGCAGGGTAAAAACCCAGTGGATAAGTGGACAAGACTCCGAACATCGACCGCCTGGCTACCGAAGGGGTGTTGTTTGAGAATGCTTATGTATCTGCTCCCATCTGTTCTCCGTCGCGGGCCGCTATCCTGACCGGCAAATATCAGCAACGTTTTGGCTTCGAATCCCAGCCCATGGAGTATTACCCCTCCAATATTGTTGAATACCGGGCTGGAAAAAAGGCCGGTTTTCTGGGCGACTGGAAGGTGGTAACCAATCCCGGCTACCCGGCCGAATGGGAGATTGCCAGGCAGGGCTTCGACAGCCGGGGGACAGGGGTGAAAGTTGGGATTGGTTTCTAATGGCGAAAAAGGGACACAGTGGTTCAAAACGTGCAGTTATTTTTGCCCTGATCGGCAACTTTCTCATCTTTTTACTACACAGAAGATATTCTCGATGAGATTAAGCAGCGAATATCACGGGAGATTCCCGAAGTGGAAGAGGTTTATATCGATATCCAGGATCTTAGCAGGAGTAGTACCTACTTGTAGTGGTGCCGTGGTGCAGTGGTGTTTTATTTTTCAATTGACCAAGCCGCAATAAATTGCGGCTCTACATTCGCCATTCATGGCGGCTCACCTCACCTCCTGACCTAAAGGCTATATAACAGCCTGATCTCCTCCGCCCACAAACTTTCATCCGGCGTCTCCAGGATCAGCGGCATGTTGTCGAACCGGGGATCGTGCATGATCCGTTTGAAGACCAGCATCCCGAGGGTCCCTTTGCCGATGCTTTCATGGCGGTCGACCCGGCTTCCCAGAGGCTTTTTCGCATCGTTCAGGTGCATCCCCCGGAGGTAGCTGAATCCAACCACTTCGTCGAAATGGTTGAAGGTCTCATCATACCCCTGGTCGGTGCTCAGGTCATATCCTGCTGCAAAGGAGTGGCAGGTGTCAATGCACACCCCGACGCGGCTTTTATCTTCCACATGATCGATCATAAAGGCGATCTGTTCGAAGGTGTATCCAAGGTTGCTTCCCTGTCCGGCTGTATTTTCAATGACGGCTGTCACCCCGTTGGTTTTATCAAGGGCCATATTGATCGACTCGGAGATCAGCTTCATACAGGCCTCGTCGGAGATCTGCTTCAGGGTACTTCCGGGATGGAAGTTGAGCAGTTCCAGGCCGAGTTGCTCAGCTCGCTGCATCTCATCCAGGAAGGCGTTGCGCGATTTGGCCAGCATCGCTTTCTCCGGATTCCCCAGGTTGATCAGGTAGCTGTCGTGCGGCAGGATATGCTTTGGCAGGAAATTGTACTTCTCGCAGTTCGCTTTGAACCGGGAGATGTTGTCATTGCTCAGCGGGGGCGAGAACCACTGCCGCTGGTTCCTGGTAAAAAGGGCAAATGCCTTCGCACCGATCTCATGCGCATTCACAGGGGCATTCTCCACACCTCCCGATGCGCTGACGTGGGCTCCGATGTATTTCATGGTTTTGGGATTTGAGTACAAGTTTAATGAAAATTCGTGAATAGCGTGAATAGCGTGAATAGCGTGAATAGCGTGAATAGCGTGAATAGCGTGAAACTTGACTGGTGACTCGTGACTGGAGAGAATATAGATACCGGATTATTTTGCACTCAGCATTTAGAATTCAGAATTAATCCAGTAGGTTTATTATTTTTGAGTAACCAAACCTCCCTCCAATGAAAAATTATACCCTGATCCTGATCATCAATCTCCTTGTATCATCATCTCTTTATTCCCAGATCCAGCCGCTGACCGGCAACGAGCTTCCGGGAGCTATTGCGACTGATACCGACACCTATACCCCTGAAACCCTCTGGAACTATAACAGCGATGCCGCCCCGGTCCTCTCTGAATACGGCTTCACCTCGCTGATGGTCCAGAAGTTCATGGTAGGTCCGGAAAACTTCAAGCTCGAGGCCTACCTGATGAATACCCCGGAAGCGGCCTATGGGATGTATTCTACCAGTATCCTGAAATGTTCGGCACAGGACTCCATCACAGCCTGGGACTGCATGGCGCAGGGTAAGTACCAGTCGGCCTATGGCCGGTTTTACATCGTCATCACCAACGAATCGGGCTCCGCTTCATTGCCCTATTCCTACACCATCATGCAGAAATTTATGCTGTTAAATCCCCAGACCCCCTTGAAGCTTCCGGCCGTATTCTATGCCCCTGCTTTTGATGGAAACTGCAACCAGATCGACTTCATCAGCGGCATGCTGGGGATGCAGAACAGCCTGCTGGGTTGGGAGAGCCTGATTGTGGGGGTACGTTTTAATATGTTTGCGGTCATCCTCCCCGATCCCCGCGGTGAAATCTATTTTGCACAGATCTCTTTTCCCACACAGGCCGACCTGTACAACTTCCTCACCCGCGCCAGGCTGATGCAGAACGGCGTTCCTGCGCAGGCTTATAACGATTATGGATTTCTGTTCAGAGAATTTGTTCAGGTTGATCTTTCCGATCCGTTGACCATCTACTTCCTGCAATCCACCCAACCAATTGCCATCTCGGAGGTGACGGAGGAGTAGAAGGAGAGCGGACAAGCGGACAAGCGGACGAGCGGACGAGTGGACAAGTTGGACGAGAGGGAGTAGTTTGTAGTGAGGCAAGTGGGGAAAGTGAGGCAAGTGGGGAAAGTGGGGCAAGTGAGGCAAGTGAGGCAAGTGAGGCAAGTGGGGAAAGTGAGGCAAGTGGGGAAAGTGGGAGTTAGGTTCAGATTGAGGATCGAGAAGGTTTAGCTGCTTTTTTTGTTTTTGCGAAAATAACCAGCAATTTCCGGGTTTCCTTTATTAGCGGATCTACTTT
>JADHVQ010000035.1 GCA_016783905.1 Bacteroidales bacterium | reverse complement strand
TCACAACCATCGAACGATTGCTCCGTGAGATCACAGGGCGAACAAATCATGAACTGCATATCACCCTTTCGTCAGGTGAACAGCAGGAAGAGACCTACCATCGCTGGTTTGATGCAGGTGCTCACCGCTATCTGTTACGTATCGAAACCTCCAACCGTAACCTTTATCAGAAATTGCATCCTGAGGATCAGTTCCACGACTTCGACAAGCGCCTGGAGGCCTTACAAACATTAAGGAAGTTGGGCTACCAGACAGGAACAGGAGTGATGATCGGGCTCCCCTTTCAAACGTTGGAGGACCTTGCTGACGACCTTCTCTTCTTCAAGGCTTTTGATATCGACATGGTTGGTATGGGGCCTTATATTGAACATGAAGATACACCCCTATTCCAGTACCGGCATCAGTTATTATCGCTTCAGGAACGTCTGGAACTTTCACTGAATATGGTTGCTGTTCTGCGGATCATGATGCGCGACATCAACATTGCAGCCACCACAGCCATGCAGGCTATTGATCAACGTGGCCGGGAGCGGGCATTACTGGCCGGCGCCAACGTAATGATGCCTAACCTTACACCCTTCAGATACAAGCAAAGTTATCTGTTATACAAAGATAAACCAGGACTGGAGAACGATGCAGAAGAGTCGAAAGAGGCGATGGAGGAGAACATCAGGTTGGCAGGGGATACGATCGGATATGGGGAGTGGGGAGATAGCGCTCATTACAAATTACGAATTACGAATGACGAATGACGAACTAAAATGCGACGTAGTAAACAAGAGAATCAGGTTTTTGAAAAGGTAACAATCATTGATGCCGGTGCTGAAGGCAAAGCAGTTGCCCGGGTAGAGGAGCGGGTAATCTTTGTTCCTTTTGTTGTTCCCGGAGATGTGGTGGACATTCAGGTGACCAAAACAAAGAAGAATTACTACGAAGGAAAAGCGATTCACTTTCACACTAAGTCAGATAAACGCATGGATCCCTTCTGTACTCATTTCGGGAGCTGTGGTGGCTGCCGCTGGCAAAATATGCAGTATGGGGATCAGCTCTTTTTTAAACAGAAACAGGTAGAAGATCACCTGAAACGGATTGGGAAATTCAGCGATTTTGAACTCCTTCCCATCCTCCCATCCTCCCCTACCACCTTTTACCGGAACAAGCTGGAATATACCTTCTCAAACAGGAGATGGCTTACCACGAAGGAAATGAGGAATGAGGAATTAGGAATGAGGAATGCACTGGGTTTTCATGTTCCGGGAATGTTTGACAAAGTACTGGATATCCAGACTTGTTATCTCCAGCAGGAGCCTTCCAACTCCATCCGCCTGACGCTGAAAAACTACGCGATGGAAAAAGGTCTCTCATTTTACGACATCAGGAACTGGACCGGTTTTTTGCGAAATGTGATCATCCGGACATCCTCCACCGGTGAGGTCATGGTGATCCTGGTGGTGAGGGATGACCAACCCGATGAGATCTTCGCGATGCTTGATCACCTGAGTCTGCTCTTTCCTGACATCACCTCCCTTTATTATGTCGTGAACCAGAAAAAGAACGACTCGCTTTTCGATCAGAAGTGTATCCTGTACAAAGGGGAGCCCGTCATCACTGAGCGGATGACTGCATTCAGAGAAAAGGATCCGGAGCTGGTTTTCATGATTGGTCCCACCTCTTTTTTTCAGACCAATTCTTATCAGGCCCCAAAACTCTATCGAACAGCCGCTGAATTTGCGAATCTTCAGGGACATGAACTGGTCTATGATCTATATACGGGGACTGGAACGATAGCCATATATCTGGCCCGGTATGTCAATCAGGTTGTTGGGATCGAATCCGTTGAGCCTGCTATCAGGGATGCTGAACAGAATGCAGAGATCAATGGAATCCGGAATGTCCGGTTTGTCGCCGGAGAGGTTGAAAAACTGCTGGATGCAGCCTTCTTTGAAACGTTTGGCAAACCCGATCTGATCATCACCGACCCACCCCGGTCGGGCATGCACGAAAAGGGAGTCAGGGCCATTCTCGCACTGGCACCGGAAACCATTGTTTACATCAGTTGTAATCCGGCTACCCAGGCCCGCGATATGGCCCTGATGAAAGATCACTACAAACTGGTCAGATGTCAACCCGTAGATATGTTCCCGCATACACAGCATGTGGAGAATGTTGCCCTGCTGAAACGTGAGACGTAGGACGAAGGACGAGGGACGACTGCCAACTGATTCTCTTCCCCTAATGCCTTAATGACCAATGCCCAGTACCCTGATGATCTCTTCCAGCGGGTAATCGGGACCATAGAATACGAAATTGGCCTGAAAGTAATAGGGCTCCCTATCAGCCAGTTGATCCCGTATAAAGGTTTCCAGGTTGGTTGAATCGACATCTTTCAGGAGTGGGCGTTTTTTCTTGATTCCTTTGATCCGGGAGATTAGCTCCGGTACTTCCATGCGCAGGTAGAGGGAGGTTCCTGACTTCAGGATAAACGCCATGTTATCGGAATAGCAAGGGGCTCCACCGCCGGTAGAGATGATCACGTTATCAACGGCCATGGTTTCGTAGAGAATCTTCCGTTCCAATTTGCGAAACAGCGGTTCTCCATATTTTTCAAAAAAATCGAGGACCGATACGCGGTATCTCTCTTCAAACTGCTCGTCGAGATCAATAAATTCCAATCCTGTTGCAGAAGCCAACTCTTTCCCAAGCCAGCTCTTGCCACTTGCCATATATCCAATCAGGTAGATCCTCACTATAGTGATTTCTTCAGCAAATATCGGGAAAGTTCAGATTCTCCAAAAATTATTACCTTTGTGGCGCTAAAAATTCAGAAGCATGAACTACCGGGTGCTGACTTTTCTGGGATTTCTGATCATCCTCCTGAGTTCCTGTAATTCAGACCCCCAGGAACAAGATCAACTACTTGACAGCGATGTAGTTACTAATCCTAATTCGGCCAGCGGAAAGGGAAACCAGGAGCTCCTTCCTGTCATCACCTTTGAAGAGACGGAACATAACTTTGGGCGGATCATCGAAGGAGAGACCGTTTCATTTAATTTTGCGTTTAAAAACACAGGCAAGAGAGACCTGGTGATCGCAGAAGTCAGCACAAGCTGCGGTTGCACGGTTCCCTCCTATCCAAAGAGAGCCATTCGCCCCGGTGAGTCAGGGGTCATAAATATCGCTTTCAACAGCAAGGGTAGAAAAGGGTATCAAACAAAGACCATCATTGTTTGTGCCAATACACAACCGAATGTGACTCAGCTAAAGATCAAGGCACAGGTTATCGCTCCAGGAGCAGAATAGAAAATTCGTAAATCGTAATTCGTAAATCGTAATTTGAAAAAGGTATGACCAATCTATTAACAATCCTCTTAATGGCTCCCCAGCAAGAGGGAGGTGAAGGAAGTGGCTGGATGTCATTTCTTCCGTTGATCCTGATCATTGTTGTCTTCTATTTCTTCTTCATCCGGCCTCAGATGAAAAAGTCGAAAGACCAGAAAAAATTCAGAGCGTCCATACAAAAAGGACAGAAGGTGCTCACCATTGGTGGGATCCACGGAAGGATCGTGGAGATGCAGGAGACAACTGTAACACTGGAAGTTGAGAACGGAGTTCGCTTTCGGGTTGAGAAATCTGCCATTGCCTCCAGCACCTCCGACACCATCGAGAGCAAATAGTATCGGCAGGGAATTTCCGGTACTATGAAACCAGAATTCATAGAACTAATTGGCAATGAGATTTCCAGTCAATCCAGGTTTCATAATTACCTGCTCACTACCTCCCCTGACACCCTCTACTTTGAATTTGAACTGAGGAAAAAGTAGATGCTGAAAGTCGGGCTTACCGGGAACATGGGAAGTGGCAAGAGTACAATTGCTTCCATCTTCAGTTGCCTGGAGGTTCCCGTCTATCATGCAGATGAGGAGGCGAAGAAGATGTACTCGAGAGAAGATGTGTTGAATGAGGCTGTCTCCCTGGCCGGTGCCCAGATCCTTGACCGTAACGGCAACCTCATCCGTCAGGCGCTGGCCGAAGTAGCCTTTTCAGATCCGGAGATCCTGAGAGCCCTGACACAGCTGATTCATCCGCTGGTGCGTGAGGATTTCAGAATCTGGACCGGACAATTCAGCCAATCCCCTTATCTCATCCATGAAGCTGCAATTATTTTTGAAAGTGGATTCCGTGATGAATATGACCTGGTGATCCATGTTTCCTGCCCTGAAGAGATCGCCATTGAGCGGATAGAGAAGAGAGACAAGCTGCCCAGGGAAAAGATCCGGCAACGGATGCAATTCCAGCTTCCCGACCAGGAGAAAGCTGCCCTATCCGACTATGTCATCCTGAATGATGGAAACACGATGGTTATCCCGCAGGCGCTACAGATTCATAAAGAGTTATCAGAACGATCCACGTAATGCAACGATGAAATTCCGTCCGGGAGAGCTGATTCCAGAAGCAAACTTCCGGTAATTCTGATCCAGGATGTTTTCTACTCCCCCCTCTACATTCAGGAATTTATTTACCTGGTAGCTGAGCTTCAGGTTCAATGTGTACCAGGCAGGCATCCCTTCGGGCGTCGCGTAGGCCTGGTTATCCTCACCCGACGGGCTGTAATCACTGATCCGCTTCCATCCATTGTACATGACGTAAAAATCTCCCTTGAATTTTCGTAACTCGAGCTTGAACGAGGTCATCCCAAAAACCGGGGGGATGTGATCAAGAGGAATGTTGTTCTCCCTCACCCTGCCACAGGTATAGGTAAGGTTGCTGGTGATGGAGAAGGTCCGTGTAACCTGGGCGCGTAAGCTTCCCTGGGCACCGTAAATATGGGCTCTCCCGGCGTTGGTATTGGCCTGGACCTGGCACAAAACACCGTCGAACTGGATCGAATCCTGCCCATTGTACTGAAACGGTCGCAGCACGATGGCATCGGTCAGCCAGGTATAATATCCTGTTAACTCCAGGCGCAAACTCTTTTCAAACGTTTTTGCCAGCGAAAGCTCCAGGTTGTAAGCCGCCTCCGGCTTAAGTCCTGGATTGGGAACGATCAGTAGCTGATCCTGGCTGTTTGAATCGTTCACTTTCCCTATGTCGTCGATGTTGGGTGCCCGGAAACCGGAGGATGCGATCAGTGAGATTTTCCAGTCATATCCAGGATGAGCCACCCATCCCAGGTAGCCGTTGACGGCATGGTTATCCTGCACTACTGATGAACTGAACGGGAATTGCATGATATTCAATATCGTATCAGACCAGGCAGCCGAAAGAGATACATACGTGTACCTGATTCCCTGGGAAAAGGTAAATACGCTGCTGATCTTCCAGACATTGGACAGGTATGCAGCCACGTTGAACATCTGAGCCTTCTTGTCGGGGTAACGGGTTGGGACGTTATAGAAGCGGGCTCTTGTAGTGATATCCTCACTATAGGCCTTCGATCCAACCAGGTTCAGATCAGCCGAAATGCCATACTGCAACTCATCTTTCTGACTCAGCCTTTTTCTGAAATCACCGTAAAGAGAAAAAAGATCCACCCTCTCCATATTGAACTTTTTATCTTTCTTACCAAACCGGCGATTGATCCGTTCCTCCCTGATCTGCTGATAAGCCAGGATGATGGTGGCGTTATCATAAATTTTATTTGCGTTGGTCAGGGATCCTTTGATGGAAGCAAACAACCGCTCCTGCGGACCATAATACCATTCGGCATACTTCAACTGACCGTTCACGGTGTCTGTCAACCGGTCATACCTCGGGATATCACTCGAGTTGGAGTATTGCACATTCAGGGTAAACTTCAGGTCGGAGGAAGGAGCGAAGAGTACCTTTTGCAGCAAGCTGTATTGACTGTACCCGGAAGGCTTCTGTATCCAGGGTTTGTCATTGATTACCATGCTGTCCTTCCCATCGATTCGTTCTGCAAAGAACAGGCGTTCCCCGAATGAGCCGTAAAAAGGATTTCTGCTACGTCCCTGCCGCAGATCACCGAAATTGCTGTAGGTAAAGGCGGTCAGAAAGCCCCATTTCTTCAACCCGACATTGAGCCGGAACCCACCACTCTTCTCGATGTTCGCCGAAGCGAACCGGCCATAGACCCGACTTCTGATCATCGCTTTCCGTTCGTCCGATAATACAGGATCAAAGGTTTGAAGGGTGATCACCCCGCCAAGTGCATCGCTGCCATAAATCACTGAACCGGGACCGAAAAGTATCTCGGTGGAACGAAGCAGGCTGGGATCCACCGTAATCACGTTCTGGAGATGCCCGCCACGGTATATTGCATTGTTTAACCGCACACCATCCAGCACAAGCAACACACGGTTGGCTTCCAGTCCGCGCAGGACGGGGCTCCCTCCTCCCATCTGGCTCTGCTGTATGAAAACCTCACCGGTTTGCTCCAGCATCTGGGCGGAAGTCTGGGGATTATCAAACTGGATATCTTTTGCAGATATGGTCTCGATCTTATAGGGGAGGTCTGATTTTTTCTGCTGGGTTCGGTTAGCAGAGATCACAAACTCATCCAGTCGGATGATATGTTCGGTCAGGTAAATCCTGGCATCTGGGCGGGATAACTCTTTTTTAGTAGTGATGTATGGCTGAAAAGCAATGTGGGTGAAAAAGAGGGTGTCAGATGCTTCAAAACCGGAAATGTCAATCTTCCCCAGAGTGTTAGTTACAACCAGATAGTTGTGGCTCTGGTTGGTGACTGAGACCTGATCAATCGGCTGGAGATCGGATCTGTCGAGTACAGTGACCTGCTGTGTCATCACAGAGACAGATAACAGAGACAGAACGAGTAGAAACGGGAATATCAGCAGCTTTTTCACGTTGGAAGGGATTAGAAAACCACTACAAATGTAGTGCGATTTTTGTTACTTTTGTTTCCCTACATGGATCTGATCAAAATATCGGCTGTATCCTACCTCAACACCTTTCCATTCGTGTTCGGGATCAAGACCAGCGGGGAACTTGATGATATCGAACTTCAGCTTGACATCCCTTCTGTGTGTGCTGAAAAACTCAGAAACAATGAAGTGGATCTGGCTCTGGTCCCGGTGGGAGCTATCCCCGAGCTGGATGATCCAATCCCGGTAGCCGATTATTGCATCGGTGCCGAACGGGACGTCAAGTCCGTGCTCCTGCTGAGCCATGTGCCACTCCATGAGATCCGGGAGATTGCACTCGACTTCGATTCGAAAACCAGCGTACAACTCATCCGGGTGTTAGCCGGGAAATTCTGGAAGATCAATCCCAAATGGCGTAAACTCGGATCTGGCGAAGCAGAAAAGGCCACCGGATACGAAAGTTTGATGGCCATTGGAGACAAAACGTTTCAGCTTGCCAGGGAATATCCATACGTTTACGATCTGGCCGGAGAGTGGATCCAACACACCTCCCTGCCGTTTGTTTTCGCCGTATGGCTCGCCAATAAACCACTTCCGGAAGGATTTCTCCTGAAATTCAACAAAGCCCTGGAATACGGTATTGTCCGGAAACAGGAGATCCCTGAATTCTTCCCCAACAAGATTCCTCCCGGCCTCGATGCCATCAAGTATCTGGAAGAGAACATCTCTTACAATTTTGATGAGCGAAAAAAGGAGGGGATGGCACTCTTCTTAGACCTGATCAGGGAATAGGGTCGAGGGTCGAAGGTCGAGGACTTTCTTCAGAGAGGAATGCTATTCTTGTTTTATTTCTTGCCTATATTTAATGGAATGCTCCATCAACACTTGCTGACGCTTAACTGACAAGCTATTGTGTTTATAAGTTGTCCAATCCAGCTCATATTCTTCTGACTGGTTTCCCCACACTTCCCATCCATCTCGTGGACCTCGCGCAAATAATTCTAAAAATGGCCCTGGGCTACATGATTCTATCAACTCATATTGTTCTTCTGGCTTCCTTGAATGCTCTTGTTTTCTTGTCTTGATGATATTTACTTGAGTTCGCCCAGGATTAAGGGTTCTCAATTTTCCTCTCACATCAAAAAGAAGCATTTCCGTCGTGTTTCTAAAATAGAATCCAACTCCCCTCCCATCAGGCCCCCCATCTTTTCTAATCTTATGCCAAATAATATTTGTCTTATACTCAAACCCCCAAGCCTCCATAACCTTTAAGCCTTCTTGAAGAAGTGCATTAGGGACCCACAAATACAAATGACTTTTTTCTGTAGTGATAAATCCTACTGGAATTTCCATGATTTCTTCAAGTGACAATGTAGGATATCTTTGCAATCTCTTATGTTCAGGAGCAACTTTCCCCGTTCTATTTTGGAATTGCCAGGGTGGATCTGCTAAAACAGTCCTATATCCAATAGCACTCACCGACCTCAGCAAGTCTTCCGCTGCACTAAGTGTCCTTTTAACAATCATCGTTGTAAAGCTTTTTTGTTATACCAAACACTAAAACTGGACATCCCGCTCCACCTCCACCTTCGATTCGTGGCAATAATTTTGACATATGAGTGGTCGAAGAACCATATGATTTACCCCTTCCTAAATGATCAAAAATTTCTTGGAGGGCATCACATCGAGTAATAATAATCCCTACACTAATAGCCCGTAATTCGAAAAGTAACCTGAAATTATTCAAATCTCTATCAAAAAAAGGATCTTTATTATTCCACTCAATTTCCAACGCTATTCGGTTTTTATAGCAATCGATTTTATGAGTCGGTGATTCCATTAGATGTTCATCAACTTTGACCGATGTTTCAAATTCTTTCTCAATCCAACCCTTTTTATATAGATAACTATCAATAGTTTTCGCGACTTTTGATTTCCTCCCTCCTCTTTCACTTATCCAACTTTACAAAGGTTGAAATTTTCTAATAATCCGGATATATCTTTAAATTCATTTGGGAAGTCATTAGCTAAGATAGCTATGGCATGTTTCCATTCATGAACCTCATAATTCTTCAAGATAAAATTTGAGAGCAGCTTTTTCCCCATTCTTTAACATCTCATAAATTGATCAAATATCAGACATTATAAAAGAAATCTACTTTCAATTTAACGGTTATTTTGAAAAGATTTCAACAGTAAAAGCTTTTTATCGTAATGGAATAGAGCAAGTATAATTTGTTTTCAACAGAACGACGTTATAAATTGAATGATTTAGAAAAAATAGCAACCATTTTATCTCCCGATAATACAATCCTCTTTTATGCTTTTATGCATATATCGGAAAAAAGGTAAAAGGTTATACCTTTCAGAGTAACTTTTTTTCTTTGAGTCTTGAATCTTGAGTCTTGAACCTTACTTCCTTACCGGGTACCCCCTCTTCTTTGCCATATCCTCCAACCGTTTCTGGAAACCGCCTTTTTTCGAAGTCTTCTTTTTATTGGCTTCGATCTGTGCGTGTAGCTTCTTTTCGTCGATGGTGCGGCGGATGAGGAAGACCTGTGCAAAGGTGATTATATTGGCCAGGAAGTAGTAGTAACTCAGGCCTGAGGAGTAATCGTTAAACCAGAATAGGAACATGATAGGCATCAGGTACATCATGGTTTTCATACCTGGCATCTGCGCCTGCGAGCTGGTCATCATCTGTTCATTAACCTTTGTATACAAGATACTTGAGAGGGTCATCAACAGAGTGAAGAGGCTGACATGATCGCCATAAAACGGAATGGAGAACCCACCCGGGAAGGTCCAGATGGAATCATAAGATGAGAGGTCGGTTGCCCACAGAAAAGGTTGCTGTCGGAGCTCTATCGAAGAGGGAAAGAACCGAAACAGGGCTATCAGGATCGGGAACTGAAGCAGCATCGGAACGCATCCTGCCAGCGGATTCACTCCTGCCCGTTTGTAGAGATCCATCGTTGCCTGCTGTTTCTTCATCGCATCCTTTTTATCCGGGAACTTCTTGCTGATCTCATCGATATCGGGTTTCAACACCCTCATCTTAGCAGAGGATTTGTAGGTTTTGTATGCAATCGGAAAGAGGACGATCTTGAGCATGATGGTAAGGATCAGGATGATGATCCCGTAATTCCATCCCAGATCGCCAAAGAAGGTAAAGACAGGAATCACCGCGTACTGGTTGATCCAGGCCATCAGGAAAAAACTCCAGCCAAGCGGGATCTGTTTCTCCATATCCAGGTGGTATTTCCTTAATGTATAATACTTATTGGGCCCGATGTAGATCCGCATCGGGATTGCCTCCGTTTCGCGGGGAGAGAACGGAATGCCAATTTCGGCGTACATCGACTTCAGATAATTGCCTTCAAGAGGCAGGGTAACTGTACTTATCCGGGGCTCGGCAAAATAGGTGTCAGCAATCAGTGTAGTCAGGAAAAACTGTTGCTTGAAAGAGACCCACCGGATCTTTTCGTTTTTCAGAAATTTCTCATCATCCTTTGTTTCACTCAGGTAATCCACCTTGTCTTCCAGGTATTTATAATAGACGGTGGTATTCATCCGCTCCATTTTGAGGCTCTTCTCCTGCCGCGTCAGGTTCTCTTTCCAGTTCAGTACCAGGTAATTCGTTGAGGGATCCATCACATCAGCCATCCCCTGGAAATTAAGCTGGTAGCCAATCATATATTTATCTCCGTAGAAAGTAAAAAGATACTCGATATACCTCTCCTGATCAAATCCTGTCTCTCCGGCATCCGGGTAAAGGCGCATGGCAAAGCGGATGGAGTCCTTGCCGGTCACATAGATGGAATCCTGGCCATGCTGGGCATAATCTGACCAATAGGGTTGAAAATAGAGCCGCCCTGTTTCGATAAGCCGGTTTCCTGAGAAGAATGAGAAGCCGAAATGGAGAGAGTCGGGATTCATGAGGATGGTGGGATCACCTTCCCATGTCTTGTATTTTTTCAGCTGAATTTGCTCGAGGCGTCCCCCTTTTGTATTGATGCGAAGCTTCAGAAGATCTGTTTCAACAGTATAGTAACTTGTTTGTCCGATAGCGGAATTGGCAAAACGCCCCAACTGATCCTTCAACTCAATATGCATCAGGGCGGCACTGTCGATCACCTCCCCTTGCGCTTCCATCTCCTGTGCTCGTTTCAGATCCTCCAATGCCTGCCTGCTGGCGTTTGCCCGGATGGCTGAATCGCGTCGCTCTTTCATTACCAGCGCCAGCGAGTCTGATTTCTGTTGCTGGAGAGCCCGTTCCTCCTTGGATGGCGTCATGAAATAAGAGTAGGCAATAAAAATTCCAAAAATCAGGACAAGCCCGATGATCGTGTTTCTGTTCATATTTCTTTATTATTTAGTCCCGGAGGCATGATCTATAGCTGCTTTGACAAAACTGACAAAGAGGGGATGCGGATTGGCAACAGTACTCCTGTATTCCGGATGGAACTGCACGCCAATGAACCAGGGATGGTCTTTCAACTCAATGATCTCCACCAGGTTATCCTTTTCGTTGAGACCAACTGGCGTCATGCCAGCATTGGTATATACTTCTTTATACTCATTATTAAATTCATAACGATGGCGATGGCGTTCAGAGATGTGTTCGATCCCGAAAATATCGTAGACTAACGATCCTTTTTTCAAGCGACAGGGATAAGCGCCTAATCTCATCGTACCACCCAGTCCTGAGATTTTTTTCTGCATCTCCATCATATCGATGACAGGATAGGGCGTAGAGCGGTTGAATTCGGTCGAATGAGCTCCTTTGTAGCCAAGCACATTCCGGCCAAACTCAATGACCGCACATTGCATCCCGAGGCAAATACCCAGAAACGGGATTCCCTGTTCCCGTGCATATTTAATGGCTGTGATCTTCCCTTCGATCCCACGTTCCCCGAAACCCGGAGCCACCAGGATCCCGTCCAGTCCCTTCAGCTTTTCATTGGCATTTGATTCATCCATATACTCCGAATGGATCGATTTCACCACGACCCGGCATTCGTTGGCCGCTCCTGCATGGATGAAAGCTTCATTGATGCTTTTGTAAGCATCTTTCAATTCGACATATTTTCCGACAAGTCCGATCTGCACATCCCTCACCGGATTCTTCAGCTTGTGCAGGAACTTTTTCCACTCTTCCAGGTCAGGCTCCCCTTCAGCAGGGATGCCTGCCTTTTTAAGGATCTCCAGATCGAGGTTCTCCTTTTTCATCAGAATGGGGACATCATAAATCGTCTCTGCATCGATACACTCAATGACGGATGAGGTAGTTACGTTACAAAAGAGGGCAATTTTATTCCGGAGTCCTTCGTTGAGATTTTTCTCTGTCCTGCACACGATGATATCCGGCTGCACTCCCTGCTCCTGTAACATCTTCACCGAGTGCTGCGTGGGCTTTGTTTTCAACTCACCAGCCGCGGCCAGAAAGGGGACAAGGGTCAGATGCACCACCACACTGTTTTTACCCAACTCCCAGCGCATCTGCCGGACCGCCTCAATGAAAGGGAGCGACTCAATATCACCCACCGTGCCCCCTATTTCAGTGATGAGGAAGTCGAAATTACCACGGTTGGCCAGGATTTTTATGCGGTATTTTATCTCATCGGTGATATGAGGGATGACCTGGACAGTCTCTCCAAGGAACTCTCCCTTCCGCTCTTTTGAGATCACCGACTGATAGATCACTCCGGTGGTCACGTTGTTCGCCTGGGAAGTTGGGACATTGGTAAACCGTTCGTAATGTCCCAGGTCAAGGTCAGTCTCAGCTCCATCATCTGTGACGTAACACTCTCCATGTTCGTAAGGATTCAATGTGCCGGGATCGATGTTGATGTAGGGATCCAGTTTCTGGATGGCAACGGTGAATCCCCGGGAGACCAGAAGTCTTGCAATAGAAGCCGAAATGATCCCTTTACCCAATGAGGAGGTAACACCACCGGTGACAAAGATAAACTTGGTTTTCGACATGGATAAAAAACAGCTTTGGAGGTTCGTGCAAAGTTAAACCTTTTTAGGAAAGTCGGCCCCGGTGGCCGGGATTATTCTCAGGATCTGGTTGCTCCGGCTACTCATCAGAAGTGATCCTTCGTTTGATCGCCAGGATCTCCGAAGCGATCTCCTCAATGGGTTTGGAGGTAATGTGAATAACAGGCCAATCGTGTTCGTTAAAGATGCTGCTGGCATAGTTCAGCTCCTTTTTCACATATTCGATGGAGGCATACTCTCCACCGCTTCCTCCCAGGTACTGCTGGCGTACCGACCGCAATGACGAAAGATCTGCTGCTTCTGTAGTCAACCCGAAAACACGGCCCAAAGGTAATTGGGAGAGGATCTCCGGGGGCTCCACACCCAGGATCACCGGGTAGTTCGCAACAAACCACCCTTTGAATGCCAGGTAGATAGAGAGTGGAGTTTTGAAGGTTCGGGAAACCCCGACCAGCACAATCTCTGCTTTTTCATATTCATAGTACCGCTGCCCGTCATCGTGATGGAATGCAAACTGCATGGAGTCGATCCGCTTGAAATACTCTTTATTCAGGTTAAAAAAGAGGCCTGGCTCCTGTGATGGGCTGTTCGCAAAATAGAGCGATAAGCGACCCAGCAGGGGACCCATCAGGTCGATGGTATCAATGTTATGGATCCGCGTTATCCTGACCAAACTATCGCGCAACGCCTGAGAAACCAGGGTATGGACCACCATGCCTCCGGCCTCTTTTACCTCAGCAATCAAGGGTTCCAACTGCGATTCAGAGCGAACTTCGGGCTTCAGGATGATATCAACCGTCGATTTCGAAAACTGCGTAAGGGCAGCCATGAGTGTTTGTTCCGCTGTTCGACCCGTGCCGTCTGAGATGATAAATATTGTTTTCATAGGATGATGATGCGAAGCTACTCTTTTTACCACCGATTTCAAAAAAAGCCTGAATATTTTCCTGCGAACAGATAAATCAGTAATTTTGGCATCTCTTATAAAGCTTTATGTAAAACGCAATAAAATCAATGCAAATGGGTAAGATAAAAGTTGGAATAAACGGCTTTGGGCGAATCGGGCGGCTGACTTACAGAGCACTGCTCACCAAACCAAATGTTGAGGTGGTTGCCGTCAACGACATCACCGATGCCAATACGCTGGCGCATCTGTTCAGGTATGATTCGGTCCATGGAAAATTCAAAGGAAATGTAGTTGTTGAAGGTGGTTTTCTGGTCGTGGACGGCAATAAACTGAAAGTGATGGCCGAGCGTGATCCGGCGAACCTCCCCTGGGGAGCCCTTGGGGTGGAGGTGGTGATTGAATCGACCGGCATCTTCCGGAACCGTGAAAAGATGGGCAAACACATTGCGGCCGGTGCAAAAAAAGTACTCTTAACGGTTCCTGCAGATAATCCACAGGATGTTGACCTGACCGTTGTATTGGGCGTAAACGACAATCTGATCACTCCCGGGATGCAGTTTATCTCCAATGCATCGTGTACCACCAACTGCCTGGCACCTGTTGCCAAAGTGCTGAACGACAATTTCGGGATTGTGAGGGGGCTGATGAATACCATCCATGCTTACACCAACGACCAGATCATCCTGGATGCTCCCCATAAAGACCTGCGGCGTGCACGAGCTGCTGCCATGTCGATGATTCCCACCAAAACAGGTGCAGCCAAAGCGATCGGACTGGTGATTCCGGAGCTGGATGGCAAACTCGACGGATTTGCTATACGTGTACCGACTCCGGATGGCTCGATGGTTGACCTCACCTGTGAACTTGCCAGGACGGTGAGCATAGATGAGGTTAATGCTGCTATGAAATCAACTGCTGAAGGAGCGATGAAAGGCATCCTGGAATACCTGACTGAACCATTGGTAAGCGTGGATATCATAGGCAATCCACACTCTTCCATCTACGACTCACTGATGACCAAGCTGATTGGAGGTAATTTCATCAAGATCATCTCCTGGTACGACAATGAATTCGGATATTCCTGCCGGATGGCAGATCTGGTGGAGAAGGTGGCAGTATAAGGAAGAAGGATAAAGAAATACTTATCAGAGCGGGTTACCAGGGTTTCCATGGCCGGTAAGAAAGGGTTTTGGTTTGGTGTCAAAGATGATTTTCTGGTCGGGTGTGAGGATATCCCGAAGTTCCCTGTCGTGATTAACATGGAGCCGGAGCATACGGGTAATCAATACGCCAAGTTCATCAATGGTTTTATTCACCTCTTTCATATCCAGATCATCAGAAGAGAGCAAGGTGACCAGGCGGGCATGCTTCTCTCGGATCTGATTCTTCAGTGAAGTCATAGCTTTCAGGTTCTTCAGATCCGTATTTCTCATCTCTAGCCGTTGCTCAGGAGTAAGATCAGGAAGATCGATGCCCCGGGGTTCTTTATGCATCATCCTTTCTCTATCGGGAGGTGGAGGAGGTGGAGGTATCTGTTTCTCCATATTCGGAGGTGGCGGTGAGAAGGGGGGATCGTCGATTTGAGCAATACCCGGTAAAGCGGTCATCATCAGCAATGCTGCTCCCAGCAACAGGCTGATACAAGGGTTTTTTGTCTTCATTGGAATGAATGTTTGATGTTAGATGTTTGATGTTTGATGTTAGATATTTGATATACGTCCTGCGTTCCACAGTTACTCTGGAGGAGGTGGTGGAGGCGGAGGAACCTGTACCTCAGTCTCTTTGCCGGCCAGCGACATCCGTTGAAGTACCAGATCGATAATCCCTTTGAATTTCGCCTGTTGTTTCGGGGTACAAACGTGTCTGATCTCTAAAAAGTAATCCACCATCACACGTTCCAATTCGGTTTGCTGTTTCCCTAACTCGGCTGTCAGATGGCCCAGGAGCACCGAATTCGGATGATCCATGGCAAGTTCTTCCAGCATCCTTCTTTTATCCCTGTGATACACACGAAGAATAGATTCGGACCGGTGCATAAATCGTTCAGAAGCTTTTCTGAAATGGAGGCTCTGTTCTGGAGACAGGTTCAATTCGGTCGACATCACTGCCTGAACGCTGACCGGTGGAGGAAGCGGAGGAGGAGGGGGTTCATGCAACAGGTGCACCGGTCCCGGTTTCCATAGGAGCCAGATCGTCAATAAAGTTCCCAGGTTCAGGATGATCAGGATGATCACCACACTGATCAGGATCTTCTTATGAGTGAAATAATCCATCGCTGCTTATTTAAAATAGGTATATACCTGACAATCTGAAGGATCGATATAGTAAACTTCGGTGAATGAAGCGGTAACAGAGGCCTGTGTTGTTTCCTCATGAAAAATGGAGCGAAGGGCGAAACTGATGGAGACCAGGTTAACCAGAATAGCAATAGAGACCAAAAAGTGGCTGGAATGCGAGCGGATGAAGCCTGTGATGCTTCGGGTTTCTTTTCTACGTATTTCAAACCGTCTCATTACCAGATCGGAGAATCCCTCTCCGGGGGAGATCCAGGAAAGGGTCCCGGAATGTTCAATGAGATCCTGCAATTCTTGATTCAACTGGTTCATTGTTTTTCTGTTCTGTACTGTTTGACGACACCTTTTATAAAACCTTGCGCATATTCATCATTTCATTTCATTACCTTTTCCAGTTGTGCGAAGAGATTTTTTTTTGCCCGGTGAATCAGTGATTCTACCGCAGGTATGGAGGTGTTCATGATCGCAGCTACGTCAGCCTGAGACATCTCCTCGATCTTATGTAATGTCCATGCAATCCGTTGATTTTCAGGAAGTTTTTCTAAAGCCTTACCCAGGAGCTCCCGGCGTTCTTTTTGCACAAGTAATGAGGAAGGAGTTTCGATGGATGATGAAATATGATGTACTTCACTAGTGTTTAGCCCTCCAAGTCCCTGCCAAAAGGCAAACCGTTTTTTCCGGTTTTTCCGGCGCAGCCAATCGAGGGATTTGTTAACAGCTATCCGGTAAATCCAGGTAGATAAGCTGGCGTCTTCACGGAAATTCCGGATCGACAGGAAAACCTCCACAAAAACCTCCTGAGCAAGATCGCGGGCATCCTCTTCTGATCTTACAAATCCGAAGCATGTGTTCACGATCGAATCCTGGTGACTTTTTACAAGTGAAATAAAGGCGCTTCCGTCCTGTTGTTTTAACAAACGAATTTGTTCAGACTCTGTCACCCGTGTCTGGATTTATTTCTTTGACGATCTATTCACAAAAAACCTTCGATGTCCTGTACACTTACGATGACAAAATATAGAAAAAATTGAAAAACATATATAAACCGGCACTTGTCAAAAACGAAATATGATCCCACCGGAAAAACCCAATTGGAGCATGTTTGACATGGCATCATCAATACCGACAGGGGTATTCGGGGCATAGAGAAAAGGCGCATGTTTAGGATGTACCTGGGAAAAAAGATCTGCCTGGATCCGTAATCCAAGCCATTTATTCAGATAAAATTTCGAACCCACCTCTCCTGTTATGGCAAAATACCAGACCTCCCGGTAATACGTACTTCTTGGGGAGAGGTTGACGGCGCCAAGAGATAATCCCAGAAATGGAGACACCCAGGGAGCTATACGAAAATTGCACTCCCCGCCAAATGTCAGGTAGGTAATATTGTACGTAATTGCACTACTATCCGCATAGTCGGGTATGTTCATCGTTATTCCTGTGGTCTCTCTCCGGAAATTCAATACAAAGTCAAATGCTTTTGTTAAACCAAATCCCAGGGAGACTCCATACTGAAAATTTGGAGCAAACCGGGCGTTACCCTTTTCCGTTTTCCTTGAAGATGAGAAGAAGAATCCTCCGTACCCGGTGATCTCTACAGGTACCTTAGACCGGAAGGCGGGTCGCTCAGCTAAGCTTGTAACGATTGAATTCCGGCACCTGGGAATTCCGCTAAAGCATTTGTTGATAAGGGAGTTGATATCGGGACGTTCGAGTGAAAAACCGCGGGAGTAAACAGAGGGATAAACACCCTTACTGGTTTTATGGTAGTGGGTATATAAGGTGGCCTCTGCTCCAATGTAGAACAGGGTATCCTGCACGTCATAGAACTGGTTGATATTGTGGGTGGCGAAGGCGCCACCTGTCTGATCCTGAATCACCTGCAGGTTCCGTTTGGATCCTTTATTTCTGGTCACACTATCGTATGAGAAAACGATTGGTATGGTCAGGAGTGCCTCTCCCTTTTTAAGAGAGATCAGCTGGATGTGTAACCAGTCGGCGATGGAAATGTGTTTTGAGGTATCATAATGTATCTGAACCACCACATACCCTTTGCGGTTCAAAGAGTAAGTAACCTCTTCAATGACTTCCGTGAAGTAGCGGAAACCAGGATCATCCTGAATATAGGTCCACACCTTTATGGTATTGATGGAGTCACTGAAATCTCGTTTTTCTTCCCACGTCATGACCTGTGGAAAAGCTGATTGAAACGAAAACAGGGCTAATAGGAGAGTGATCAGGGAGAGGAAACGTGAGGAAGAGAAGGTCATGAGTTTTTTTTGATAAAAATAGAAAAAATGCATTTACTTTCCACTTCTTTTATAAGTTTGCCCTACCAAATTCACACACATGATCAAATACTGGATAGCACGCCAGATGGTGAAACGCACGAAGAACAGGCAGTTTCCCATCGAAACCCTCGAACAAAAACACGTGGATCCAAACGAACCATTTCCAAATGACAGCTCGTACTTTTACGGCGGAGATAAGCAGGGAAATGCCTTCATCACCAGGATGGCTTTCCGGTCTGCCACCAGGCCTCATGAGTATTGGCTCGACTTTTATCTGAAAGGGCTAGGATTTTTTGGTATCAGGGAAGACCCGGGTCCTGATGGAGAAGGATTCCAGATGGGGGCTCTGAAATATGAACCGGTGGAGATCGGGAAGGTCTGGCGAGTCACCTTTGACGGACGTGTTTACGATGAACTGAAAAAACCGCATGACTGCAAGGTAGATCTGCTCTTTACGGGAGATCACCCGATTTACGATTTTGCGAAAAGTTCAGACCAGCGCATGATCGCAAGGGCCATTGCCAACGAAAAGTGGAACCAGGAGTTCTTCCATCACATGAAGGACACCCATCAGGTGCACTACGAACAGACCGGGAAGTTTTCCGGCACCATCACCCTGGATGGAACCGTACATGAACTCGAGATGATGGCTTCACGCGACCACTCCTTCGGTTCCAGGAACTGGCTGACCTGGGATCGTCATTATTGGATCACGGGAATCTCTGATAATGGGTATCACTGGACCGTAACTACCATCAAATGGCAGTTCCTGGGAAGACTCACCGCAGGATTTATCATTGGTCCCGACGGCAATCCTGACGCCATCACCGAATGCACAGATCTGGATACCATCTCCAAAGATCAATTGCTCCCCAACCATGGCTTCATTGATATCTACACCCGCAGTGGCACACATCATAAACTTGAATTCCGGCGCAACGGAGAATTCCACTATCTGCATGATGGCAAATACCATATGCGGGAAGGCATCGGCAGGTATAAGTTTGATGGTGTAAAAGGCTTGGGGATAGTGGAGTTTGGATTTCATGCGGACCGTTATAAGTTATAGATACAGGATTCGAGATGTGCCCTCGTGCCCTTGTGCCCTTGTGCCTGATTTAATAGCGAAAAGCGAAAATTGGAAACGAAGATTCAATCGAAGATAATCGGTCTGAACGAGATCGGGGACGAGCCGGTTGGGGGGAAAGCCAGGGGGCTGAAGTTGCTTATTGACTTGGGCCTGGATGTTCCCAACGGATTTGTCCTCATCCATCCTGATTCAACTGCCATTGATGATGACCTGCTTTCCACTCATCTTGAGAGGCTCGGTAAGGGGCCTAAAGCAATCCGGTCGTCTGCTGTCAGTGAAGATGGGGAGGAGGCTTCGTTTGCAGGACAGTTTGAGACCTTTCTTAACATCAACGGGAGAGCAGAGATTCAGCAAGCCATCCGGAGTTGTGTGACAGCTGCTTCCGCCGACCGGGTAAAGCACTACTTGCAGAACAGGATCTCAGAGGCTGACCTCCGGATCTCAGTGATCGTACAAAATATGGTCCCGGTCACCTGTGCCGGTGTTATTTTTACGGCCGATCCTGTTACGCACAGGCGTGACAAGATCATCATCAATGCCTTGGAAGGATTGGGTGAGGAGTTAGTCTCCGGTAATAAAGATGCACACCATTATGAGGTCTTCCGCAGTGGTTCCAATCTCGACAGTGTGATTCAGTCCTCCCGACACCTCCTCACCCTCCAACAAATGCAACAGTTGCTCGAGGGTGCTTTAAAAGCCGAAGAAGTGTTCGGACAGCCCGTGGATTTGGAGTGGGCCATTGATGAATCCGGATCCCTCTTTTGGTTGCAGGCCCGTCCGATCACCACCCTCAACGAGGTGCATTTCAATGAACTGGATACTGTCCAAGGAGTAAGTGATAATGCCTGGACCCTTGGAAACATCGGGGAGATGATGCCGGGAGTTACCACTCCCCTTACCTACTCTACGGTGGTGGACTGCATCGACTATGGGATGACTGTTCTTGCTGCCAGAGCGGGTGCCTGCAACCTGAAAAAGAGAGATGGGTACCGCTACATTCAGATGTTTTACAACCGGTTGTTCATCAACCTCACCAATATGATGGATTACGCCCGGTACTCCTGGCTCAACAAATCAGAAAACATCCAGCTTGCTCTGAGCGTCCCGGTCAATCCTGCCATCCGGGAGACCACAAAGGCTCCGTTGCTCCTGCGGATCTTCAATTTCTCGAGACAGTCGGCAACCGTCATCCGGGCTGCCAGCCATCTTAAAAAGCTGCGCCTCATGGCAGCCGCCTTCCGCATCGACACAGAGCTCCCTTTAAAAGAGCTGTACAAGAAATTAGGCGAGGAAAAAGCGAAGGTCAGTTATGCCTTCGGGCACCACATGATCACCTCCGGACAGTCGGGAACCCTTTACTCCGCGTTCATGGGGATCATGACGGATGATAAGCGCCTTCCGGATGCCCGGGATCATCACATCGCCACGATCCTGCTCTCCGACATCCCGGATATTGAGAGCGCCAATGCCGTTAATTCGCTTGAGTTTTTCTCCCACCTGATCCGCCGCAACGAAACCTTTTCCCAGCAGTTTGTACAGAGCACGCCGGAAGAGGGGCTTCGCCTGATCCGTGAAGAGGCTCCCCCGGAAATTTCACAACGCTATCAGGAGTTCATCTGCCGGCACGGCCATCGGTGTGTCCGTGAAAGTGAACTGCGGGAAAAAACCTGGGAGGAGAACCAGGAGCACCTGATCCAGTTGCTGCAAACCAACGTTCGGTTTGGAAATCTAACGCACCGAACCATTGATGTCAAACAGGAGATCCGAAAGGCGCTGAATAAGCTGCCATTACACAAACGCTTTGTTTTCCGGGTACTGCTCCCGACAGCCCGCAAAGCTGTAGCCCGCCGAGAGATCTCCAAAGCGCTGGCAATTAAGATGGTGAATGAGCTGCGTAAAGGCTACAGGGCGCTGGCTATCAAGATGCTGGATCCTGGATTGGCTCCGCCGAACTCCGCTTCGCTCCGGTTCTGGATGATGGATGATGAAGACCAGATTTATTTCCTGACCCATGAGGAGATCGGCAAGCTGATTGAGACATGCAATCGTTCCGTTCTGGAAAAAGCTAACCGGCGCAGGGAACTGTTGCCGGAAACGGATAAACTTCAATTCCCTGAGGTCTGTTTTGGTATCCCGGAGCCGATAGAAGTTCCTGTTGTCCCCGAAATCAAAGAGGGACAGCTTACGGGGACGCCGGTAAGCAGTGGAAAGGTGAACGCACGTGTCAGGATCATCCACACGATGGACGATGCCGACAAACTGGAGCGGGGCGAGATCATGGTGGCTTCGTTTACCGATATCGGATGGACGCCTTACTTCAGTATCATATCAGGATTGATCACCGAGATTGGGAGCCCCCTTTCCCATGGCGCCGTTGTGGCTCGTGAATACGGCATTCCCGCTATTGTGGGAGCAAAAGGTGCGAAAACACTTCTGCGCGATGGCGATTTTGTCCTGCTTGACGGGGATCGGGGAATCGTAAAGTTTACTCCCTCTTTTTAAACATGTCATTGATGATCTCTGCAGCTTTATCCTTCCCTCCAAGGCCAAATGCAAGTCCTAGAGCCAGGCAGAGCCCGCCAAACAGAAGCTGAAACGCACTGTTGATTATGTTTTGTGCAATGTTGAGTTGACTGATCGTTACAAAAACAGTCAACACGATTATTGCATAAAAAGCTAACTGGCTGATGAACGTGGCTGTTTTATCCTTCATGTTTTTCAGGGAGGTCAGTAAGATCTGGGAGACCATCCGGGCAAGATAGATCCCGATGATGAGGATCACAATCGCAACGATGATATTTGGGATATAGAGCAGGATCTCATTAAACAGCAGTGACGCCGAGGCGAGATTCAGGCTGTTCAGTGTAGCCATGATGACGATCAGCATGATGATCCAGTAAATCAAGGCGCCCAGGATCTCGGATGCGTTCAGTTTAACCCCACCTTCCTTAAGAAACTTTTCAATCCCAGACTTCTCTGTCAGAAAATTAAACCTGACCAGGAGAAGTAATTTAATAAAGAGTTTTTTCACTACCCTGGCGATCAGCCATCCTATCAACAGGATCAGAACCGCTCCCAGAATCTGTGGAATGGTGGTGGCGATTTCATTTAGGAGCTGCTGTGAGCTCTCTAAAAAAAGGTTGACTTGTTCTTTCATAATGTGTTTATTTGAAATTTTATACCCTAAAGATATGCTAATTATTCAATAAATCAAAAAATAATAAGCTTTATAATTTGAACACGCATCTCCTCACCCACTCCACTATGCCAGGATATCCAGAGGTTGCCGCTGGAATCCGTTACAATTTTTGGATGACGGGTATGTTTATCGTTCTCTGAAATGAGTACAGGATCGCTCCACTTGCCGTTGATCTCCTTTGCGAGGTATATCCCCCAGGGCTCGTCTGACAGGTGATTCCGACCGTTCCATACGATATATTTATTCCCCTTTTCATCACATACTCCAGCAGGAGTCTGATTCAGCGTGGTTTGGCGATCGATGGTCAGGATCCTTCCTGGTGTCCACCGGTAAAGATATCGGGATATCCTCCCCGTTCCCGGTCATCCATCGCTTCAGATGGTTGTGTAATGGTGAGGGCTGTATCGGTAAGAACTCCTCCGTAAACGCCGCAGGTAGCCGGATAGTGCTGATTCCAGGCGCCCCAGGTCTCCTCCCCGAAGCTGACCAATGAGGGCCACCAGGCGTTCGTGTAATTTTTTATATAGTGAGACGGCGCCACCAGGATCTCCTGAATGGCGCCAAGAACACCGTTTCTCAGCTTCCTGTACTTCAGAAATCGCTGATTGGCCAACCACTCACACCACGCAACAGTGACCTCTCCATTTCTCCCCATCACCACTTCAGGAGTCACCACATCATAGGGTTCCCGGTGTGTCAACAATACCTCACCGGAAAACCTTCCCCCTTTGAAACTCCTCCCATACAGCCGGTAATAGCGATCCTGGTTATTGAGGTAAAACAACCAAACCTCGTCTCCGTCAACTACCAGTTTCGGATTGTAACTATCGCTCTCGTTGTGTTCGACGTGCCAGGTTCTTACATCTCCCGAGCGATTGATATTCCCAAGCAGGATATTGCCATCTTCCTCCCACGTAACCCAGCAACTGCCATCGGATCCGGAAGCGATCTCCGGAAACCTGCATGCGCCGCTCCCCAGGCTCCATATAGTGCCGGATTCCACGTTGTTGTGGTTCACCTTTACCTCAGGTGCCGGCAACGTTGCAAACCCCTTTGGTTGGGGTATATCACACTGCCTGACGCAGAAGGTCTCTCGGGGGACATCACTGAAGGATCTCTCCTCTGAAAAATGCCATCCTTCCTGATCATCCTTGTCGAAATGGCCATATAACAAACGCTTTCCCGAGGCCGGCCGGTCTCCA